>JAGWBY010000053.1:11158-11883 GCA_021295675.1 Candidatus Latescibacterota bacterium | reverse complement strand
TCGGCCACGACCCGCGTGAGGGCCATGTACACTATGAACATGAAGAACAAGAGGGTTGCGATGCCCGCCAGCGGGATGCCGAGGAGCCACAGCCAGCCGGCTAGGACTCCCACGCTGCCGATGAGGCCCAAGACCGCACTCCGGTACGAGAGGATCTCGTCGCTGTCGTCGATATCCGGGGCACCGTTTAGGGCCTTGCGGAAGACGTTGCCGATGTGCTCGCGCCCGACCCACAAGCCGCCCAATACTAGGACTATCATCGCGCCCATACCTTGGTGGACCAAGCTGGGTAGGCCGTAGCTCCACACGCTGATGGCCGGCTCCTGTTCGATGCCCCAGCCGATGGAGCGGTAGATGGTCTCTTGGAGGTTGTTGAGCAAAGTGAACAGCCACAGGCCAAAGGTTACTTCGCGCTGGATCAAAAAGAAGAAGCCCAAGGTGGCGAAGCTCAGGCGGGAGCTGAAGAGCGGAAAGGGGACAAACAGGTCAATCGTCGGCAGGAACGGGAAATAGGCGTGCAGGCCGATGACCGTCCCGGTGATCACGGGCACGGCAAAGCCGATCCACATGACTCCGTTGCGGAAGAAGGGCTTGATGAGCGAGCCGCGCTCGTCGTCTTGCACCATGGCGAGGGGGAGCTGCATCACCGGATAGACGAGCCGCTCGTTTTCGACCCAGTGCCGGCGCACGACGACCATCAGGCACAAGGTGGCCACGTGCAGCGC
>JAGWBY010000053.1:0-11040 GCA_021295675.1 Candidatus Latescibacterota bacterium | reverse complement strand
TCAGTTCGCCCCAGTTGTTCTCGGGGCTGGCGTAGTAAAACGGACTCGACGCCAGTGGTACCCAGTAGCTGAGCAGTCCAGGGACCGAGTTGGCCAAGCTGGTCATAATAAAAATGACGACCAGTTCGCCGCGCTGGAGGACCCAAGACCGGCGGATGGGGCCGAGGCTGGCGTTGACGACTAAAATGAGCAGGAAGAGGAGGAGATGGGCTATCTGGCTGGTGAAGTACGCCCCGGCATTCGAGCCTTGCACGTAGAGGCCGAGGAAGGGAACCACTGCGCCGACTCCAAAGGCCAGCAGCAGGCCGATGCCGAGGGAGCGGAGGGTCAAGCCTCGCACGATGGGGCTGTGTGTCGTTGCGGTCAACGGTTAGGGCTTATCGCGCGCGGCGCGGACTTCGTCGATGGCTTGGCAATGCCGCAGGCCCACGGACTTAGCTGGCGTTTGATAGCCCTTCCAGGCGTAGGGGTCGATGCCGGCCACGGGCACGATGTTGCGCCGGTCGGCGCGAGCGGGCGATTCGCCTTCTTCAATGCTCCAAGGCAACAGGCTCCAGGCGTTGCAGTAGTGGTTGACCAAGACGCGGCGATAGGTGTCGCCTTGGTTTTTGTACGAGCGGTGGAGGAGATAGCCGTTGAAGAACACGAGGGCACCGGCCTCCACTTCAACCGGGATCTCGACGCTCTCGTCAAAGCCGTAGCTCTCGGGCGCGAAGTCGAACTCGTCTGGATTTTCGTGGGGCCGCTGCGGGTAGAGGTACCCAGGCCGGTGCGACCCCGGAATGACGTACAGGCAACCGTTTTCCACGGTGGCGTCGTCCACGGCGATCCACGCGCCGATCAGCGAGCGATCCCGCGTGGGGATGTAGATCTCGTCTTGGTGCCAAGCCTGCCCCTGGAAGTTGGGTGGCTTGACGAAGTACATGGACTGCATGCACTTGACGCTGCCGTCCCAAAAGGGCAGGTGCGCGGCGGTGATCTGGCTCAGGGCACCGCAGATTTTGGGGTGGCGGACGTACTGTTCGATCACTGGACTGACGTAGTGCGGCTGGTGGATGCAGAGGATGCTCTCCAGCACCGCTTGGTCGCTGAGGGTGGGAGCGACCGGCTCGATGTTATCGCACTCGTAGCGGCCGCGCGCCACGTCCACGAGGTCGCGTTTGAGTTCGGCGAGCTCGGCTGCTTCCATTAGGCCCGGCACGACGAGATAGCCGTCGTCGATGAAGGACTGCACTTGGGTGGGGGTGAGCGGCTTGGGGACCTCGATTGCCGTACTGGGATTCATTTTGATTGCTTCCATAATTCTACTTGCTCCGTTTAGTTCGTTGGCACGTAGCCGATATTTTGATACCCTTACCACGCTTTGTCAAACAAATCTAAGTACACGCCAGTAGAGGTGGTCTGAGAGTGGGTGCTCTGCTTCACCGGGTCATGCTGAGCGAAGCGAAGCGGAGTCGAAGCATCTGATACCTCGATGGCCATGCGTAACGGTACGGTCGTGTACTAGCAAACAAATATAGAGAAAGGAGCACACATCGTGGATCTGACGTATATCGCATTTACTAAACACTTAGAGGGCCTCGATGTCCCGCAAATCATCGACGCCTTGCAGTCCATTGGCGTGCAGGGGGCCGATTTGTGCGTGCGCGATGGCTACCCGGTCAACCCCGACAATGTGGCCACGGCCCTGCCGGAGGCTGCGCGCCGCTTTGCCGACGCCGGTCTTTGCATCCCCTTGGTCACGGCTCCGGGCGACTTCAACCGGCCCGACATCGACTATGCGGAAAGGTATTACGCGGCCTTGGGCGATGCAGGCGTGGCCCACGTCAAGCTCGGCTATTGGCACTGGGAGCCGGATGTGCCTTACTGGACGCAGTTAGACGAGGTGCGCGGCTTTATGGAGGGGTTTCAAGCGCTGTCGGAAAAATACGGCGTCAAGACCGTCATTCACAATCATTCGGGCGCGTCCATGGGCCTCAATTCCTGCGCCGCTATGAACATCGTCAAGGACTGCGACCCGCAATACGTGGGCGTCTTCGCCGATCCCGGACATTTGTCACTGTGCGGGGAGCCGATTGCCATGGCCCTCGATATTGTGCGCTCGCACTTGTGCTTGCTTGCGTTTAAGGATCTGGCCCGCCAGCGGTCTTTGAGCATTACCCAGCAGGGCGCGCCCGGCAGTGGCGTTGTGCGGATGGGGCAGGGCTTTGTCGATTGGCCTTCGGTGATTGAGACCTTGAAGCGGCTGGACTTTGCTGGGCCGGTCAGCTTTCACAGCGAGTACAGCGGCGAGCCGGTGGAAAGCGTTATCGATTTGGCGCGGATTGACGTGCGCTTTTTTACAGCTTTGTGCCAGAAAGGGGAAGATCATGCTTAAAGCGGGATTTATCGGCGCGGGAGGGCGCGGCCAGAGCGCCCACTACCCAACGGTCCATCGCCTTGCCGACCGGGTGGAGATGGCTGCGGTTTGCGAGTTGGACGAGGAGCGTCTCAGGCAAGTGGTCGCAAAATACGGCTTTACGCGCACGTACCAAGACCACCGCGCCATGCTCGACGAGATCGACCCAGACATCGTCTATTGCGTGATGAACGAGAAGTGGCTCCTGCAACCGGCCCTCGACTGCATCGCCGCGGGCAAGCACCTGTTTATTGAAAAGCCGCCTGGGGCTAACAGCGACGAGACGCGGGCGATTTTGGAGGCTGCCGAGCGCCAAGGGGTCTGGGTGATGGTCGGTCTGCAACGCCGCTATACCGCCGTCACCCGCGAGGCCATGCGTCTAGTGGGGGCTAAAGGCCCGGTGTCGTTGGCGACGACGACCTTCAACAAACAGCTCCCGCAGCGCGCCGACGAGTTCACCACCACCTTGTGGAATGACCTGGTCCACATCGTCGATCTGCTGCGCTACATGGCTGGCGGCGAGCCGGTGGAAGTTACAGCCTATCAAGACAAATTCGGCGGCGAGGGCTTTAACCACTACACTGCGTTGGTGCGCTTTGACAACCGCGCAACCGGCGTGATGCTCGGCAACCGCGCCTCTGGCGGGCGGGTGTTGCGCTCGGAATTGCACGGCGTGGGCGTTGGCTGCTACATGAAAATTCCCAGTGAAATCGAAATCCACGAGGACAATCGAGTGCGCACCCTCGGCGGCTGGGAAATCGACGGCGTGCCCGAAGACGATGTGCCCCGCTACGAGGGGGTCTTGACTATGCACGAGCACTTCGTCGATTGCGTGGTTGAAAACCGGCAGCCGATCACCGACATCCGCGACGTGATTCACTCGATCGCGCTAGTGGATCAAATTGAGGCTGCTGAGATTATGGCGGCGAAGACGTAAGTCATGCTTTTTTGCGAGGGGAGCAATAAAAAAACTTTCTAGCCCTAGCGCAGGTTCTACGCGCCCGCAATCAGCTCAATTCTGGAAGCGTAAAAAAAACAAAAAGATGGGGACTGCTTACGTAAGCGGCCCCCATCTTTTTGTTGTACATAAAATATAAACAATCGACTAAATGTCGTCAAGAAAATAATTCATAACATTAATATAAATATATAGATACGTCATTTTTATATTGACAACAGTAACACCCTCCAGTACTCTTTGTCAACGCGAAAATATACCATCCAAAGACAGCAGAATCGCAGCTACTTTTACCCACAATGGAGGGAATACATGGAGAATACCATCGCCTCTTTCGTCGATCTGCCTAAACCCACCGGGCGGATGCCCTTTCACTTGTCCCCGGATGGACGGCAACTCGCTATTGGCGTTCAAAGACGTACCCAAGGCGCACGGGGACCGAGATTTGACGAGTGGGGTGTTCCTACGGAAATGGCTGGTAGTTCCGTGGTTGTCGTAGATGCAGTCACTGGGGAGTCGATGCGGCCTTTTCCCGAAGGCAGCGTAAGCTGGGGTGCTCAGTGGTCGCCTTCGGGCGACAGGCTGGTGGCCTGCGTGCGGCACGAAGGAGTGGCATGTCTGGGCCTGTGGGACGTTGGCACGGGGGAGGTTGAGTTGCTGCGGAATGCGCCTGTTCTAGTCCGCTTTGGCTTTGATCTGCCAGTGTGGACGCCCGATGGCGAAGGCATCGTAGTACCTCTCTGGCCTGCTGAGCGCGACTATCGGGAAGATGCGCACGGCCCCGTGCCAAAGATCGACGTCAGATCCAACGATCCCGACGCAACCACGGAGGTCGAGCCGACTGTGCCGAGTAGCCTCTCGACTGGATCCGTCAAGAAGCTGCTACAACAATGGGCCTCCGGCCACTGGCGCATCGCGCCCGATGGCCGGCACGTGGCCTGTACGCGCTACGTCGAATATGTAGCGAGTTTGCAGCACTGCCTGTTTGAGCTTTTCGCTGTGGATATCGAGACCGGAGAGGATAGGGTGCTCGCTGCGAATATCGCCAGCGCCTTTGGCATCAACTACGCGTGGTCGCCGGATTCGGCGAATGTTGCGTACACCTCCTTCGGTAGAGATCGGCCCGACGAGCTGTTCGTCGTCGCGGCCGATGGTTCTGAAAAGCCTGTAAATCTGACTCCGAAGCCGGAGTTCGACCGCTTGCTGAAATACGACACGCCGCGATGGAGTCCGGATGGTTCGAAGCTGTACTCACTCGGTAGCAAGGCTTGGTGGCAATTCGATTTGGAATCCGGCCATCACCGCTGCGCATCGATTCCAGAAGAGTGGTCTAGGCGTCATTGGATCGCACGACCGACTGAATCCACCATTCAATTGACGCAGGCCGGGGGCCTACCTGTCGTGCTGCAGAATCGGTCCGACCTGAGCGAGCAGGTCGCCCATTTGGAGCAGGATGGAAGGCTGAAGCACGTAGCAGATATCCCGGGCACATGCACGGGTCAAATTTGGTGCATGGAGGTGGACGATTCCTCTGGGTGCTACTACCTGATGGCGGAGGAGGCAGAGCGTCCATCCTCCGTGCTGCGCATAGAGGGTGGACGCCATGACTGGCTATTTTGTCTAGCGCCTGCAGTCCAAGTGTCCAAACTCGGCCGCAGTGAACTGATCGACTTTGAAGCAGCCGGTATGCAATGCCGGGGAGTGATGTTGCTTCCTTCCGAGACGCGACCGCCGCATCCGATGATCGTCAGTGTGTATGGGGGGTACCGAGGTGTGGGGACGAGCAATCGCTTTGGTCTCCAAGGGCTGCATGCTATCGAGCCACAACTTCTGTGCAGCGCTGGCTACGCGGTGTTGTTCCCGACCCGATGGTCGGTCTGGTGGAGCCGGTACTCGCCGCTGTAGATCGGGCGGTCGAACTCGGTCTGGCCGATGGCGAACGCGTGGGTCTAATGGGTTCGAGTTATGGCGGATACAGCGTTGTATCGTTGGTCGCGCAGACCGATAGATTCCGAGCTGCACTGGCTAATGCCCCTTGGGGTGTGAATATGATGAGTATCTATACCCGACATATAGGATGGTGCGAAACGGGCCAGGCCCGCCTCGGCGGCTCGCCGTGGGAGAATCGGGCTGCGTACATTGAGAACTCGCCCTTCTTCTACCTGGACAGAGTATCTACTCCACTACTGCTCGTGTGTGGTACAGGGGATCAGGACGGCTCCAAGCAGGCCGAAGAGACGTTCGTCGCCCTGCGCCGACTCGGCAAGCGCGTCGAGCTACGGCTGTACAAAGACGAGCACCACGGCACATCTGCTTGGTCCCGCGATGCTCTCGATGATCTGTGTCGGCGCGTTGTGGATTGGTTCAATTGTCATGTGGCTGAGGCGTAGCCCCATGAGCAGTTCGTCTGAGAACGCTTCTCAAAACCCATAGGAGAGGATATGTGGCCGACGTTGCGAGACTTCCTGAGAGTGCCTGATGCACTTACGGGGAAAGGGGTTCGCATTGCTGTTGTCGATGGGGATTTCCCAAGCCATCCCGATATCACCACCAACGAACAACGTACAACTTACAAAGTAATGGTGATGGAGTCTGAAGCGCAGCCCAAAGTGTTTGAGGCGGAGCCTGGACCTTGGAAAGGAGGCGCGCATGGGCTGTGGGCCGCGGCTGCGGCTGCTGGATCAGGTGCCGAGTCCCGGAAGCCGATCTCTTTCTCGTTGCCGAATACTTTCCCGGCCAGAGCGAGGATCCTGAAGGACGATATGCGGCACATCTTAAGGCACTGGAATGGGTTCGGGACAACTGGAGCAAGTACGAGATACGAGCTGTATTGTCGGCACGCCGATGTGAGGTCGACTCGAGCCTTCTGCCCTGGCAAACGGAACCAATACGCATCTTGTGTGAAGAAATAGCGGCCGCAGGCGTGCTCGTAATGGCAGGGTCGGGGAATACCTCCGACCGGACTGCTGGGGTTACCGAACCCGCGGCCCCGTCGGTGCTTTCCGTTGGAGGGATAGTGCTTTCCCCGGATGGGGATCTAGACCGGGCCGAAGCGTTTCCAGGGAGCCGGGGAACGACCTTTGAAGGAAAATGGATTCCGGAGATTCTGGCACCTGCGGAGAACATCGTCCTTCCCCATGGAACCGATGAAGAGATCGAAAACCACTTTTACAGTAAGACAGACGATCTCCCACGGCGCTATGCTCGCAGACTTGGTACATCGTATTCGGGGCCGATCACTCTTGGGGCCGCAGCCTGTGTGTGGCAGGCGCATCCGAGTTGGACAGCCTTGGACATGAAAACAGCCCTTGTCGCTTCGTCGATGAAGCGTCCACAGTGGTCGGACCTGCGCGCTGGTCTGGTTTCAGTCGAAGGTGCTTTGGCGATGGATGTGGCGGAGCACCCACCCGTGCCGATAACGAGCCTCTACCAAACCTGGTCGGAGTGGCGGAAACGTTCGGTCGAATACCGGATGGATCAACTTAGTGCCGGCGATTCTGAGCAGGTAAGGGATATTATCCTCTCCTTTGTTGGTGATGCACTCCCGGACGCGGTTCTGCAACTGATCAAGAAGTGTTTAAACCATCCAGAACCTGAGGTTCGTGCCGCTACCGTGTGTGTCCTGGCAAGCAAAACGTCCGAGGTGAATTCGGACTGCATCAAAGAAGCGTGTCGGGACGTTTCGCCGATTGTCCGGTCAGCGGCGGTACACTTGCTGCAAGGTTGTCCAGCTTTGTGGTCTGAGTGCAGCGCGTCTCTCAGCGTCCTCTTCAATGACACGAGCTTGGATGTCCGTTACGTATCCTTGCACCTTGCCATAAGAATGGCTCATCCGCGTTTTGCTGAAGAAATCGTCTCCGGTCTCGAAGAGGACGCTCGTATGAATCGAATATCCAACTTCGCGGCTCGAAGAGACGCATTGGAAGCAATAACAGGGCATCGTCTGCCGTTAAGTCCCCCTTACGTGGCCGGACATCCGCATTACTCGGACGCGCTGCGTGATGCACGAGTGGATCTGGCGCGTCGATGGGAGGATTGGCTCCGCCAGGACTGGTCAAGCAGGGCGTGAGGGAATCAACTGGTGAGGGCTTCGACCGTGTCCATAGCTTGAATAACCTTGACCCTTTGCCTATCCTATCTCATTCGCGGCCTAGGGGCCGATAATTTTTTATCAACCTAAGGGGGTTAAAATGATCAAGCGTTTGCAGGGGAGCCTGTTTCTTTTGGCCGGATGTTATCACGCGACCATTGATACAGGACTTGCTCCGGGGCATAAGACGGTGGAGATGTGGAAGCATAGTTGGATATATGGCCTCGTGCCGCCGTCGGTGGTCGAAGCGCAAAGTGAGTGCGAAAATGGCGTAGCTAGGGTTGAGACGCAGATGAGTTTCGTCAATGGGCTCGTGGGAGCTTTGACCTTTAGCATATACACGCCCATGACGGTAATAGTGACGTGTGCTGCTGACGACATGTCCTCGGCGGCTGTGGATTCTGCGTCGGTTGTCACCGTGCCCTATGGCTCGGATTACGAAGAAATCATGAGTGCTTTTGGTCGAGCCGCTGATAAGGCGGTGGCTGCCGAGCAGCCCGCGTACGTGCAATTCAAGCACGATTCACTGTAAGGATGAACCGGCCTCCGCGTCATGTGTGACGGCGCGGAGGCCGGTCATTAGTTTTTGTCGACTTTTCCTGCGCTTTCTCGAATCACTACTGTCGGTATAATTCCCAATTCCTCACAGAACACCTCCGCTTTAAAATTCCACATACGGCTCAGACTCAACCGGCGTAAACGGCTTCGGCGGATGTTGCTCCATGACATCCGCGCGCAATTCTACGCCCCGATTACTTCAATAGGTTGTGTAAGCACTTTGTTGTATCGATCAATAGACGACACAAAAATTTCCTGCATCAAACTGTTGTGAATACACATGTCCAAATGTAAGCTCGCAATCGTTGAAATCGGCCCATTGGAATTGTGTGGGGCGACCGTCACGTAATACGTCTCAGCCATTGCGGCAATTTTCTTCAATTCAGTGATGCCGCCTGCATGACAGATATCTGGCTGAATAAGCCCGACCGCATTCAGTTCCAATAGTGCGCGGAATTCCCAGCGAGTGTATAGCTGTTCACCCGTTGCAATTGGCACATTTACTTCGCGAGCGAATTGCGCTAGCGCTTCTGGATTATCCCACAAAATCGGCTCCTCCATCCACGCAATGTTGTATGGCTCCAATTCCTGTGCCACTCGTCGTGCGCTCCATATATTCAGTCGTGCGCGAATGTCAATTCCTATTTCGATTTGCGATCCGGCAGCTTCGCGCGCCGCTTCCACCAAGGCGACGCCGTGCTGAATGCGCTCGATGGTGGCCACCTGCGCGCCTCTAAAAGGGTAAAACTTCAACGCCTCATAGCCTTGATCCACCACCCGTTTTACGCCCTCGGCAATCCCTTCAGGCGTGTTGCCCTTTCTTGGCCAGCCATTGGCGTACATGCGAATTTTGTCGTGCGATTTCCCACCCAATAATTCATACACTGGGACGCCCAATGCTTTGCCTTTGATATCCCATAACGCCAGATCAATCGCACTGATCGCACTCGTCGTCACCGCTCCCCCTGACCACGTCACGCGCCGATACAGCGAGGTCCAAATCCGCTCAATCTCAAACGGATTTTTGCCTAGTAGAAAACGCTTGAACGCCGCAAACTCACCGAGTAAGGCGTCGTCTTTGTATTGCAAGCTAGCTTCACCCCAGCCGTGGATACCGGCGTCGGTCTCGATTTTGACAAACATCCAATTGTTGGTCCCTTCCGACCCCATCCGCATCACTTGCAAATCAGTAATTTTCATTTTTTTCTCCGTTGTATGTTAGATAGTAGCAGCGAGTACGCGATCGGTGAGCCAGAACGTCTCTTCGCCATCGTATAGAACCATTCCACACTGCGCCATATCGGAGTATTCATCTAGAAACGTATGCAGATGTCGCACATCGCCGGGATGGACGCTAGCGGAGGCCTTCACCTCCACGGGCAGCAGACGCCGGCCTGTTTCAATGATAAAATCGACTTCGGCCCCCTTGGTCGTCCGCCAAAAAAGAATCTCCGTTTTTTCGACGCGAGTACCGGCCCAAGAGAGCAGGTCGCAGAGCACCGCGCCGCGAGGATGTGTCTCGCCCGCTAAGTGTAAAGCCAACCCGGTGTCGCTCCAGTAGAGTTTGGATGACTTGACCAGCCGTTTCGTCCTGTTGACAGAATAGGATGGCAGTCGCACCAGTTGGAACGATACCTCTAACAAGTTGAGATACCGCTGCACTGTGGAGGGGGCAAGATGTACGTCCCGAGCTAGGTCTGCTTGGTTTAATAGCCCTCCAACGCGCAAACAGGCTGCCGTCATCAACCTCCTCAGATCGGTGATGCCTTCGATGGCGGATAGACGCGGGATATCCCGCTCCAAGTAGGTAGCCGCGTAGCCTTCGAACCAGAGCCGCCGGTCTTCATCGTCGATTAATTCATGGGCTGGAACGGGATAACCTCCGCGTCGAGCAAGGGCCTGCCACGGCTCTGATTCGGCTGGCTCCGCGAGCAGCACATCCCGCCATCTAGTAGGGGGTGCATCTACGAGTTCTGTCCACAGACCAGGCCTAGCCAACCCGCGTTGCTCGCGGCGAGTCATGGGCCAGAGCGTCAAGTAGCTAGCGCGACCAGCCAGCGTTTCGCCCACCTCCTTCATAAGCAGCAGATTCGCCGACCCAGTCAAGAGGAAACGGCCAGCAATCCGACCTTCGTCAACGAGGCGCTTGATGGCGAGCAGCACATGCGGCACCCGTTGCACCTCATCAAGCGTGATCTGCACAGCCCGAGCAACAAGAGCATCCGGTTCGCGTTGGGCCTGCTCGAGGACGCCGTAGTCGTCCAAGGTGAAGTAAGACCGGTCTGTCCCGATGGGATGCATGCGGGCGAGGGTGCTCTTGCCGGTCTGTCGTGCGCCAGTGAGAACGGTCACGGGCATGACCCTCAACGCTCGCTCCACGCTCGCGGAAGCAAATCGAGGTAATAGTCGATTCGTGTTCATATACCCATGATATGGGTGATTATCACCCACGTCAAGGGTGATAATCACCGAAAAAAAGACGGTCTATACACCCGCGGCCCAGCCATTGCCCCCAGCGCGTACTTTGCCCTCGCTTTTGAGCACTTCGGCACCGTGAGCACCGCCGGCTACCCCTTGAACTACCTGCACTCGGTGGCCCATTTCTCTTAGGGATGCCGCGCTTTAGTTCGAGGGGTTCTTGGGCTTCGGCGTTGAGTCGGAGGGCTGTGGCCGCTCCCAAGGCGGTGGCGTTGAAGTCGATAATGCGCTGGCCGAGTTGGGCACCGACGCTGATGATGCGGCGACCGCCGGGCAGACCGATGGCCACGTCGCGCTGGGGCAGGCGCAAGATCATGGGGACCACGTTGTTGAGCGGACGCTTGTGTGCGGCCACGGAATTGGCCCGGCCAGGACGGGGGTCCAAACGGCACATGCCGTGGCCCAAAATAATGCCTGTGCCCGGTACCGTGAGACAGGAGCCAAAAGCCCCGCCTTGGGTTATGGTAATGCCGACGAGATTGCCCTCGGCGTCTGCGGCTGATACGTGCAGGGTTTCGGCGATGGCTGGACCCGAGGCTTCGTACACTTGCTGATCGA
>JAGWBY010000052.1:39287-47023 GCA_021295675.1 Candidatus Latescibacterota bacterium | reverse complement strand
TTCGCACGCCCATCGGGTTCGATACTCGGGACCTGATTCTGGATGTGACAGTCGCTGACGATCTGTCCTCTTGGTGCCTGAAAGATGAGGACGAGCTCCAATGGGCTCAGGATGAAGGCATTGTATCTGCTGATGAGGCCTCATTTGCTAAGTCGGAGGCCAACACCGTCGGAGAAGCCCTCAAGAATCGCTCTTGGCCATTCTTCGAGGACTGGTCTAGGTGGCAACCAGATCCCGACTGGCCAGTCCCTCTTGTTCCATGCGACTGGGATAAACACTGACCATTTAAGTATTATTGGTGGCAATCGTATAACAGCAGCGTTCCCGGCTCCGGCCTTTCGGCCTTCGCCCAACCGCTGCGCGGTTCGGGCACGCGCGGACCGTTAGCCGACACTCAGGATTTGGTAATGACTGAAGATCTTGTTCAGCGCGATCAAGTAATTCGTAAGGAAGCCGATGAACTCCTTGGACCCAAAGGGTTGAGAAGCTTACTCGAAGACTACGGTACTCCCCACGTCACGGGTAGTTACGCCCTACACCTTATGACCTGGAAGGATCTCGATATCTATCTCGAACAGACATATCTATCTGAGGAATCGTTCTTTTCTTTAGGAGGTAGGATTGCATCATACCTAGCTCCAGTAAAAATGAGTTTTCGCAATGAACGTATTAATCGGACACCGAATTTGCCGCTAGGTTTTTATTGGGGTGTCTATCTTGGAGACGAGAGGAAAGGTGCCTGGAAGATCGATATTTGGGCCGTTGATTCCCAAGAATGCGAGAGGCAACTTCAGTTCACCCGACGACTCGCAGCGTCTCTGACGCCTTCATTTCGTCGTAAGATTCTCAGTATCAAACAGGTCTGTTGGAAGGATCCTGGCTATCGCAAGGCTTATACGAGCCAAGATATATACCGTGCGGTGATAGAACAAGGCGTTGAGGACTTTGATAGCTTTAAAGAACAAATGAAGAGCAAGGGTGTGACCGTCGGCTAACACCTGTGCCCCCGGCTCGAGGCAGTGCGGCCCCTCGCCCAACCGCTACGCGGTTCGGGGACACGGAAACGTTATGGGCCATGGGCAGAACCGTAGAATCGCAGATTTCTAAGAAGCTTTCGACCGGAATCCGACCCCGCTAAGTTGGAGCGTGAGATAGCGATTAGAAAGGTACAATGGCTTCGAATAGTGCAGAGACGCTGGTTATCCATGTCCAGCAGAAGCGACAGGTGCTCGATGTCCAGGCGGCTTTAGATGGTGGGACGCACAGGTATGCTGTGCCTGAGCAGCGGAATGTCCCCGCTAAGATGAAAGCCATCTACAAATCGCTGAACCCGAGGCCGTCCCTATTGGCCCTGCTGGACTCGATATGCGGATTCTTCGCCGATCTGTTCGCGGATACCGACCTGAAGGCCATCAGACGGTCAGACATACACACCTTGCTCACAGAAGTGGGACAGGATCTGTATGCCCCTATTCAGGCATCGATTAAATCGGCATCGGCCATTGAGTTTGTGCTGGCGGAGGACTGTCTGTCCTATCCCCTGGACGCGCTGTATTATCAGGGGTGCCCACTGTTTCTCGACAAGCCCATTACGTATCGTCTGCACAGTCACTCGGATACGCTTCTCCAGGTTTCGGACCAGTGGAAAGGGCTGCTCATCTCGCACGAGTCGTCCGATCCTGAACGGGCCCTCTTATCGGTGAAGCGTCTCTTCCCTCGTTCGATCTACTATGACGACCTTGAGGTCCACCCCAAGGATTTGGAAAGTATCGCAGCGGCTGATTTTGTTCTGATCAGTGGTCACGGTGATGCAAACGACGGCATCGATCTGGCACACATTGCAATTCACCCTGAGACGTTCGTCCACATGGCTCCCCAGCTTGTCTATTTTGATTCTTGCGAACTGGGTCTCCATCGCGGGTTCCTCCACAGCCTGTATCGGACGGGCACCCTCTATTATGTCGCTCCGATTCTAAGCAATGAGTCCGGCGAATCCTCCACAAAGACCATAGAGCGTTTTTTTAGTGCCTTACGCGAGGGAGAACCTCCTGCCAATGCCCTCTTTGTGACGCGAAAGACGCTGTATGAACACTACACCGATCAAGGAGACGATTTTCGCCTTGCGATGGTGCGCGCCTTTCCGTTTAGAGTGTATCGACTAAACTGATCGGAGAGATCTGCTGCGACTTGATCCACTTCGGCAGAGTCCCTGTAGATTTTATTTTCTTCGGGGAGCGCTTGTTGCCGCCAGGAATCGTAAGAGTGCGTCTATTCCACAGCCCATAACACCGTGCCCCCGGCTTCGGGGCAAAAGCCCCTTCGCCCAACCGCGGCGCGGCGCGGTTCGTGGGTGCCGGGAACGTTAGCCAAAAATACCCAAGGAAATGTGACTTCATCGATGAATCAAATTCTCTCTCAAGAGGACATTGAACGCTTCCATCTGAACGGGTACGTCCGCCTCGAATCGGCTTTTGATCGCACACTTACGCACCGCGTGATGACGTACATATGGGAAATACTTGAGCAGAGATACGGCTTCGATCGCGAAGATTCCTCAACCTGGAATCGCCCGACAAAAGGACTCATCAAGATACTGCAAGCGAACCGAGACCTTTGGAATATTGGCGACCAGAAGATCACATATGCGATCACCCAGCTCCTAGGTCCGAGCTGGAAATCACCCACCCACTGGGGCACCTTGCTCCACACGATGCCTGAATCCCCCGATATGTGGAATATTCCGACGGGATGGCACTGGGACTCAGATCCGTTGGAAATCATAAATGGGAAAGAAGGTCTGTTCATCTTTATTTTTATTTCCCACGTCTTACCGCAAGGGGGTGGAACGCTTATTCTGGAGGGAGCCCATAAGCTCCTCTTGCGATATCATCGCCGGAGTGTAGAGGCTAAGGAGGGCCACAATACGTTCTTCAAAGCGCACCCATGGCTGGTGGATCTACGGAACAACACAGGACCGATGAACGAACGAGTTGCTCGTCTGATGGAGCAGAATGCAGAAATTGAGAATATAAAGGTTAGGGTTGTTGAACTTACGGGAGAGCCAGGCGATGCCGTGCTCTGCCATCCGCTGATCGTACACGCTCGGTCTCAGAACGCTGCAAAAGTGCCTAGGTTCATGTTGGCCAAGCGAATATGGCGCGAACAAGCCTAGGTTAGCACATCGAGAAAGTTACAGTATATCGGAGCGTAGATTTGGCGATCAGCAAGCAAGCATTTATAGAAGCCTCCAAAAAGCCGACCTTTACTGCTGAGCAGGGAGCCGTGGCTTTTGCTAGACAGGGGCTCGGCTCGGTTATCGAATGGACTGAACTTAAAGCAAATCCAACCAACTGTGTCTATAAGGCCGTGTGTTGCGACGGCAGCTATGTGATCAAGATCAAGTATCGAAAAGCCTTCTCGCTAGCGGTCGATTTCAATATTACCGCATTGTTACGCGATACAACCACTCTGCCCGTCCCGGAGATCAGTCTATTATGCGAGGACACCGATGCGTTCGGATATCCTTATCTGATTTCTAGTCTGCTCCCCGGTACTCAAGGACGAGACTTTTTCGAGATGCCCAGTACTAGCGATGATCGGCGGTGTCGCCTGCTCAAAGAATTTGGCTCAGTGGTCGCTGCCATCAATGAACAGAGAGTATCCGACGGTCTTCTACCCGTGCAGGATGTGACCCAATGGCGAGAAGACATACGGAGAAAGCTCCTTTACAATCAGGACTTGGTAGCTGACCTGCCCGAAGATTGTCAAGCCAAGCTGTCCATTATCGAAGATCTGCTGGACAAGATTGATGTCGTGCCGAATCCGAGTCCTCAAGGGCTTCTATGGGGAGATGCAACTATACACAATCTTTTGGTTGATGATGATGGCCATATAGTCGGCATTTACGATTTTGAGAATGGAGCGACTGGCGACCTTCTACATGAACAACTGCATATCGCAGCAGAGTTTACCCGAGAACCTCAAGAAATTTATGGTCGCGATCACTATCCGCAGGAGTTTTGGTCGGGGTATGCGGAGGCAGGTGGAGTGCGGATAGAACCAGATGAGACGTACCTTAAAGTCAGACAAGCCACCATGGGTGCCGGTTTGTGCTGGTTCTGGGAAGTGTTGGGAGCCTTTCACCCCAAAACGCCGCAATGGCTGGATGACTTGGAAAGCGGATTAAAAAGCCTTGTAGGTTCCTGAGGTTCGGGTGCGGATAAACGCGAAAGTGGCGATTTTGGCCTTTGCCGTGCTGGGTGGGATTGCAGGGTTTTGCAGCCATGGGGCGGCCCAAGAAAATTGGTGGCGGCTCGGAGGAGAGGGCGGCGTTTCCTGGACGGAAGTAGCGGATTTCAGCCTGATGACGGACGACTCGACCGCGGCCGGGGCGCTCCAGCCTTTCGAGCTCAAGCCGGACGAGAACCTCTTGCCTCGGTTGGGACCCTGGCAACCCTTCAGGTTCACCTTCGACCCGGTTTACCACCCGGGTCATCCGCGTTTGTGGCTGGGACACGGCAACTTTCTATTGAAAAGCCGCGACGAGAACCTCGGGAATTATGGCATTTTGTACCAGGCCAACCTCCTCGTCTTCGTAGACGGCGATCCCGCCACCTACGTCGAGCGCAGGGACGAGGTCGCCGACCCGCGCAGCCGCCCACCATCGGGATCGTCTTTCTATTACACGATAGATATGGGCGCACAGGTGCCGGTGGAGCGCTTTGTGTTCTACCCTCCCGAGGGGGTGAGCCCCGACAGCGACCAGCCCTTTCGTCTCAACTATGTCCTCAAATCATTCAGCCTGACAGCCCGCGAGGACGAGGGAGGTATAATGGAAGAGGAGATGGCGCGGGGCTTCAGATGGCGCGGGGCGGGCTTCTGCTGCCCGCTGGAAAATCAGCTAGCCTACCGCCAAGCCAACCGCGACAGCGTCACCGAGGTCCGCTTCCCGCTGCAGAATTTGCGCTATTTGCGCCTGCTGGAAGTCCCCGACGGAGTCACTTTGGACGGTCAGCCGATCGTCGTCCAGTCGGCTTATGCGGAGATGGAGGTTTACGGCCGGGGTTTTGCGCCTACGGCGACCTGGGAGTCGCAGATAGTGGACCTGGGGCGGGAGGCCAACTTCGGGCGAGTGGTCTTCGAGGTGAGCAAGTGGCGCAAGGACGGGGAGCAGTTGGTCGCCCTCGCGGACGGTCCGGTTCGCGTCCAGGTGGAGATCAGGACGGGTCGCGATGACACTCCGACGGCTTACTTCGGCTTTGACGATCTGGGAGCCCACGTGGAGGTGACCAAGAAACAGTGGGAACGGCTGACTTCCTCCGTGCCGAGAGCGACCTTGATCAGTTCCATATCTAGACTGGAGGCGCGCGGCGCTACGGTGCCGACGGTGGGATTCCGTGAAAAACTGGAGTTTCTGGTCGGTGCCACTCGAGGAGTCGGGGCAGCACCCGCGCCTGCCGTGGGGGCGCTACTTTCAGCTGCGGGTGCAGCTAAAGACGGATGCGTTCTTTGACTTTGCCCGGCTGGATTCGCTGCAGGTCGAGATCGCGCCGCTGTTGGCGGATCGGGTCGTGGGCGAGGTGGTCCTGGAGGAAGATCACCAGCCGCAGGGCGGGCGAGTGCGCGTACCGGCGGGCGAGAAAAAGTCGTTCGTGTACGATATTGGCGTTGAATTTTCCAGCGCGGATCGCACCGGCTTCGATGTCGTGCGGGTCATGACGCCGGCGGAAGCGGAGTTCGGCTGGCTGGAGATAGGTGAGCCATTGGGCACTGTGGAACCGGACAGCATCGCGAACGAGGAAAGCGGTTTTGTTGTATTTTTGCCCCGCCGTTTGAGTCCAGAGGGCGATCAGAGGCTGCGCATTGGGCTGGAAACAGTGCTCTACGACGAGGCCGGCGAGTTCGGCGGGGAGGTCTTCAACCGCGGGGAACAGAGCTTGTTGCAGCGGGTCGAAGGCGGTGATGTCAGCGAGGAGCTTGTGGCGTCGGCCTCCTCGGCAAGGGGAGTTCTGGAGGATCTCGAGGTGGGGAGCCGCGCTTTTACCCCTCAGGGGGACGGCGTCAACGACCAGTTATCCATCCAGTATACCTTGTTCCGGGTGCAGCAGGCGTCCGCGGTAAAGGTCGGCATCTATGCCCTAAACGGACGGCGGATATGGCAGGCGCAGCCAGAGGCTCAGGCCGCGGGGCGCCATATGGCCCGCTGGGACGGTCGGGATGGAGCCGGACAGCTGGTCGGCCCTGGCATCTATCTGGCGCGGGTGGAAGTAGAGACGGATAAGGGCAGTGAGATCCGCCTGCAGCCCGTCGCTGTAGCATACTGAACGGGGAATTAGTGCTGGTTCGCTCCATCTGGCTGGCGAAAGTCGAGCTCAATGAGTGGGCTCCCGAACACGAGAGACTGGCGCGCAAACTGGTTCAACCTGAAGGAGTCCTTGCGGAGTTGGCGCTGGACGTTTTTCTACCTCTGCACCATCGCGCTCTCATTGCTGCTGGCCTATTGAAGGAGTAAGCAACTGAGGCAACACTCGGCCGCTGTTCGCAAACCGGCAAAACGTTAAAAAGCAATGTTCGAGTACAAAGATGTCGTCGCTCGTCTTCAAGTAGCCTACGACGGTAGCGCAGAAGACCGCGACCAGCGTGAGAAAGCCCCGTGGAAGCTGACTGAGCGTGCAGACTTTCTCAGTATCGTACGCACCGAGGGCAAGGTGAGTCTTCTGGAGATCGGTGCCGGGACAGGCCAGGATGGCTTGTTTTTCCAGAAAGGTGGATTAGAAACAATTGTGACTGATCTTTCACCGGAAATGGTTGCACGCTGCCGCGCTAAAGGTCTCGTGGCTTACTCGGCTGACTTTCTAAATTTGGGCTTTCCCCTGAGTTCTTTCGACGCAGTTTATGCAATGAATTGCCTGCTTCATGTCCCGAATGTCAATTTATCTGACGTACTGGCTGCGATCCGAAACGTCTTAGTTCCAGGCGGTCTCTTTTTTTTGGGCGTGTACGGGGGTGACCCGTTTGAGGGCGAAGCGCCTAACGACTGGCACGATCCTCCTCGATTTTTTTCTTTTCGAACCGACGATCAGATGCATGGATACGTACGGGAGTATTTCGATGTCTTGGATTTCCACGTAGTCGAGCCCGAGGGCGTGCACTTCCAGTCTTTCACTTTGCGAAAACCGGTGCTGACAAAATGGAACAGACCAGAATCGGCCTGATCGGAGTGGGACGTTTCTGTCCTAATTATCACATTCCGAATCTCATCCAGCGGAGGGACGTGGAGATCACAGCAGTCTGTGACATCTCGCAGGATCGTCTGGACAACCTGCCGGAGAGTCTGGGCGCAAGCCAGACCATGCTTGACCCCGATCTCGTGGACGGTGTCGTCGTCAGCACCCCAAATCAATATCACTATGAACAATGCAAGCTCGCGCTAGAACGGCGCATACCCGTTCTCGTCGACAAGCCGACGACAGTCACAGTAGCACACGCCAAAGAATTGACCACTCTCAGCCAAGCACAAGAATGTCTGTTAATGACAGCTTTCACGCGGCGTTTCATGGCGAGCACAGAGTATGTACGCAGTCAGTTAGCCTCTAGTTCCGATGATATTCAGTACATGACGGCGGTTCAGCGCAGAGCCGGCGGTAACCTAGTAGATGGCGGTATGTTGCATACGCGGACGGTACATATCCTTGATGTACTGCCCTGGCTCGTCGGACAGCGTATCGTGGCCGTCG
>JAGWBY010000052.1:25099-39211 GCA_021295675.1 Candidatus Latescibacterota bacterium | reverse complement strand
CGCACCTGCTGTGTATCAAAAACTGTGACGAATACGAGGATGAGGTCACGGTTTACAGCGCACGAAAGAGCTTCCGCCTTAAACGCGACCTGCTTTTCACAATGGCGCGGTCCTCTGGATGGGAACCTGTCGAAAACCCCTCTCACCAAGGATCGTTGACGGGTTACTTCGTCGATGTGGTCCAGGGAAAGAAAGTCATCGAGAGTGCACCCGGTGTGGACCCGCACAGCCGCGACGGACTACAGGCTCTAAGAGTGGTTGAGGCGATTCACGAGGCAGGAAGGACCGGCAGGTCGGTTGCCGTACCTGTGTCGGAGACAGACTAGGTTTACAAAGTCGCGAGACATTAATTCAGACGAGCGTCAAGTCGGCCCGCTGGCCCTCTTCGAGAAAGGCGGTCAGCAGATCCACGGCGGCTTGCAAGTCGCCTTTGTCAACCAACTCGACCGAAGTGTGAATGTAGCGCGTCGGCACTGAAATCGTCGCCACCGGCACACCGGACCACACCCTTTGCATGGCCCCGGCGTCCGTGCCGCCGAGGGGGAGAATTTCCAATTGGCACTTGATTTTTCTTTTCTTCGCCAGCCCTCTGAGCTGGGCCACCAAGCCCGGATGCGAGATCGCCGACGAGTCCAGCAGTTTAATCGCCGCACCCTGTCCTAGGCGCGTTACCTGCTCGTGCTCGGCTATCCCCGGAATATCGGCCGCCAGCGTCACGTCGAGAGCTACCCCTAGGTCCGGCTCGACTCCAAACGCGCTTACTTGCGCGCCTCGTAAGCCGACCTCCTCCTGCACGGTAGCCACCGCATAGGTCTCGCAACCAAAGGTCTTGGCCTGCTGCATGGCGCGGATCATCACGTAGAGTGCGACGCGGTCGTCCATGGCCTTGCAAGAAACCCCGTTGCCGATCTCAGCAAAGTCCCGCTGCAACGTCACCATCGCGCCAAGCTCGACCTCGCGCCTGACTTTGGCTGGCGACAGGTAGAGATCGACGATGAAGTCGCTGATGGCCAGCTTGGCGTTGCGGTCGGCCTCCGTCTGGATGTGCGGCGGTTTGATACCTGGGTAAAGCAGGCCCGGCAGATCGCGCTTCTTGCCCCTGACGACGACCCTTTGGGCCACCATATTGCGCGGGTCGTGTCCGCCTAGGGGCACCAGTCGCAAAAGGCCTCGCTCGTCGATGTGCGAAACCACGAAACCGATCTCGTCCATGTGCGCGGCGATCATCAGTTTCTTGGCCTTTTTGCCCTTGCTCGCCTTTTTCACGGCGATCAGGTTGCCCAAGGCATCCACCCGCATCTCGTCGGTCAGGGGCGCAAGCTCCCGCCGCACGATCTCGCGCAGCCGATCCTCCCGGCCGGGAACTCCCGCGCTTTCGCATAGCTCTTTGAGCAGCTTCACTTGACACTCCTTATCATCAGGGCTTGACGAGTCTGAAGGACGCGAAGAATCGCTCGATATCTGAGGGGTCGTCAAACGCGGGTGCTCCGACCGCCATCAAGCTGTAGAGCCGCTGACCCACCTGTAGGCTCTGCATTCGCAAGAGGCTTTCGTCGGCAGCTTGTATCTGTGTCTGCCAAGCGGCATGACCGTCCATCTCAACGGTGGCCTCTGACAGGATAGTTCCCTCCACCTTTTGCAAGATGGCATCTCGGCGCGCGGCAATCGCGCTATCGGCTTGAACGGCCTCGGGCACATCCCCGTAGGCAACGGCGTATTGCACGTCGGCGCGCTCGAACATCAGGTATTGGAACTCTACCTCGCCAAAGGACAACGGCTCGCGCAACTTGCGCAGGTTGGGCCGACCGGCAGTCTCCACTGTGAAGGCCCCCGGCTCATAGGTCCGCTCCTCCCATTCTGGCTCGCCGCGCATCCAATTGACGACATTGTAGGCGGCAATGGCCCCTAGGACGACGAAGAACAGCTTGACGGACAATAGGTCCGTCTTGGTTTTAGGCGCTCGGCCCATGGACTCAGGTCAGTCCTAGCTTCTCTTCGGCGCTGTCTGCGGGGATATGGTCGATATCGACCCAGCGCCAGCGGTTGTGAGAGACTCCGTAAAAAATATCAAAGCGCAAGTCCGCAGGGGCCTCGATAGCACGTTGCACAAGCTGCACCACGTCGCGCTGGCTGCACCAGATGGCCCCGCCCCGCTCGTCGCGCGGATGGTCCTCGGCATTGACCCAGCCAATGCGCAGACAAGGCACCGACATATTGTGCACGTCGGCGTAGTAGCGCGCTAGTGCCTCGCCCCAGATCTTGGTCGCTGGATAGAGGCCCGTGGGCCGATGCGGCCACTTGTGGGTCACGACCTGTACCTGACCGGCATCGACCGCGTCGAAGCGCCCTTCGGAGATGGCCTTGTACGGGTCTTCCTGCTGGTAGCCCCAAGACACCATGATCGAACTGGCGAAGACCACGCGCCCGACGCCAGCACGGCGCGCGGCCTCCAGCACATTGCGCGGCCCAACGATATTGCTGCCAAGCAGACTCTCCCAACTAGCGTCTGGTCGCGGATCGGCTGCCAGTTGCACGACCACGTCCATGCCCGCGACGGCCTTGGCTATCGCGTTGTAATCGGTCAGGTCTGCGAGGATGAATTTCTCCTCGGGAATTCCCAACTCTGCGTCTTTGGACGTCCGCTCCGAAAGTTGGGACCGCCGCGCCAGACCATAGAGGTCATAGCGGTCGGGTTGGGTGCGCAAATGCCGATACACGGCTCCGGCGATCAATCCGCAGACGCCGGTAATCAAGACTTTCTTGGGGGCCATTGCTAAGGTTCTCCTCTGGCGTGTTCGATTACAGCAATGTGGCGCAGGGCGCGGTAGCGATGGTCACAATCCATGCCGTAGCCAACGACGAACGCGTCTTCAATTTCAAAACCACAGTAATCTATCGGCACTGGAAACTCCCTGCGGACGCGTTTGTTCAGCAGCGCACATACTCTGAGTGAAAGGGGTTGCTGCGACTTTATCTTGGCCAGCACAAAATCTAAGGATCGGCCTCTATCGACGATGCCATCGACGATTAGTACGTCCCGGCCGGCCGCTGCGACAACGAGGTCTTTGGTCAACTTAATCTGCCCGGTACTCTCCGAGCCCTGATAGCTCGAAACACCGATGAAGTCGTAGTCCAACTGCGCTAATAGTTCCTCGGGCAAGCGGTCTATCAGAGCCATCATAAATTGCACCGCTCCGTTGAGGAGGCCGATAAATAAGGGAAATGACCCAGCGTAGTCGGCGGCCAGTTCCTGGGCCAACTCGCCGATGCGCCGTTCTGTTTGCTGGCGCTCGATCAGCACTTTTAAGACAGGGGTTTCCAACGGACTGCGAGGCATGCCTTTGATTATACGGCATGGGCTGTTTTTTGCAAACAAAAGGCACCGAAGCAAAAACTCCGATGCCCATGTTGGCCCGCCCTAAAGGCGGGTTGTGTGGCGGCTTGGTCAGGCGGCTTGACGGGTGTTGATTTCCGGCTCCCGACCTAAGAGCGCCTCAGCAGGGATGCTCGGTTGCTCGGGCACCTTCAGAGCAGTAGCAGCAACCAAGGCACTCAGTTCGTCCGCACTGGACATATCGAGCTCGCCGCGCTGATAGGCGGCGTCGATGTGCTCGCACAACAACTCCAAGTCGGCCCAAGAGCGGGCTTGCCCAATGCGGGTCTGCAAGGGGATGGCCGCGGGGCTTAGGGTCTGCATGATTCACCTCCTTGGGGGAGGGGCGGGTTTAAAACCCGCCCTTTCAGGAGTACGCGCGGGTGCGAGGCGCTGCGACCGCCTTGGCGTGGGGTCACCAAAGCTGCCTTGGCACCTCGACCCGCGAGAGCGCAGAGGCTAGGCTAGTTCGGCCTCTGCTTCTTTTGGTTCGGGCACTTCTGCGACCTTCATGTTGAGGGCTTGGCGCACTTCGGTCTCTAGGCGCGTGCGGACCTCGTGGTTGTCGCGGAGGAAGATGCGCGCGTTCTCGCGCCCCTGACCCAGCCGCTCGTCACCGTAGGAAAACCAAGTGCCGCTTTTGGCGACAAAACCGCTGTTGACGCCCAAGTCGAGTAGATCGGCCTCGCGCGATATGCCTACATCGTCGCCGCGGAACATGATGTCGAATTCGGCCTCGCGGAAGGGCGGGGCGACCTTGTTCTTTACTACCTTGACGCGAGTGCGGCGGCCGATAATCTCATCGCCGTCCTTGATCGAGCCAATGCCGCGGATGTCGAGGCGGACTGAGGAATAGAAGTTTAGGGCACGACCGCCGGTGGTAGTCTCGGGGCTGCCGAACATTACGCCGATCTTCATCCGCAACTGGTTGATGAAGATCACCGTGGTCCCCGACTTCTGCGACGATCCAGTGAGCTTGCGCAGGGCTTGGGACATCAGCCGCGCTTGCAAGCCTACGTGGGAGTCGCCCATATCGCCTTCAAGCTCGGCCTTGGGCACCAGCGCTGCCACCGAATCAATCACGACGAGGTCGAGGGCACCGCTGCGCACCAGCGTATCCGTGATCTCTAGGGCTTCTTCGCCCGAATCCGGCTGCGAGACGAGCAAGTTGTCGATATCAACGCCCAGCCGCCGGGCAAAATTCACGTCGAGCGCGTGCTCGGCGTCGATAAAAGCCGCTGTGCCGGTCTTTTGCGCCTGGGAGACGATGTGCAACGCCAGCATGGTCTTACCTGCGGCTTCAGGCCCGAAAAGCTCGACGACCCGGCCTCTGGGCACCCCGCCGACCCCGAGGGCCGCATCGAGCGAAATGGCCCCCGTGGAAATGACATCGACGTCCATTGCCACCGACTCGCCCAACCGCATGATGGCTCCTTTGCCAAACTGCCGTTCGATCTGGGCGAGCGCCAAGTCGATGGCCTTGTTCTTGTCCTCGCCTAAGGGTTTGCCGTTGGCGCTGATCTTGCCTTTGCCCGCTACCATGATTTCCTCCTCGCGTGTTCTATGAGATGTTCATTAACACCGCCACCTGAACAACCTGAACAAAAAAATAGTGAATCAATGTTCAGGTGTCAAGTATTTTTTAATTGAAGCAGATTAAACTGCTCTACCTACTTATAACAAATACCGTGCCAAGCGGCGGAAATACGCGTAATTTATTGTTTAATAAAATGTTATAAAAAAGAAAAGGAAAATGCGAAAAGCAAAAATTGGCAACTGCGCGAAACAGTGCTGTGAAGAAAAGGGACTAGCTTGAGCCAAAGGCGAGCGCTTCGGCTGCCTCCATGCCCCCTACTCCGACCACCTCCATTCCTTCCGGTCGCTTCCACCCCTGCAGGTTGCTCCGCGCCACCAAACACTGCTCAAACCCTAAACTCCGCGCCTCGGCCACCCGCCGGTCAATCTGGTTCACCGGCCGGATCTCCCCCCCCAACCCAATCTCGCCAATGGCCACGGTCTGCGCGTCAATGGGCTTGTTGCGGAAGCTCGACACAATCGCCAGCCCTACCCCCATATCCACCGCTGGCTCGTCGAGGCGAATGCCCCCTACGACATTGACGAAAATGTCCTCGCTCGACAGGTCGTGGCCGCAGCGCTTTTCGAGCACTGCGATAATAATCGAGAGTCGCTTGGCGTCGATGCCAGTGGCAACCCGCTGCGGATAACCAAAACTAGAGCGCGAGACGAGAGCCTGAATTTCTATCAAGAGCGGCCGCGTGCCCTCCATACTACAAACGATGGCCGAACCCGACACGCCCTCGGCGCGTTCGGCCAGCAGAATTTTAGAGGGGTTGGCAACCTCAATCATCCCTTGGTCCCGCATCTCAAAAATCCCGATCTCATTGGTCGAACCAAAGCGGTTTTTGGCGGCGCGGAGAATGCGGAAGTGGTGGTGCCGCTCGCCCTCTAAATAGAGTACAGTATCGACTAAGTGCTCCAGCACCCGCGGCCCGGCGACCGTGCCCTCTTTGGTCACGTGCCCCACCAAAAACGTGGGAATGCCGCTCTCTTTGGCCAAATAGACCAGCCGCGCTGCGCACTCGCGCACTTGGGTCACGCTGCCGGGTGCGCTTTCCAACTCGGGCATGTAAATGGTCTGGATCGAGTCGATGATGATGGCCAGCGGGCCGGCGGCTTGCAACTGGTCGAGAATGGCCGTGAGGCTGGTCTCGGCCATCACGTGCAGGCTTTCGCACAACGCTCCCAAGCGCCCGGCGCGCAGGCGGATCTGCGCGGCCGACTCCTCAGCAGAAATGTACGCGATGCGAAAATCAGAAGCCGCTAGCTGTCCGGCCATCTGCAACAGGAGCGTCGATTTGCCAATGCCGGGATCGCCGCCAACTAAGACGACTGAACCGGGCATGATGCCGCCGCCTAAGACCCGGTCGAATTCGGAGATGCCGATTTGCAGCCGCTCGTGGTCTTGGTCATCAACTTGGGTGATAGGCTGCAATTGGGAGCGGGGCGATACCGCGAGATGTTCGCGCCGACTGTCGGGTGTTTGGGGCCGCTCTTCGACGCAGGTGTTCCACTCGCCGCAGGCCACACAGCGGCCAAACCAGCGCGCGGCACTATGGCCGCAGGACTGGCAGATGTAAGTGGAACGGTTCTTTTTGGCCATGTTTCAACTCGTCTGAGCAGCTATACGCGCGACAACGACTCGGGGGATTTGATTTAAGTCCGGTCTTATCTGAACCTCTATCAAGCGTTCAGACCGCGCAAGTAAGTCCGCCACAGCCGCGCTTTGACCGTCTCCTACCTCTAGCAGTAGATGGCCTCCAGGACGAATAAAGTCCGCAGCTTCCTGCGCGATGCGCCGATAGTATGCCAAGCCGTCCTCGCCTCCATCTAACGCGAGATGAGGCTCGTAGTCGCGCACTTCCGGCGCTAGTTGCGCCAGATCGCTGCGGCGCACATACGGCGGGTTTGCCGCGACGAGGTCAAAAGGAGCAATGTCGCGGAGGGGCGCGAACAGATCGCCGCAGTGCCACTCGACGCGCCCAGCTAGCCCACAGTGCTGGCCGTTGGCCTTTGCTACTTCCAACGCGGCGGCCGATACGTCAGCCGCCACCACCTCGACCGCTGCCGCTTCTTGAGCCAGCGCCAGAGCGACCGCGCCAGCGCCGCAACACAGGTCGAGAACCCGACCGCCCTCGGGCAAAAGCTCCAAGGCCACATCGACGAGCACTTCAGTCTCGGGGCGCGGGATCAATACTGCGGGTGTCACGGTCAGCTCTAGCTGACGAAAGGCGGCTACGCCCGTGATGTACTGCACGGGCACGCGCTGCAACCGCTGACGCACGTATTCCCGATAGCGATCTACTTCACTGCTGTGTAAGGGGCGTTCAAATTGTAGGTAGAGATCGAGGCGGTTGACGCCGAGCACCGCGGCCAGCAGCAGCTCGGCTTGTAGGCGGGCGTTTTCCAACCCCTTTGACGCGAAGAAACGGCTCGTGTTTTCGAGGATGTCGAGCAGCCGCCAAGAGCGTCCGCTCATCGATCTGCCGCCAGCGCGTCCTGCTGCGACGCGAGGGCCAATTGCTCTATGAATTTTCCAAAATCGCCGTCGAGGATTTCCTCTAGGCGATAGAGGGACAAGCCAATGCGATGGTCGGTGACCCGGCTCTGGGGGAAGTTGTAGGTGCGAATTTTCGCGCTGCGGTCGCCGGAGCCGATCTGGCCGGCGCGAGCGGCGTCGCGCTCGGCCTTTTGCTCGGCCTGCAGTTTATCGTAGAGCCGGGCGCGGAGAACCTTTAATGCCTTGTTCTTGTTTTTTAGCTGCGACTTCTCGTCTTGGCAGGAGACGACAATACCCGTTGGGATATGGGTGATTTTCACGGCCGAATCCGTGGTGTTGACGCTCTGGCCGCCCGGCCCACTGGAGCGGTACACTTCGATTTTCAAATCGTCGGGAGCGATTTCCACCTCTACCTCCTCGGCTTCGGGTAGAACCGCCACCGAGGCCGCCGATGTGTGAATCCGGCCCGATGCCTCGGTTTTGGGAACCCGCTGCACGCGGTGTACCCCACTTTCGAACTTGAGTTGGCCGAAGGCGTCCGCACCCGAGACCACGAACACCACCTCCTTAAAGCCGCCGGCTGGATTCTGACTGGAGGAAAGCTCCTCGGTTTTCAAACCCTTGCGCTCGGCGAAGCGGTGGTACATGCGGTACAGGTCGCTGGCGAAAAGTCCGGCTTCGTCGCCGCCGGTGCCGGCGCGGATCTCGACGATGGCATTGCGGCTGTCGTTGGGGTCTTTGGGAATCAGCAGCACTTTGAGTGTTTCCTCTAGCTGCGCCACCTTTCCTCGCGATTGGTCTCGCTCAGCCGCGGCCAATTCGACTAGCTCTGCATCGCTGCCATCGGCGATGATCTCCTCGGCCTCTGCGAGCTGTTCCAGCGCGGCCCGGTACTGGCCCGCTAAATCCACCACTTCTTGCAAGTCGCCCATTTCCCGCGCCAGCTTCTGGTACTGAGTCGGGTTTTGGCTGGTGGCCTGATCGGCCATAAGCGTGCTTAGTTTCTCGTAGCGCAGTTCGTATTCGTTCAATTTATCTAACACGATGGATTGGCCTCGACTTCTTCATTTAGAGCGCGGCGCAACGCGAACAAGGCGACCTCTAACTGGTCGTCATCCGGCTCGCGGGTCGTAATCCGCTGCAACCACAGCCCTGGGGTGCTCAGCAACCGAACCAGCGGGGCATTGCGCTTCTTGCCCGAGAACTTGAGCAACTCAAAGCTCGTCCCTGCGATAAAGGGCAGCACTGCAAAATGAGTGGCAAAGCGCTCAAAAAGGCTCTGCGTGTGCCCAAAGACGAGCGGAAACAGCGAATCCACGCAGGCGAAGATCAAAATCGCAAAGAGCACTACGATCAGCATGAAGCTGGTTCCACAGCGCGGATGCAGCCGGCCGAAACCTCGCGCCGTTGCCACCGTCAGTTCGGCACCAGCCTCTAAGGTGAAGATGCTTTTGTGCTCGGCACCGTGGTATTGAAAAACTCGCTGGATTTCGCGCCACTGGCTTATTGCCCAAAGATAGAGGATCAAAAGCGTCGCTCGCACGGTACCGGCCACTAGGTTGAATTCGAGGGCGTTCTCCTGCAAGCCGAAAAGCTGAGCAGCTAGCAGCGGCAAAAAGAAGAACAGACCCACGCCCAGCGCCACAGAAAAAATCATCGTCGTCCACAAGGCCAATTGCTCTCGCCAACCCTCCTCCCGCCGCTCGACCTGCCCCTCTCCTTGACTGGCGACATCGGCTGAGAAATTGAGGGCCTTTAGCCCAATTAACATCATTTCAAAGAAAGATAGGGCCCCGCGCAATACGGGCAGACCCAATAGGCGATAGCGCTGTGCCAGAGGATCGTACGCTTCTTCGCGCACCACGATCTGGCGATCAGCCGCCCGCACCGCGGTGACGATTTTGCCGGGCACGCGCATCATCACCCCTTCGATGACGGCTTGACCGCCAACGGGTAGATCTTGCGTGAGTTGTTCTCTGTCCATGGACTCGCGTACACGCAAAAGGCGATACGATCGCCCTCGGAAGGACGTCCTACCACCTTTTCGCACGGAATGGGATCGCTAGTCTTGCTGTTCGCTTTTGCCGTAGCGGCGATTGAACTGGTCGATGCGTCCGCCGCGATCCATGATCTGCTGGCGCTTGCCTGTGTAGAAAGGATGCGACGCCGAACTGATTTCGACCCGGATTACCGGATAGGAATTCCCGTCTTCCCACTCCATCGTCTCTTCGGACTTCATCGTCGAACGCGACAGTATCTTGTAGTCACAGCTAGTATCGAGAAAGATAACCGTTTGATACTCGGGATGTATGTCTTTTTGCACCTTTATACTCCTCTGCTTTCTGGGGATTGAAACTCGGCTATCGAGTCCATAAAAATAGAGGCTTGAAACTTAAAAAACAAGGCGACTAGTCATTCATGGCCTTGAGGAATACCTCGTTAGATTCCGTGCCCTGCATGCGCTCTTGGAGGAACTCCATGCCCTCAACGACTCCCATCTGATTGAGTATGCGGCGCAGGACCCACGAGCGGTTCAATTCGAACTCCGTCAGCAGCAACTCTTCTTTGCGGGTGCTCGTCGCCGTCACATCAATGGCCGGATAGACGCGGCGATTGCTCAATCGGCGATCTAACTGCACCTGCATATTACCCGTACCTTTGAACTCTTCAAAGATCACTTCGTCCATGCGGCTTCCGGTCTCTACCAAGGCCGTGGCGATAATCGTCAGGCTGCCGCCTTCTTCGAGATTGCGGGCAGCGGCGAAAAAGCGGCGTGGCCACTGCAAAGCCGTCGAGTCAACGCCGCCAGAAAGGATCCGGCCCGAGTGTGGTGTCACCGTATTGTAAGCCCGCGCCAAACGCGTGATGCTGTCAAGCAGGACGACCACATCCCGCTTGTGCTCGACTAGACGCCGAGCCTTCTCGATCACCATGTCCGCCACCTGCACGTGCCGCGTAGCTGACTCGTCAAAGGTCGAACTGACGACTTCGCCTTGGACCGAACGCAGCATATCGGTGACTTCCTCGGGGCGCTCGTCGATGAGTAAGACGATGAGAATTGCCTCGGGATGATTGGTAGTAATGGCGTTGGCGACCTTTTGCAGCAGCATGGTTTTACCGGTGAAGGGCGGCGCTACGATTAGGCCACGCTGCCCCTTGCCGATGGGCGAGAGCAAGTCGAGAATCCGCGTCGTCATGTCCTTGGGATTGTGCTCCAACCGGAAGCGATCCGTGGGATGCAGGGCCGTCAGGTTCTCGAAGATCGTCTTTTTTTTGGTAACTTCTGGATCGTCGAAGTTGATCGCCTCGACTCGCAGCAGCGCAAAGTACTTCTCGTCGTTTTTCGGCGGGCGGATCTGACCGGAGATCGTATCGCCCGTGCGCAGGCTAAACCGCTTAATCTGCGAATGAGAAACGTAAATGTCGTCGGGGCCAGGTAAGTAGTTATAGCTCGGCGAGCGGAGAAATCCGAACCCCTCGTCTAGCACCTCTAGAGTACCTTGAGCAAAGATCAGCCCACTGCGCTCAGTCTGATGCTTGAGGATGGAGAAGATCAACTCCTGCTTGCGCAAAGAGGTGCAATCTACAACTTCCAGCTTCTTGGCCAACTCTTGGAGATCCAAGATGTTCATGCGCTGGAGTTCGACAATATTCATTTTCTGCGTTCTATTGAGAGGCGGCATCGCTTCCTTGCAACCTTTCTTGCGGTTAGAGTACAGGAACACAAAGGGAATATTCACGTGCGCTACGGCACTGTAAGCACCTAGAGCTATTACGAGGATTGGAGTACATGCGGTAGTACTGCTAAAACACTGAAAACCTACCTAAGGTATGCCGTACCTTGGCAAAATTCTTTAATAGCTACAGGAGGTCTATTGCGAAGAATATCTAAAAGGAGAGTGGAATTTCAAGCGGAATAAACCGCTGAGGTATTTAATTTTGAAAAGGAGAGATGCGAAAGAGATTAAAGGATACAGATAATATCTTTGTTTGTCAAGCGTGTTACCGTAATAAATAGGACGCCCACTCGACAAGCGGGCGTCCTATTTATGCAACTTGCAACTTTTCGCGTCCTTATTGATCGACACCAACGGCCATCGCCATCCGAGCTATATCCTCATTGGAAGCAAAAGGTGCGACAACGCCAGTTTCGTTGTCGCCATCAAAGGCTCGCACGTCATAGACATAGGAGGCTCCACTGACGACGTCATTATCGACGAATTCGGAGACACCTGACCCCAGCGTGGCAACCAACCTTTCGCTGCTCTGTTCCTGAGTTACGTCCTTGCCGAAATCATCGGCGAAGCGCAGAAAATCATCGACATCAATTTGTCCATTGGGCACTATGTCGAAGAACAACTCAAAATCCCCATCGGCGTCAGAAGAGCCGAAGCGATCAGCCAGGAGGAAGAAATCGTCGAAGTCAACCCTGCTCCCTTCGCGCGTAAACCAGCCGAGTACTATCGCGCCGCTATCGTCCACGGGAGGAAAGTAATCCGTGCGGTACACGCGATAGCCATGTACGTCACCAGTAGGCACCACTTGGCCCCCAAAGGTCGTAAATGAACGAGCATCATCTGCCGATAGCGTCCAAGAAAGCGACACGAATGAATCATCACTCGCTGTGGCTTGTAGGTTAGTCACAGGTGCAGGAGGAATATTATCGACGGAAGCTACGGACGCGGGAGCGGCGCAAAAAGCGGCTAGCGCGATGATGCGGATATACTCTTTCATCGAACTACACTCCTTGTGAAAAGATGAGATACACAGCCATATTGCGGCCGGCACTAGTACAAATCGGCACCGAGGTTATCGGCCCAAAGGAAAAAGTCATCGAGGTCAACCATGCCATTGCGGTCGATATCTGTGGCTGGATCGAATTCGGCTTGGCCGAAGTTGGTTTGAAAAATGTCGTAGTCTAAAAGGTCCACATCGCCGTCGTAGTCAAAGTCGCCACGGAAAAACGTGTTTCTGATTTCGGCAGACTCGATGGGGGAGCTCTCATTGCCTCTTTCATCGACAGCCGAGACCATGTAGAAGTACCGCCTGCTCCCCGCGCTCACGTCGATCGAGTCATCAACTAAGGTTGTCACGCCGGCAGGGACGGTGCGGACCCATACCAAGCTGCCGGAGCCATCGGCGAGACGACGCCATATATTATAACCAGCCACATCGTTGACTTCTCTAAAGGTGCCGCCCGTCGTAAAGTCGCTACTCGTCGGGACCTGGCGCACGACATCGTCGTCGGACAAGGTCCAAGAGACGGTGATGCTCCTTCCCCTGTCACCTTCGTCGCCGTAGTTGAACTCAGCCTGTACTCCGCCAACCGGGCTAGGTGCAAGGTCGTCAGTATCCGCTGCCGACTCAGAAACCGTCAACTGCGCTGCAGCCGGACCCGCGCACAGAAAAACGCCGAGTCCCAATAAGGCCAAACTCCCGATAGCTCCCTTTATGCCTTTCGACATATCTAATTCCTCCTCTGAATGCTCAATGGGTCAAATTTTGATTTAGCCCCAGCATAGGCCATGAATAAGCGTTTAACTTAAATAATACCAACAGTTCGCTGTAAACTCAAGGAATTAACGCAAATTAGCGTTGCTTATTGACTTTCTTGACCCGGTTAATGGGCCGCCATATTTTGCTCAATGGCGCTGTTAATATAGACAAAAAAAAGCCTGCGAGCAATGCCACGCATCCCCGAAGACATCCTCCAACGCATCCGCGACGCCACCGACATCGTCGACTTGATCTCTGAACACGTCCAGCTCGTCAAGAAGGGCCGCAACTATTCCGGCCTCTGTCCCTTTCACGACGAAAAAACCCCCTCTTTCAGCGTTGACCCCGACCGCCAATTCTACCACTGCTTCGGCTGTGGTGTCGGGGGCAATGTATTCAAATTCATCCAAGAGATTGATCGAGTCACTTTTATCGAAGCAGTCAAATGCCCTGCCCGAGCGTTCGGGGCCATCGCGCGAAGAGGACGCGGCCGCTGATGAACTCTACCGAGCCAACGACTTAGCGCGAAAGTACTTTCACCATCTGCTGCTTAACGATGATGTCGGCGCTAGTGCCCGCACGTATTTGCAGACGCGCGGACTCACAGGCGAAACCATTGAGCGCTTCGGCTTGGGCTACGCGCCGTCGGAGTGGGACGCCCTGCTCAAAGTGGCCGGTCGCCGAGGCTTGAGTCCCCAGATTTTGGAGCGAGCTGGGCTGGCTCTGCCGCGCTCCACAGGCAGTGGACACTACGATCGCTTTCGCGACCGAGTCGCTTTTCCCATTGCCAATCTCTCCGATCGGACCATTGCCTTCGGCGCGCGTGCGCTCCAGCCCGACCAAGAGCCTAAATACCTGAATTCGCCCGAAACGCCCATCTATCACAAGGGAAGAGTACTCTACGGCCTAGCCGACACCCGCGACGCCATTCGTCGCCAAGATGCTGCACTAGTCGTCGAAGGCTATATGGACCTCATCAGCCTAGCGCAGGCCGGCATCCAGCACGTAGTCGCCACCTCCGGCACAGCCCTGACCGAAGATCACGGTCGCCTGTTGGCTCGCTTTGCCCGCCAAGTCGTGCTGCTGTTCGACGGCGACGCGGCCGGCTCCACGGCCGCCATGCGAGCCTGCGAAGCTCTCCTAGGTACTGGCCTAGACGCCCGCG
>JAGWBY010000052.1:0-25054 GCA_021295675.1 Candidatus Latescibacterota bacterium | reverse complement strand
TCGAACGAGCCGAAAATGCCCAGTCGGTTCTCGATTTCTACCTCGAACAACTCGCCCAGCAGCACGATCTCTCCAGCGTTGAAGGCAAAGCGCGCGCTGTCGAAAGGCTCAAACCTCTCCTAGCCAAGCCCCGCGATGCGGTCCGCCGCGACCTGCTACTGCGCGAAGTCGCCGAGCGCCTCTCGGTTGACGAGCAATCCCTGCGCCACGACCTGCAAGCCTCCATGCGCCGTCCCCAACAACAGCGCAAGGCAGTTGCCGAGCCATCCCCGACAGCCGCATCCGAGCCGCCGCGCCACGAGCTCGAATTCATGGGGCTATTGCTCAACTTCCCTCAACTCATACCCCAAACTGTTCGGGAATTCACCCCCGACTCGCTAAGCGACGCCCGCACTCAAGCCCTGTGTCGTACCTTCTTCGACCACCATGCTCACGGCAAAGCCATTGACCTTGGCACGATCATCAGTGAGCTGCAAGACGACGCACTCGTACGCCTAGTCGCTCAATGCGCGGCCCAAGGTTTCGACGAGGAACAAGTCGAGCGACAATGGCGCGACTATTTGAGTTACTTTCAGAAAAATGCGCTGCAAAAGCGCATCGCCAACGCGCGTCAGGCTCTCGCGGCAGCATCCGACGAGGGCGAAATTGCGCGCATCAGCGCCGAACTGGTCGCGCTCAACCAAGAGCGCCAAGCGGTCGCGGCCCAACAAAGCTCTTGACCTACTTGAGAAAAATGCTAGTATAGCTCAGTTGGTTAGAGCAGCGGACTCATAATCCGTCGGTCGTAGGTTCGAGTCCTACTGGGCCCACCATTACTTTTTCCACATGCGCGGTTACGAGGATTGGGACACCAATTTTTGTAGCCGTTTTTTCTTATGCAGAGCGTTATAGCCATTCTGCTATGGGCCACAGCCGTCTTCGGGCAGGTGGACGCCGGTGTCGATCGCGGGGATTCGCGTTTTATGGCGACGGTGCTGGCACGCCTCGCCCAGCGGGCCGATCCCATCGCCAACATCTATCTGAACCAAGCCCGGGTTGAGGGCCTCAGTTCCTTGCTGGGGCAACCAATGAGCGCGGTCAAGCGGCTAAATATGCGCCTGCGGATCGCCCAAGAGCGGGTGCGGACCGGGGATCTGCGCACGGGCATCGAAGAGATGCAGCGCGTGTTAGTGACCATAGAGGCCGGGCAGGTTCCGGCGACCGAGGGTTTTGTCTATATGCTGCACGACCAACTCGCCATCGCCTATCTGCGCCTCGGGGAGCAGGAAAACTGCCTGCGCAACCACACCACGAATTCCTGCTTGCTGCCGATCCGTGGCGACGGCGTCCACACCTTGCAGGAGGGAGCCCGCCGCGCCATCGAGCACTACACTATAAATCTGAATAAGCGCCCAAGCGATCTGGGAACGCGCTGGCTGTTGAACTTGGCGTACATGACCTTGGGTGAATACCCGGAAGGGGTGCCAAAGCTTTGGCGCATTCCCCCGCGCGTATTCGACGGCGACAGCGGCGGAATCCAGCGCTTCCGCGACGTGGCACCGGCGGCTGGAGTCGCGGCCGTGGGGCTAGCGGGCGGTAGCGCGGTCGAGGACTTCGATGGCGACGGTCTGCTGGATATTGCGGTCTCCTCGTGGGGGTTACGCGATCCACTGCGCTATTTCCACAACGATGGCGATGGTACCTTTACCGAGGCCACGACAGCAGCCGGGCTAGCCGGGCAAATCGGGGGGATCAACCTAGAACAGGCCGACTTCGACAACGACGGCGATGTCGATCTGCTCGTTTTGCGCGGTGCTTGGATGGGAGAAGAAGGCCGTATGCCCAACTCTCTGTTGCGCAACAATGGCGACGGCACCTTTGTGGACGTGACGCGGCGCACCGGCTTGTTCTCCTTGCACCCGACCCACGCAGCAGCCTTTGCCGACTTCGACAACGACGGCTGGTTGGATCTGTTTGTCGGCAACGAGTCTGGCAAGCAGCCCCATCCATGCCAGTTGTTTCGCAACCAAGGCGACGGCACGTTTGTCGATGTAGCTCCCGCAGTCGGCGTCCATCACGTGGGCTTTGTGAAGGGCGTTGCCTGGGGCGATATAGACAACGACGGCTTGATCGACCTATACGTATCTCAGTTCTACCGAGAAAACGTCCTCTATCGCAACCTCGGCGACACAGCAGCGGGCTGGCGCTTTGCCGCGGCGGTCGTCGCACCAGGGCCGAACGAGAGCTTTCCCACTTGGTTTTGGGACTACGACAACGACGGCTGGCTCGACTTGTTCGCCGGCGGCTACAACATGAACGACCTCGGCGACATGGCGCGTGCGTACCTCGGCGAGGAATTTGCTGCCGATCACGCCCACGTGTATCGCAACAACGGCGACGGTACCTTCGACGAGGTCACCGAAGCGCTGGGGAGCTTTGGCCAAGTCATCCTAGCTATGGGTGCCAACTACGGCGACTTGGACAATGATGGGTTCCCCGACTGCTACGTCGGCACTGGGATTCCCGATCTGCGCTCCCTCACGCCCAACCGCATGTTGCGCAACGACGGTGGCACGCGGTTTTTGGACGTCACTACGACAGGCGGCTTCGGCAACGTGCAGAAAGGGCATGGCGTGTCCTTTGCAGACTTCGACAACGATGGAGACCAAGACGTCTTTGAGATCATGGGCGGCGCTTTTGAGGGCGACCTCTACCAGAACGTGCTCTACGAAAATCCCGGACACGGCAACCGCTGGCTGCGGCTGTTTCCCCAAGGCGTGCAGTCGAACCGAGGGGCTATTGGCGGCCGTGTGCGCGTGCGCGTGCGGCAACCGGACGGCAGCACCCGCGACATTCACCACCTCATCGGCTCGGGCGGCAGCTTTGGGGCCAACCCGCTCGCACCCCACCTCGGGCTAGGGGATGCTGTGGCAGTGGATTTCGTGGAAATCACTTGGCCGGCGACCTATCAGACGCAGCGCTGGCAAGAACTGAAGCTCGACCGAGCGTACCGCCTGCGCGAAGGCCACCCATCGGTGACTGAAGTGATCCTGCCAAAATTCCACTTTACCGCCGGGCACAACGGACATTGACTCAGTAGCTGTTGGAGGTGGGCGATTAGCTCAGTTGGTTAGAGCGCCGGTCTCACATACCGGAGGTCCGCAGTTCAAATCTGCGATTGCCCACCATCGTTAAAGGCCGTGTGAAGCGCATCTCAGCTTCCACGGCCTTTTTTGGGCAATAAAAAGGCACCTACCCCTAAGTAGGTGCCTTTTGTTCTGCAATCTGCGCTATCGATATAGATGCTGTTTTACCAAGGCCCAAGACATCGGTAAAACGTTCGTTCCCATGACGGGCTCGGTCGTTTCGCTCCCATCCGGGAGCAGGTACGCGGGAATGGATCCCGGCGTGCCCAACTCGCTGGCACCCGCATCCCAGCCGCTTTGTTCGGTCGCCGTCGCCCAGCTCTCGGGCTGGTCGCCGGGCTGGTCAAAGGCGATGCGCACCATGGCGCTTTTGCTGGCTGAGTCACCGGCAAAAGGGGCTCCGCGACCATCGTCGACCACGTCGATGAGCTGGCCCCCAGCTTGCGGGTCGCCGTCGTACAGATGTAAGAGCAGCTTGGTGTTGGGCAGCGAAACCGCGGCGTCAACGCGCTGAGGCTCGACGGCGAGGAGGGAGTTTTTGTGATCGGCGGCGTAGTTAGCGATGAGAAAGGTCTGTCCGGCGGGGATCACCGCAGCGTCGAGCACGAACATCACCTTGTCCTCGTCGCCGCTGCGGTAGGTCAAAGCCCAGCCAGCCAGATCAATCGCCGCATTGCTGGCGTTGTAGAGTTCGATCCACTCGTCGGCAGTAGATGCCGTACTACCCGACCACATCAACTCGGATATGACGACCGGGCCGGGTTGGGCCGCGACAGGTGCGGCGAGAGTAAAAAAGATAAAAGCAATAAAAGGACGCATGGCAGCCTCCAGGTTAAGGTGAGATGGCAATTGCCATGCGTTTAATGCAATATGCGTGCCTATATCTTCTATTTTCTATAACATATTGTAAAATATACAAATACAAAATTCACACTGCGCGTATTAACCGTACTCAGTGCGTCTATTCGGCAACAGTTCTGACACCTAGTCGATACAGGACTCACGGGCTGTGAGTGCCGCGCACAGCTTCTGTTGCAAGCCGCCGAAACCGCCATTGCTCATAAAAACCACTAAATCGCTTGGGCGGGTTTCCGCAGCTAAAAAATTGGCCATCGATTCGGCGTCGGGCAGGTAATGCGCTGGCTTGCCGGTGGCGCAGAGACGCGCCACTAAACGCTCGGGTGAGAACGGCTCGTCGTCCCGGGCGCGTTCGGGACGGGGGACCGCTGTTGCGACGAACGCGTCGGCCAAGGCAAATGCTTCGACATAGCGATCCTCAAAGATAGCGCGGGCGTTGGTTGCGCTGGCCGGTTCAAAGACCGCGATGAGCCTGCGGCCGGGATGAGACCGACGCAGTCCTTCTAGAGTGTGAGCGACCGCAGTGGGATGGTGGGCGAAGTCGTCAATGAGAAGAACGTCGTCAATCAGGCCAATCTGCTCTTGTCGGCGTTTGACGCCAGCAAAGCTGGCTAGGGCCGCGCGCAGGTCGCTGGCAGTCAAGCCAGCGTGGAAACCAGCGGCCAAGCTGGCGAGCGCATTGCAGACATTGTAATCGCCGCTCAGCGGCAAGTCGAAAACTCCCACCTCTCGCCCTGACCGGCACAAGGTGAAGCGCGTGCCCTCGGCACTGGCTTGGAGGTTGGTAGCGCGCCAAAACGCGCCTTCTGCGAGGCCAAAGGTTTCCACCGGTGCCAGCGCGGCAGGGAGGAGTTCGGCGACATTATGGTCGGTGCCGTGGGCTAGAATTAGACCATTTTGCGGCACCATGTTGACGAGCTGACGGAAGGCTTTGACGATTTCGGCAAGGTCTTGGTAGATGTCGGCGTGGTCGAATTCAATGTTGTTGACGATTAGCACATCGGGTAGGTAGTAGAAAAACTTCGCCCACTTGGCAAAAAAGGCGCTGTCGTATTCGTCTCCTTCGACGATGAAGTGCGCGCCTTGGCCGAGCCGGTAGGAGCGGTCGAAGTTTTGCGGCACCCCGGCGACGAGGAAGGACGGATCTAGGTCGCAAGCGGTGAAGAGGTGGGCGATGAGTGCCGTAGTGGTGGTTTTGCCGTGGGTTCCGGTTACCACTATCGAACACTTGCTGCGGATAAAGAAATCGCGCAGTACTTCCGGTAGCGACAGATACGGGATCCGGCGCGAGAGTACGGCCTCGACCTCTGGATTGCCACGCGAGATTGCGTTGCCAATGACGACCAAATCTGGCGTTGGCACTAGGTGATCCGCTGAGAAGCCGGCCCGCACATCGATCCCCAAATCCTCAAGCATGGTGCTCATCGGAGGATAGACGTGGCTGTCCGACCCGGTGACGCGATACCCCTGCTCGCGCAGCATACCGGCCAAAGACCCCATGGCCGTGCCGCAAGCGGCGATCAGATGAATGTGGGAACCCGAGGGAAGCTGCATGACCGTATATACCGTTGGGGCGATTCAGGTGTCAAGGGAAGCGGCCAGTTTGTGTTTAGTAATCGGCGATTGTTTTATTGTGGGGGCACTTGCTTGCAAGAGAGGAGACCATGGGCCAAGAGAAAGAAGCAGAAGCAGAGATTTTTCTGTCCCTCGTCATTCCCGTTTTTAACGAAGAGGAAAGCCTGCCTCATCTATGGGTCCAGATCGATAGTGCTCTGGCGACCGCGGAATGGTCCTGGGAGGCCATTTTCGTGGACGACGGCAGCACGGACGGCTCGTTTGCCGTCTTGGGCGAGTTGGCCAAGCAGCATCCGCAGGTGTGCGCCTTGCGCTTCCGCCGCAACTACCGCAAGGCCGCAGCCCTCGCCGCTGGCTTCAAGCAGGCGCGCGGCCAAGTCATCGTCACCATGGACGCCGACCTGCAAGACGATCCCCGCGAAATCCCCCGGCTGCTGGACGAGCTAAACCGCGATTACGACTTAATCTCGGGCTGGAAGGCCAAGCGCCGCGACCCTTTGAGTAAAACCCTCCCCTCCCGCTTATTCAATTGGATCACTTCGCTGGTCTCCGGGGTGCGCCTGCGCGATTTCAACTGCGGCCTCAAGGCGTATCGGCGCGAGGTAGCCGAAGATGCACTGCCGTATCTCTACGGAGAATTGTATCGATTTTTGCCCGCCGTGGCCCACTGGATGGGCTATCGAGTCGGCGAGATCCCGGTGCAACACCATCCCCGCCGCTTCGGCCATTCCAAATTCGGGACCAAGCGATTGCTAAACGGATTTTTGGACCTGCTGACCGTGACCTTTGTCGTGCGCTTTATGACCACACCCATGCACGTCTTCGGCAGCTTGGGGCTCATCTCCACGCTTTGCGGATCAGTCATCTGCGCCTATGTGGCTTTGCTGCGCTACGAGCACGGCAACATCCAAAACCGCCATCCCCTGCTCATGCTGGGCATCCTGTTGATCATCGTCGGCATTCAGTGTTTCTCCATCGGCTTTTTAGGAGACATGATCGCCAGCATGCACCAGCGCGGCGGGCGCACCCCGCGCATTGCCGAGCGCCTAAACGGGTGATAGCTCTTTTAGGGCCGCTAGCAATGCGGTGATCTCGGCGTCCGTGCCTACCGAGATACGCAGGCAATCGGCCAAGCACGGCGGCGAAGCAAAGTAGCGCACCAAGATTCGGCGCTCCTTGAGTTCCGCGTAGAGTTCGGCCGCGGTACGGCTAGCCCAGCGCTCGCCGAGCCTAGTGAGCACGAAATTCGCCTGCGAATCCCACACGTAAAAACCCAACGCCCGCAGTTCAGCACACAGGTGCGCACGCGTTGCGCAGACGCGGGCGGCGTTTGCGCGCATCGCGTCTATATCCTCTAGGGCTGCCTCGGCGGCCACCAAGCTCAGCCGATTGAGATTGTAGTGGTCTTTGACCTTCCACATCCCCTCGATCAGTGCGGCTGGGGCAAAGGCAAAACCAATGCGCATACCGGCGAGGGAAAAAGATTTGGACATGGTGCGCACGACAATGGCGTTGGGTTGTTGCTCGATGAGCTGAATGCAGCCGCCCTGCGAAAAATCGACATACGCTTCATCCACGACCAAGACGCCGTCAACCCGCGCACAGAGCGCGGCAACCTCGTCGTAGGGTACGCGGGTCCCCGAGGGCGCGTTGGGATTGGCGAGAAAGGTGATGCGGGCCCCGGGAACGGCTAGGCCCTCAGGCAGGGAGAAATCCTCGCCAAACTCGACCGGAACCGCCTCCGCTCCTTGGATATCGATCAGCGGCTTGTAGTAGCCGTACGTGGGATGGGGATAGGCGATTTTGTCGCCCTCGCCGGCAAAGCTGCGGTTGATGACGTTGAGCAGCTCGTCCGAGCCGTTGCCGACCATAATCTGCTGGGGTGCAATGGCGAACACCTCGCCCAATTTGCGGCGCAAGGCCCAAGCGTCTGGGTCGGGATAGAGACGCAGATCAGCGGAGCACGCATCGCGCAGCCGCTCCAGCACTACGGGGGAAGGCGGGTAGGGATTTTCGTTGGTATTGAGCTTGATATAGCCCTTTTCGCGGGGCTGTTCCCCGGGGACGTACCCGCGCAGGCGGGCGATGTTGGGGCGGAACAGGTCCGACATGACTAACTGTTTGCCGACTCATCCACGCGCAGCACTTTCAAAACGCCCTCGATCTGCTCGATTTGGTCTATAGCCTGGCGCAGTTGCTCGTTGTCGGCAACATCGATCCAGAAGTCCTGTTCGGCGATATGGCCATCGGTGCTGGTAGTGGAGTCGCGGATGTTGGAGCCAACGTCGCCGATCGCCTTCGCGATGTCCGCCAGCAAGTACGTGCGATCCCAACTGCGAGTGCGTAGCTGCACGGTAAAGGCCGGTTCGTCCTCCAACTCCCACTCGACTATGAGCAGGCGGTCTGGCTCTGCGGAAATCCGGCCGATGTTGGGGCAGTCGGTGCGGTGGACCGTAACGCCGCGGCCGCGGGTAACTAAGCCGACGATCTCGTCGCCTGGGATGGGACCACAGCATTTGCCAAAGCGGATCATCAGGTTTTGCATCCCTTGGATGCGAATATCTCTGCGGTCTTGGGGTCGGATCGCGCGCCGTATGGGCTTGAGCGGGGCTATTCGGCTGATAACCTTGCCGATTGACAGGTCCCCGTTGCCGAGAGCCGCGTAGAGGTGCTCGGCGGCCCTGAACCCGAACTCCTCAGCCACGGTATCGAGGTCGGGTGGGTCGGCGGGCCGATAGGACTTTAGTTCCCTGTCGAGCGCCTCCTTGCCAAGGCGCACGTTGTGGTCGTATTGCTCCTCCCGTAGCCAACGGCGGATGGCTTGGCGAGCCTTGGCGGTCTTGACTTGGTCCAACCAAGCGAGTTTGGGTTTTTGCTGTGATGCCGTGACGATCTCCACGGTTTCGCCGCTGTTCAAAGTCGCGCTTAGCGGTACAACTTGATCATTTACTTTGGCCGTCGCGCAGTGTATCCCGATGTCGGTGTGGATGGCAAAGGCGAAGTCGATCGGCGTGGCTCCCTTGGGCAACTGATGTAGGTGGCCTTTGGGCGTGAAGACGAATATCTCGTCCTGAGACGCGAGCTCGGTCTTCAGGTTTTCCATGAATTCGACTGGGTCCCTAGCCTCTTGTTGCCAGTCGATGACTTGGTGCAGCCAACTCATATGTTGGTTTAAATCGCTGGGATCCGTGTCGTTGGATTTGTAGCGCCAGTGGGCAGCAATGCCGATTTCAGCCGTGTGGTGCATCTGCGGGGTGCGAATTTGCACTTCGACGTATTGGCCTTTGGGGCCGATCACCGACGTGTGCAGCGACTGGTACATGTTGCTCTTGGGAGTCGATATATAGTCTTTGATGCGTCCGGGAATAGCTTTGTAAATGTCGTGGATCAGACCGAGGATATCATAGCATTCGCGCATGGTGCCGGTGATGATGCGTATGGCCAGTAGGTCGTAGATTTCTTCAAAGGGCTTACCGCGCGCCTTCATCTTATTGTAGATGCTGTAGAAGTTCTTGGCGCGGCTCGTAAATTCTGCTTTAATGCCATTGTCGTGCAGGCACTCCTCAATTGGGACCTTGAATTCTTTTATATAGTCTTCGCGCTCTTGGCGCGTCATGGCCACGCTTTCGCGCAGCTCTTGGTAAATTTTGGGTTCGAGGAACTTGAGGCTTTGGTCCTCTAACTGCCAGCGGATCCGCGCCAACCCAAAGCGGTGAGCCAGCGGCGCGTACACTTCGAGCGTTTCCCTTGCCGTGCGCGCGCGGGATTGGGGACTTAGGTATTGGAGCGTGCGCATGTTGTGCAGGCGGTCAGCCAGCTTGATGAGGATGACGCGGATGTCCTTGACCATAGAAAGCAGCATCTTGCGATAGGTCTCAGCTTGGCGTACCTCGCGGCTTTCGTAGGTTATCTGATCGATTTTGGTAACCCCGGCGATCAGTTCGGCGATCTCTTCGCCAAACTGTTTGGCAACCTCTTCATGCGTGGCCGGTGTATCCTCAACGACATCGTGCAACAGTCCGGCTGCAACTGTGGTGTGATCCAAGCCCAATTGGGCGAGCAGCCGAGCCACTTCGACGCAATGGGCAAGAAACGGCTCGCCGGACTTGCGGATCTGGCCCTCGTGATGCTCCTTGGCGAAGTAGTAGGCGCGGCTGAGTAGTTCAAAATCGGCTTGGTCGTTGCAGGAGGAAACCTCGACCAGCAGCATCTGTAGCCGTAGTTCGTCGCCCCCCTGCTCGACAAGTTCGTCTAAGTAGGTGTTTGGCAGGTCCGCAAGAGATGTGGGAATGGTTTCAGTCATGGGATCTTTCGCTATCTACTCGCCCGTCAATATAAACAAGCATATAAAAAAAAAACAAGTACATACAATCAGAAGTTCCGCGCTCGTTTGCACGCGCGGTAGAAGTTATTAGAATGGGAAGAGAAAAGGACGCAGGATGTGGTGGCTAAATACCGAAAACGCACCGGTGCTGACGCGAGCGGATAAAATCCTCGCGCTCGTCGTGGGCTTGAGTGCGATCGGGCTGATACTCTACGGCCGCTATACAGCCGAAGTCGGCGGCGTGCTCATCGTCGAGCTGGCTGGGGCCGCGCCCGCCACGCATGCCCTCTCAAACTACGGGGTCTTGCCGGTTGTAGGACCTTTGGGCGCGAGCCAGATCGAGATCGGCCCCAAGGGCGTGCGCGTACTTTCCGCACCCTGCATTCACAAAATTTGCATGCGGCGGGGCTGGATGCAGTGGGCAGGCGACGTGGCCGCGTGCGTGCCCAATAGTCTAGTGCTGAGGATCGCTGGTGCCGCGCCCATAGACGCGATGATTCACTGATGTTTACCCACCCGAGAAACGTGGCCCGTTTGGGGCTTATGGCCAGTGCGGCAATTGTGCTCTTCACCTTTGAATCGCTGGTGCCCAAACCCTTGCCTTGGATGAAGTTGGGACTCGGCAATTTGCCGGTTTTAGTCGCGTTAGTGAGCTTTGGCGGCGGTCCGGCATTGGCCGTTAGTGCCATCAAGCTGGTAGTTGGCGGCTTGCTCAGTGGGGGATTTGCCGGTCCGGCTTTTGTCATCGGCGGCGGGGCTGGCTTGGCGAGTTGGTTGGTCATGGTTGCGGTGCGCCGCATGGGAACGCGGCTTTTCAGCGTCGTGGGTCTGAGCATCTGGGGCGCGTTGGCGCACCAGCTCAGCCAACTCGTTCTCGCCGCTGGCTATATCGGCCACAGCGGCCTGTTCGCACTTTTGCCGCTGGCCTTGTTCAGCGCTCTGGTGAGCGGAGGGGCGATCGGCCTGTTGGCTTGGTGGACCTTGGAACAATTGGCGAAAATAGGCTGGTTGGACTAAGGCCAGTTATAAATGTATAGACTTTAGATCATTTCAATGGACTTGCCCCAAAAGCCTACCTTGCAAACCGAACCGGTCTTCAGCGCCAAAGCACTGGTAGCGGGTACCCTAGGGTCGCTGTGCATCGCCGTGGGAGCACCGTACGGCAACATGGTCATCCGTGGCTCCTACATGTCGATTGATTTCAGTGCTGCAGGTGCCCTGTTCCTTTTCTTCTTGTTGACGGGCTTGTTCAACGCCTTGCTGATGCGCTTTGCCGCCCCTGTGGCCCTCGGACGCTGCGAGCTAATCGTCGCGTACATTATGATGCTCACGGCTTCGGCCATCCCGACGATGGGCCTGAGTGAGTACTGGCTAACGATCATCACCGGTGCCCAGTACTACGCCACCCCGGAAAACGAGTGGGCCTTGCTCATCCTACCGCACCTTCCCGAGTGGATTACCCCGCAGGACCCCGAGGCGATCAAGTGGTTTTACGAAGGAGCACCGCGCACCGCTGGGGTGCCTTGGGCCGCTTGGAGCGGTCCGCTGTGCTATTGGGCCATTCTGATTGTAGCCCTGTACTTGGTGATGATCTCGTCTATGGTCATTATGCGCCGCCAGTGGGTGGAGCGAGAGCGGCTAGTTTATCCGCTGGTGCAAGTGCCCTTGGCCATGGTGCAGAGCGGAGGCCGCAGAGAAGCCCTAGGCCCTTTCTTCAAAAATCCAATCATGTGGGTTGGCTTTGCCTTGCCCGTGTTCGTCAGCAGCCTCAACGCCCTACACGCATACTTCAACTTTATCCCCGCCATCCAGCTCGTCTCTTCGATTCCGATCCTGCGCAACACCGTCAGCCTGATCTTCCGTCTGAGCTTTCCCATGATCGGGTTCGCCTATCTGATCAACCTCGACATTGCCTTCAGCCTATGGTTTTTCAACACCATCGCCAAGCTGATCCGAGGGGGGCTGGGGGTTTTAGGGGTTGGCAGCACCGAAAAGCTCGTTTACGGCGCTTCTAGCGAGCCAATTCTCGCCCATCAAGGGCAGGGCGCGATGATCGTCTTAGTGCTTTTCGGCCTGTGGGTCGGCCGCGAGCACCTGCGCGACGTGCTGCGCAAGGCATTCCGAGGCGACGACCGCATCGACGACAGCGGCGAGATGCTCTCCTATCGGACGGCGGTCTTAACTTGGCTCTCCGGTGTCGCGGTGATGACCATCTGGCTGTGGCAGTCTGGCTTGCCGCTGTGGGCGGCCTTTTTGACCGTGATGCTGGCCATCGTTATCTTCGTCGGCCTAACTCGAGTGGTAGCAGAAGGAGGAGTGGCCGCGGCAGTCGGACCGATGATTTCTCCGACGGTCTTAGTTTCGGCTGTCGGCTCTTCGGCGATCGGCCCGGCCGGCATGGTCGGCCTCGCATACACGTTCGTGTGGGCGGCAGATATCCGCACGTTTGTTATGGCTTCCTGCGCACACGGACTCAAATTGGGTGAGGGCCTAGGGCTGCGGCCGCTTTTTTGGTACATGCTGCTGGCGATTTTTGTCAGCATTGTCGGCTCGGTCGTAGCGATTTTGCACCTCGCTTACGAATACGGCGGCATCAACCTCAACGCGTGGTTTTTTGGTGGTGGAACTCGCGCCCCTTTTGATTATATTACCACCAAGTTAAGCGCGCCTACCGAGCCGAATATAGATGCATCATGGCCCTGCTCATGTGGGCGCGCCAGCAGCTCTTGTGGTGGCCTTTGCATCCCATTGGATACCCCATTGGTGCCGTATGGCTGATGGACCAGTTGTGGTTTAGCATTGCCCTCGCTTGGCTCTTAAAATTGTTGGCGATGAAATACGGCGGCCCCAGCCTTTTTCGCCGGGCGCGTCCTTTCTTTTTAGGACTAATTATAGGCCAGTTTTTCATCGCGGGGCTTTGGTTGATTATCGACTTTTTTACGGGCATGACCGACAATGTGGTCTTCTGGATCTAAGAAAGGCACTTACAATTATGCCTAAGTTCGCGATGTGGTGGATGGTCTTCGGCTGGATTTTGGTCGGCGCAGCACCGGCTTGGACCGAAGTCGATTTTGCTGAGTTGGCGCGCACGGCCCCAGTCGAGCGCGTGCAGCAAACGATGGACACCTTTGCCGGCTTGGGGTCTAGAGTTGCCGGCTATCGAGGTGCCGACCAAGCAGCCCAGATCGTGCAGGAGCGCTTCCGCGCCATCGGTCTCGACGACGTCACAGTCCACGAATACGATGTCTCTATTCCGGTCGATAAGGGCGGATTTCTGCAAATAGTTGGCAGTGACGAACAAGTGCCAATCCACGGCCTGTGGCCCAACCTCGTCAAAACCTCGACGCTGCCCGAAGGCGGGATGACCAAGCACTTGATCGACGCTGGCGCGGGTGAGTACGCGGACATGGAGGGCAAGCAAGTCGAAGGGGCTGTGGCCCTGATGGACTTCAATTCCGGTGACGCCTGGCTCAATGCCGCCTACCTCGGGGCGCAAGCTATCATCTTTATCGAGCCGGACTCCACCGTGTACTTGGAGGGCGAAAAGAAATTCCTCTCCATGCCGCTCGACCTGCCGAGGTTTTGGGTCAACCGCCAAGCAGGTCAGCACTTGCGTCGCCAGTTGGCGACCGAGGGCGAGCAGACGCTCCACCTACAGTACCGCATGGATTGGGAGCGGCGTCCCGCTTGGAATATCCTCGGCACGATCCCCGGCTACGATCCTTTGCTAAAAGAGGACGTGATCGTGCTAGAGGCGTACTACGACGCCATGTCGGTCGTGCCGGCCCTTGCCCCAGGTGCCGAGCAAGCCTCAGGCATTACTGCGCTGTTGGAACTGGCGCGCTACTTTCGCGAAAACCCGCCGGCGCGCACGGTCGTATTCCTCGCCACTTCGGCCCACCACTTGGGCTTGCGCGGGGTTGATGATTTCATCCAGCGCTATTTGCGCAAAGAGGATCCCTTTATCGAGCACATGCTGGTGAGGCGGGTCGTCGATGCTGCACTCGCGCGGAACATGATAGTCCAAGACGGCATCCACTACGCCATCGGCGAGGAGGAGTTCACCAGTAAGGAAGCCCTCGTGCGGGGCGTTGCCGAAGGGCGTACCGACTTGGCCTCGCGCGTTGCCGACGCTGCACTCGCCGAAGGGCTGCTGAGCCAAGAAGGAGGTACACTAAACCTCGCCAACGAGCAATTCAAAGATCGCCGCGAACTGGTTGACGACTTGCGCTCAGACGACGACTTGCGCTTGGCGCTCTACAAAACTTGGGCTGACCCCAAAGTCGATTCACTCGCGGTCAAGCTCTTTATCAGTCTCGACCTTTCGTCGCAGACCGACGAGCTCGGAGTCTGGAATAGCAATACCAGCTTTTACTACAAGCGCTACTTCGCGCCTTTCGGCAAGAATTTCATGGGTTATGCGCGCAAGATCAGCCGCGAGTTAGGCTACCAGCAGCGCGACGTGCTGGTCAATGGTATCAGTCCCGAAGGCGGAATGAGCTGGCAGACCTTTGTGCCGGGCGAAATATCAGTCAACAGCGAATTGGTATTGGCGACCGGTACGCCGGCATTGGCTTTTGTCACTGTCAACGACGCGCGCTTCCTCGTCGATACGCCCTTAGACCGGGCCGAACACGTCAACTACGCCAATCTCGCCAAACAGATCCGGGTGCTCGCCGGCATGTTCGAGATGGCCTTTGAAGACCCTGAGCTTTTCCCGGACTTCAAGATGCGCCTGCGCGACACGCTGCGCTCGCTGCGTGGTCGCACCATGGTCTTTCCGCGCCGCAGCATCATCCCCGACCTACCGCGTGCAGACGCAGTGGCCGTCGTGCGCAACGGCAAGAAAAAGTCGTACAAAGGCGTGCGCGGCGAGTACTACGAGGTCGTCGATGATAAAGGGGCCTTTTACATAAATCGGGTGCGGGTCAACAACGTGCAGATCGAGGGCTACTACATGGACCCGATCACCGGCCGCATCACCTACGCCCCTGACCGCGGCGTGCAAGGCGACGAAAGTTACCCCATGCGGGTCGCCATGGACTGGCGCGATAAGCAGTGGATGGTCATCCTCTTCCCCTGCGTGCCCTACAACTTCTTCGACATCGTCGATCCGCGCTATCTGACCAAGCTGTCCAATGTGCAGGTCTTCGACGAAACGAACGGCCCACCTGTGGAGTACGGTTATACCATCGGCGAAGGCCCCTCGGCCCAAAATGAGCCGGTCGGGGTGCTCTTTGCACGGCCCGGTTCGCACATCAAGATGGGGTTCGGTGCTGGCCTGTTGGGATTCCGCTCGCTCCTGCTCAACGCCACCAGCGTAACCGACAAAGAAAAGGCCGAAGGCGAGGGTTTTGAGATCCGCCCCGGTACTTCCTTTGCCCGCACGACCTTTCAAGCCGCCCAAGACATGTGGAATCTCGACGAGTCGCGAATGCGCGAGTTGCGGAGCTTTGCCATTGAGAACCAGCGCCTCAACGACCTCCACTATCGCGCCGAATCCGAGCTGGCCCAAGCCGCCGAGGCTGAGACCGAGCAGCGCTGGGGCGATTTCGTGCGTCACACGCGCGCGGCCTTCGGGCTGGAATCGCGCGCCTATCCAGACGTCAAATCTACCCAGAACGACGTCATCCAGGGCATTATCTTCTTCATGGCCCTCGTCATTCCCTGCGCCTTTTTTACTGAGCGGCTCATTTTTACGGCGGCCACGATCCGCAACCAAATCATCGGATTCGCCGGGGTTTTTCTGGCGATTTGGATAGTGTTGTGGCTGGTGCATCCGGCCTTTCAGCTATCCAATCCCTTCGTCATTCTGTTGGCCTTTATCATCATCGCCTTGGCAGTGCTGGTGATGTCGATCATTTCCGGCCGCTTTAACGAGCAGATGAAGAAGCTGCGCACCGAGGTAGCCGTGATCCACGACACGGACGTCAGCCGCTCTTCGGCCTCGCTGACGGCCTTCCAGCTCGGGATTTCCAACATGAAACGGCGCAAGACGCGTACGGTCCTCACCTTTACCACGCTCTTGCTACTGACGTTCACAGTGCTCTCTTTCACCTCCATCCGCACGGGCTTGCGATTCAACCAAATCAGCCGCGACAACGAGGGTCTCTACGAGGGCATCCTCATTCGCAGCAAGGCGTGGAATCCCATGGAGGATTCAGTCCTCGAATACGCCCGCAGCAATTTCGGCGACCGGGCCGCGGTCGCGCCGCGCAGTTGGTACAGCAACAAGGCCAAGGCACACATCAAAATAAAACACGGGGAAAAGGCCCATAACGCGCTCGGCGTACTAGGTTTAGCACCCGAAGAGACTCAAGTCACTCGGCTCAGCCAAGCCATAGTCGCCGGACGTTGGTTTGAGCCGGGTGAAGACAAGGCCTGCATCCTGCCCATCGACATGGTCAAGGAAGCCCATCTCGATGTCGATTTGGCCGACGTTGGTCAAGCAAAAGTCAGGGTCTTCGGCGACTTGTTCACGGTGGTGGGCGTCATCGATTCTAAGCGCATGAAGGACCTCAAAGACCTAGACGACGAAATTCTGACGCCAGCCGACTTCGCTGTCACCGGCGGTCAGGCAGTGCAGGAAATAGCCGAAGAAGAACAGCGCGAGAAACAAGGTCTGGAGGACGCCAAAGTCGTCATCAAGCCCTTCGTCCACATAGAGCCAGCCAACACCCTGATTATTCCCTACCACACGCTGCGCAACGTCGGCAGCGGCAACCCACTACAGTCGGTAGCCGTGCGCTTCCCCGAGGGCAGCGATGTGCGCGGCGAGGTCGAGGAGTTCCTCTCGCGCCTCGCGGTAACGCTGTTTGCCGGAGTCAAGGAGGCTGGCGATGAATACATCAAGGTGTCGATCTATTCATCGCTGGGCATGACCTCCTTTTCCGGGATGAGCAACTTGTTCATCCCCATGCTGATCGCCTCACTAATCGTGCTCAACACCATGATGGGCAGCGTGTACGAGCGCTTCCGCGAAATCGGCATCTACTCTTCGGTGGGCCTAGCCCCTGGCCACATCTCATGGCTCTTTATCGCCGAGAGTTGCGTCTATTCGGTGTTAGGCGTGGTCGCCGGTTATCTCAGCGGCCAAGTAATCGCCAAAGTGCTCATCGAATTTGACCTTTTGGGCGGCTTCACGCTCAATTATTCCTCGGTGGCCGCGGTGCTCTCCTGTATGCTGGTGATGGCCGTGGTCATGCTCTCGACGATTTATCCGGCGCGCAAGGCTTCGCAAATGGCCGTGCCGGACGTGACCCGCAAGTGGAAACTGCCGCCGCCCGACGGCGACCAGTGGGATTTCGAGTTCCCCTTTACAGTCAGCGGTCACGAGGTCTTGGGCTTGAGCCCTACAGCGAAGAGTCCATCGGCACCTTCTACACCGACGGTGCCCAGCTAAGCCGCGAAGAAACGCCCAACGGCGAAGGATACATTATCGACATGAATATCTGGCTGGCTCCGTTCGATTTGGGTGTCAGCCAACACGTCACCGTGCGGGCCATGCCAGAGGCCGAGCACAACATTTACGCGGTCAGCCTACAAATCAAGCGGCTCAGCGGCGAGGACGCCTCGTGGCGGCGAGTCAACCAGCGCTTTATGAACGTCATCCGCAAACAGTTCCTTATCTGGCGCACGGTAGATGCCGAGGCCAAAGAAGGCTACCGCCAACAGGGCGTGGAAATTCTACAAGGGCTGCGCAGCGAAGTGTCGGCGTAAGGGAGGATAGCGAGTGCTCGGAAGCAAAAACAGAAATCCGAACCAAGAGATCGAAGAATATCGGGACTTAATGCAGGTCCCGGACCGCTTCGAGAACGGCTTTACGATCAAGGCCATCCTCGGCGTGCTCTTCGTCGCTTTCATCATGGTGCCGGGCAACATGTACTTGAGCCTGATGATCGGCGGCTCTTTGGGGGCGGCGGCCGAGTGGGTGACCATCATCCTCTTCGCCGAAATCACCAAGCGCTCCTTTTCTTCCCTCCGGCGCCAAGAAGTCTATGTGCTGTTCTACGTGGCCGGCTCGCTGATTGCCGCTGAGACTGGTGCCTTTGAAGGCTTGCTCTACAACCAGTACTTGGTGCAATCGCCAGCGGCCAAGCAGTTTGGCATCGCCAAGCTGATCCCCGGCTGGGTGGCACCGCAGCCCGACTCCTCCGCCATCATCGAACGGACTTTCCTGCACTCGGATTGGGCGATGCCGATCGTACTCCTAGTCTTGGGGATGATCATCTGGCGCATCAACTGGTTCACCATGTCGTACGCGCTCTTCCGGCTCACCTCCGACTACGAGCGCCTACCCTTTCCCTTCGCGCCCGTAAACGCCCAAGGCGCTACGGCACTGGCCGAGACCACCCAAGGGGTTGAGACGTGGCGCTGGCGGGTATTTTCGGCAGGGGCGATGATCGGCTTAGTCTTTGGCACAATCTACGTGGCCTTGCCGGCGATTACGGGGGCGCTGCTGACCGAGCCGATCCAACTCATACCCATTCCCTTTGTCGATTTCACCCAAGTCACCGGCAACTTTATCCCGGCCACCCCGCTGGGGTTTACCGCGCACTTGGGACCGATCTTTGCCGGGCTAGTCTTGCCGTTCTGGGGCGTGGTTGGCACCTTCCTCGGTCTAGTCGCCGCCGCCGTTGCCAACCCGCTGCTCTACACCTGGACGCCTTCGTGGCGCGAGGAGCCATACCTGAACTTGTGGCAGCAAGGCATGGGCACGATCGAGACCTACTTCGTCAACTACGTCGATTTCTGGATGAGTTTCGGCCTCGGCACTACCTTCGCCATCGCCGCCATCGGCATTTATCAGATAGTTCAGAGCGTGCGCAAGGCTAGGGCTAACAACGGCAACGGGGATGATAGCAAGCCCAAGCGCGGCTTCGCCACCCCCGCTGGCCGCGGCGATTTCCCCATCTGGGTGGCGTTGGCACTATACGCCTTAGCCACGGCCGGCCTGATCGGCATCGCCGCTTGGCTGCTGCCGGGCATTGCCCAATTTGTATGGTTCTTCCTCTTCTTTGGTTTCGTATTCACGCCCTTTCAGTCGTTTGTCAACGCTCGCCTCGTCGGGATGGTAGGGCAGACGGTGGACATTCCCTTCGTGCGCGAGGCCACGGTTATTCTCTCTGGGTATCGCGGTGTTGACATCTGGTTCATTCCGTTTCCCTTGGGCAACTACGGTGCCCAGACCCAGAAGTTCCGCGAAATCGAATTGACCGGCACCCAGTTTACCAGCATCATCCGCGCCGAGATTTTCATGGTACCCATCGTGCTCTTTACCAGTTTTCTCTACGGCTCCTATATCTGGAAACTAGCACCAATCCCCTCGGCCTCCTACCCCTATGCCCAGCTCATGTGGCGGCTGCGCGCCTACCAGCAATGTCTCTTTATCACCGGCACCATGCGCAGCGAACTGGCCATAGACAACGATCGGGCGGGATGGACTCCGGCTAACCTGATCGAAAACGAGTGGTGGTACTGGCGAGTGCGGCTAGTGGATCAGGAGTGGCTGGACTCCAGCGGCAAGCGAGGCCAAGTTGGCCCGTGGATGCCGACCCAAGTTTTCTACTCGTACTTCGATCAAGGGGCACCCGACATCGTCGCCGAGCGCTACCTGCGCGACGAGCAGCTAGCTGGAGAGCAAGTTGTCGAGGGCCTGCCGACGATTGCGCCACTGGGGCCAGCGATGGACACCATCATCCGCGATCCCCGCCCGACCCTTGAAGTGGAGGTCGAACGAGCCGTGCCAGCGGGGTGGTCTTTCTACTTCGAGGTCGATACCGATCCGCTCTTTACCAGTTCTTGGATTCAGCGCTCCACCGACGTGCCTTGGCTCTTTAGGGCACTGAAACCAGAGGTCATCGCCTTGGGTGCTGGCTTCGGGATAGTGAGCTTCATTCTGCTCTCCATACTCGGGCTGCCGATCCTGTTGATCTTTGGCTTCGTGCGCTCGCTGACGATTCTGCCGCATTACGTGGTGACCGAGATCATCGGCGCGCTCTTGGCTCGCTACTACTTTTGGAACAAGTACGGGCGGCAGGAGTGGCGGCAGTTTGCCCCGGTTCTGGCGGTGGGCTTCGCCTGCGGCATGGCGCTGATGGGCATGGCGTCGGTGGGGGTTGCCCTAATCCAGAAATCGGTCTCCGTGCTGATCTTCTAGTATGAGCGATCGGGTGGATTTTGCTTGGCAAGGACTGCGGTTGTCCGTGCCTGACGACTGGAATCTCGGCCGGGTTGACGGGGACTTTGAAAAGGGCTATGCCCGCCTCGACGACGCCGAAATCGTGCGGGCCGAGATCGAATGGCGGCGTCTCAAAGGCCGCGGCGAGGCCCTGCGTCTGACCGAGTTGGTAGATCGCTACTTGGCCAACCTAGAAAAGAAGGCCCAAAAGGTCGATGCCCCCTTTGAGGTTCAGCGCCGCGCCCGATTCCTCAAGAACAAAAAATTCCTCGAAGGCCGCGAATACGAGGTTTTCATCTGGGAGGCCGACTTCCGCGCATACAACCTAGCGCTCGCCTTGAAGTCCGGGCGGGTAGTGCTCCTGCGAGTGCTGGCCAAGCTAGACGAGTTTTTGCCCGAGCAAGCCGAGGCCGTGTTCAGCTCGCTCGTCGATCAAGAAGCCGAGGACGCTCATCTGTGGAGCGTGTACGGCTTGCGGTTTTTCGCGCCCAACGACCTCAAGCTACAAAGCCATTCCCTCAAGTCGGGTCACATCGAGCTAGAGTTTTCTCTCGGCAAACAAGTTTTAAAGGTGCATCGGTTGAGCATGGCCCGGATCATGCTCAAAGACGCGCACATTCAAGACTGGTATCCGGTCTTTTTTAAGAAACACTTTTGCTCCAGAAGCCGTGCAGGAACACGAGGGCATTCGCGTCGAGGGGCGGCCGCGCAGCCGCTGGCGTCAGCTACTGCGTCCGCTGCCCTTTATGAACCCGAGGCCGCGCCTGTATCTGCGGGGACGCGTCTGGCGCGATACCAGCATCGACAAGATCGCAATCGTCGAGCACCTCTACCGCAAGAAAGATGCAGCAGACGATCTAGTCACCAAGGTAGTAGATGGGCATTTTATCAAAAAACAAGGGACCATGCTGGCGTCGCGGCCAACGCGCAATGAGTCCCTGCGCTGGGAAAACAACGACAACGACGAGGTCCAGGTCTTCATAGCGCGCCAAGAGACCTGGAGGGTGCGGCTGTTGTCCAAGTTTTTCTACATCCCCAAGCAGCGCAAAATCACCCTCGACGAGGTCGGCAGCGAAGTCTGGCGGATGTGCAATGGCCGCAACTCGGTCGGCGATATGATCGAAGAGCTCAGCGACAAGTACCAGCTCAATCGCAAGGAGGCCGAGGTCTCCCTGCTCCAGTATCTGAAGACCCTTGGGCAGAAGCGCTTTATCGGCTTCGTGCTAGAGGGCGATGAGAGGCCGCCCGACCGCGGCGCGGCTAGCGGAAAAAAATGGCAAAAGAAACAAACAGGGGCGAGCAATTAGCTCGTCCCTGTTTTCGTCTGCACCCAGTCGCACGTTTTTTCTCCCACTTGCTCAATCCCGCGCTGTTGGCGCTGTTGGTCTTCGGCGTCCAAGCGCACGTGCTGGGCGACTGGCTCGCCGGCTCGGTGGCAATCGGCACTTTCTCTTTGGTACCCGGGTTGCTGCTCTGGTGCCTAGTGCGCTCGGGCTATCTCGACAAAGCCTATACAGACGACCGCAACAAACGCGCTACCCTGCTCTTGCTGGGCGCTCTTTGCTACGCTTTGGGGGGAGCGGCCCTCTACGGGATCAATGCTCCGCCTCTGATGCTGGTCACGGCCACGGCCTGTGTCGTCAACACGCTCTTAGTCTGGTGGATCAATCGCTCCTATAAGATCAGCATTCACGCGGCTGGTGTCGGGGGAGCGACCTGCGTATTGTTGATCAGCGTCGGCAGCGCAGCGTGGCCCTTTTTGCTGAGTTGGCCGGGCGGGCGCATACTCCCATGCAGGTCGGCGCGGGCGGCGCGCTGGGCGCGGGGAGTATGGCCCTGCTGTACAGTGCTTTCATCTGGTGAGCGCAGCACATGAACCAATCGTATAAGGGCTTTATAGATCGCCTGACCTACCACAACCCGGAAAACGGCTATACCATTGCGCGCTTAGTAGTAGAGGGCCAGCGCGAGCGGATCGCAATCGTGGGGACGCTTGCCTCCATCCAAGAGGGTGAAAGCGTCGAAGTCGAAGGCGTGTGGACCAATCATCCCAAATACGGCAAACAGTTCAAGGTAGAGCACTATAAGGCCGTTTATCCCTCGACCCTCGAAGGCATACAAAAGTACCTCGGGTCCGGTCTGATCAAAGGCGTCGGGCCGAGGTCGGCCAAGCGCATCGTTGAGCACTTTGGCGCGGAAACGCTCGACATCATCTAGAGGAAGTGCCCAAGCTGGGCAAAAAGAGAGTCGAGCTGATTGCCGCGGCTTGGGACGAGCAGCGGCAAATCAAGGACGTGATGGTCTTTTTGCAGTCGCACGGGATCACCACCGGCTACGCGGTAAAAATTTTCAAGACCTACGGCCAAGAGGCCATCCAAAAAGTCCGCAGCGATCCCTATCGCTTGGAGCGCGATGTGGATGGAATCGGCTTCCGCATCGCCGACCGCATTGCCCAGCGCTTGGGAATGGAGCGCGACGCACCCGCACGCGTACAGGCCGGCATCCGCTACCTGCTCTCCGAAGCAGCCGACGAAGGTCATGTGTACCTGCCGACCGTTAGAACGATGGAGCTGCCGGCCGTTGGAACGATGGAGCTGCCGGGGGCCGTCGAAATTTTGGACATTAACGCCGAGTTGTTGCCGCCGGCATTAGAGGCCCTGCGCGCCAACGACGGCGTGGTCACCGAAGACCTGCGCTGCTATTTGCCGCCGCTCCATCGCGCCGAAGTGGGTGCGGCATCGTCGCTAAAACGGCTTTTGCGCACGCCAGCCGAAGAATTGGTCGTGCCCGCAGAAGCGGAGGACGAGCTGGAATTAGCTCCGGCGCAAAAACAGGCCGTGGAGCTAGTCGCCACGAGCAAGGTGCTGGTGCTGACCGGCGGGCCGGGCACCGGCAAGACTACGGTCACGCGGCGCATCTTGCGCCTATTGGAGGAAGGCGGCCTCAAGGTCGCGCTGTGCTCGCCTACGGGCCGCGCCGCTAAGCGGCTGAGCGAGGCCAGCGGGCGGGAGGCCAAGACCATTCATCGGCTGTTGGGATTTCAGCCAGGCGAGCGGCAATTCAAAAAGGGCTACGACGACCGCCTCGAAGTCGATGCGCTGATCGTTGATGAGGCTTCCATGATCGACGTGGTGCTGATGAACGCGCTCCTGCGCGCCCTGCCCGACCACGTTCGGCTGGTGCTAGTCGGCGACATCGACCAGCTGCCCTCGGTGGGGCCGGGCAATGTGCTCCGCGACATCATCGACTCCGCCGCAGTGCCGGTGGTGCGCCTGACACAGATTTTTCGCCAAGCGCAAAAAAGCCACATCATCCGCAACGCGCACCGCATCAACAGCGGCGAAATGCCCATCGTCGAGAACCAAGCAGACGCGGATTTCTACTTCATCCAAGAAGGCGACCCAGAGCGGGTGGTCGAGCAGGTGGAGGAGTTGTGCGCCACGCGGCTGCCCAGCTATCGAGGATGGGATCAGCGCAACGACATCCAAGTGCTTGCGCCCATGTACCGCGGCGAGACCGGCGCGCTCAATCTCAACCAGCGGCTGCAACAGCGCCTCAATCCGCACGGCCAAGTGCATAGCCATCGCGGAGCCGAGTTCCGGGTGGGCGACAAAGTCATGCAGGTCAAAAACAACTACGACAAGGGCGTTTTTAACGGCGACATCGGCACAATCGAGCGGCTCGACGCGGAAAAGCAAGTGCTCTACGTGCGCTTTGACTACACCCTAGAATACGATCAGGCCGATCTCGACCAGCTAACCCTCGCCTACGCCATCAGCATCCACCGCTCTCAGGGGTCGGAATTTCCCGTGGTGGTGCTGCCACTGACGACGCAGCACTACGTGATGCTACAGCGCAACCTGCTCTACACGGCGATTACCCGCGCCAAGCAAATGATTGTCATCGTCGGCACTCCCAAGGCCCTCAAGCTGGCCATTGCCAACGACAAGGTCGCCCAGCGCTACACCACGCTCAAGGAGCGGCTGCGCGGCGAAGTCGGCGCGGTGCTGGAAGCGGGACAAGCCATTCTATTGGAATCAACACTGTCGAGCAATTGATTCCACCAATCGACGCGTTCGTCATCAATCGCCACTGTCTTGGGAAAAGGTTGGCAGGATACGTTAGCTGTCGAGCACCTCTACAAGTCGTCGCGCAACAGCCAGCGCACGGCGTTTTGTTGCAACTTCTCGTAGGACGGGTTCCACAGCGCGGGGATGGTGTGTCCCGGTGATAAATAGCACACGCGGCCCGCGCCGTACTCGTACGCCCAAGCCGCCTCGCACGTGGTGCCCCGTCGTCGTTGACGCTGACGGCTAGGACATGGGCTGGATCCTTGTCGTACTGCATGAAGTGCTGCTCGTCCTCGACGACAAAGTCCTCCACGCCGCGCGTTATGGGGTGATCTGTGCGCGTTATGTGAACTCGGTAGGGACGCACCGGCGGGTGCCCTTGCGTAGCAGCGCCTAGCACATGGCGGAAGTCGCTGCTGCCCGGGGCGATGTACGTGGAATTGTGGTAGAAAAGAGCCGCCCCGCCCGCCTCCACAAAGTTCCGCACAGCGCGGCCTTGGTCCTCGGTAATCCACTGCACGGGACGGGATTCCTCAGCCTCGACGGGCGGCTCGCTAACGGACGCAGCCTCTATGCCGTAGCCATTGGGCCAGATCATGCCGTCGCGGAAGACGATCAGCAACCGATAGCTCGACAAATGTTGGGCGTTGAGCAGGGTGATCTCGTCGGTAAAATCAATGGACAATCCCATGCCTTGGACCAAGGTGCGGCTCAAAGCCGTGCGGATGTAATCAGACGTGTGATAGCGGTCGCCCACTAGGGCAAAGGCCGTAGCCATGCATCGCCTCCTCCGTGAATTTGTGCCTGTAATTGGCGGCAGGCTCGCCGCCTTAGAACCGTTCCAACTCCGGGAACTTTTCCTCGCCTCGATGCACGTGCATGGCCCCGCCCTCAGCGCACCGCCGCAAGGTGGGAAACACCT
>JAGWBY010000198.1 GCA_021295675.1 Candidatus Latescibacterota bacterium | reverse complement strand
TGAGGTAGTAACGCAGTAACCACTACGAACGCGAAGTTATCGCTTGGCGATGTCAGAAGATGCGCCGGTGCTGAGAGAAAGGGATAGAAATGAAGTTAGGGATTTTTCACAAGGTTTTTGCGCGGCCGACGCTGGAAGAGAGCTTGGATGGGGTGCAGGCCGCCGGTTTGGAGGCTGTGCAGTTCGATTTGACGGCTGCGGGCATTGATCCGGCGGCGCTGACGGACGCCGATTGCGAGCGCATTCGCATGGCGCACGCAACGCGGGGCATTGAGATCGCTGCGCTGTCGGGGACCTTTAATATCATCGACCCCGACTTAGAAAATCGCCGAGCTGGGATGCAGTGGCTCGCCGCGCTGGCCGCTGCGAGCGGCAAGTTGGGGACCGAGTTGATTACCTTTTGCACCGGAACGCGCAACCTCGACTATATGTGGGGATTCCATCCCGACAACAGCACGCCGGCCGCGTGGACCGAAATGGTCTCGGCCATGGGAGAAGCCGTGGCGATTGCCGAAGCGCAGGGCGCAACTCTTGTATTCGAGCCGGAGGTCAACAATGTGGTGGATTCGGCGCAGAAGGCGCGGCGCTTGCTCGACGAGATACAATCCAAGCATTTGCAGGTGGTTATCGACGGAGCCAACCTATTCCACGCTGGCCAGCTACCGAGAATGCGCGAGGTCTTAGACGAGGCATTCGATCTGCTCGGGGATTCGATTCGACTGGCCCACGCCAAGGACTTGGAGCAGGACGGCGACGTCGGGCACCAAGCTGCGGGCACAGGGCTGCTCGACTACGATCACTACTTGGCGTGCTTGCGGCAGATCGGCTTTGACGGGTCGTTGATATTGCACAGTCTAGAGGAAGAGCAGGTGGCGGCGTCAGCGGCTTTTGTGCGCGAGTACATGAACACTTGAGAAAGGAATGAGTGATGGCTGAAGGCAAGTTGCGTGCGGCCGTTATTGGCGCTGGTGTGGGTGGGGGGCATGGATACGCATACGCCCGCGCCCCGGAATACGAATTCGCGGCGGTCTGCGACATAAACCCGGAGGTGTTGGCGCGCTTTTACGAGCGGGCCGAGATCGAACGAGGATCCGTCGCCGAATACGCGGATTACCGCACGATGTTGGAGCGGGAACGCCTCGACGTGGTGAGCGTGGCCACCCCAGATCACCTCCACGCCGACCCGGTCTGCGATGCGGTGGCCGCGGGCGTGCGCGGCATTTTCTGCGAGAAGCCGCTGGCGACCACGGCGGAGGATGCTGACCGCATCATCGACGCGCTCACCCGCCACAACGCGGTATTGTCGGTGGATCACACGCGCAGTTGGCTGCCTTCCTATCAGGCCGTGCGCACGGCTATCCGCAGCGGCGAGATCGGCAGTCTGACGAGGATTGTGGCCCACTTAGGCGGTCATCGCGCCATGCTCTTCCGCAATGGGACGCACTTGGTTGATGCAGTGTGCTTTTTTGCGGACGCCGCGCCGGTGTGGGTGCTCGCCGCACACGAGCGCGGATTTGAAGACTACGGCCCGGTGTACGACGGCCGGGGCGGCAAGGACCCGCAATTCGATCCCGGATCGACGATCATCGTCGAGTTTGCCAATGGGGTGCGCGGGCTGATCAATTGCGCCAAGCGGACGCCGCAGATGTTCGAGTTGGACTTACAGGGCACGGACGGTCGCTTCTGGGTGACCGATCAGCACTGCATGGCTTGGAAAACCGACACCTCTGAGGGGACGCCCGAGGTGGTGTCGCCGCCGCCGGCGTTTGGTGCCAACTTGATTCCGGCTGTACAGGAACTGGCGCAGGCGATACAGGGTGAAGCACACAGCTCGTCGCCGGCTGTGCGAGGCCGGTACGTGTTGGAGATCATGGTAGCTGCGCTGTGGTCGCAGGCTGAGGGGAATGCAAAGGTGGAACTACCGCTGCCGAGGGGGTGACCTTCACTCCGGCAACGCCAGCGCTAAAAGCTGCGGCACCCAATCGTCGCTATTGATTGGGAATACGATATACTGACGCCCGTCAGCCATATAGCTGATGGGACTGCCGTTGGGCTGGCCGGGGAATTCCATCTCGGCCAGCACTGCGCCTGTATCTAGGTCGAAG
>JAGWBY010000051.1:10280-63164 GCA_021295675.1 Candidatus Latescibacterota bacterium | reverse complement strand
CGCTGACGACGATGGTTGGCTTCTCGGGATTGGTGCCGGCCATCCACCCGGCGCTCTCGTCGATTGGCGTGCTGTCGCTGGTGGGCTTGGGGTCCTGTTTTATCACGTCCGTCACCCTGCTGCCGGCCCTGCTGCAAATCCGCGAGCGCCGCGCTGAGAAGCTCTAACGTTGGCAGCCATGCGCGTCGGCATTGTAGGGGCGGGGATTTTCGGCTTGGCCGCGGCTTTGGAACTCAATCGGCGCGGCCATCAGGTCACCCTCTTTGAACGCGGCCCCATCCCCTGTCCAGATGCCTCCTCGACCGATGTGGCCAAAGTCATCCGCCGCACCAGCTACCCCGAGGAGACCTACCACGAGTTGGTCGAGCGGGCCGCGCACCAGTGGCACCGGTGGCACGACCAACTCAGCCGGGCCATTTACTACCAGACTGGCAAGCTCAATATCTGGGGCGATTTGCCCGCTGACAGCCCGGCTCGCCGCGGCCTAGAGACGCTGCGCCAGCGGGGGAAGACGGTCGAACTGCTGAGCCCGACTCAGGTGCGCCAGCGCTTTCCCCAATTTGCCGTGCAGGACGACGACGCGCTCTTTTACGATCCTTGGTCCGGCTATTTGCGCAGCGGTCAGGCCGTAGCCGATCTGGCCGATCTGGCCCGGGACCAAGGCGTTGCCATCCGCTCCCACACCCCTGTGCAGGACATGGATGAGACCGACCGGGGGATCCACCTAACCATAGGGTCAGAGCGGCCTCTGTTCGACCGCGTCGTGGTCGCCGCTGGTGCTTGGGTGGTGCGCCTTTTTCCCGCGTTAAAAGACCACTTGTGCATAACGCGCCAGCAGATGGCCTTCTTGACCCCGGTCAAGCCCGAAGCATTTGCCCAGAAGGCGTTTCCCGTGTGGACGGCGCTGAGTTCCGAGGCGGCTTGGTACGGCTTCCCGCTGCTGCGCGAAGGGTACGTCAAAATCGCCGAGGACAGCAAAGTGGAGCGCGCCGAGCCCGAGGCCGACCGCCAACCTAGCCCCGACTTCCTCGATCAGGCTCGCGCCTTTGTCGCTCTGCGTCTGCCCGATCTGGAAGGGGCCCGACTGGTGGGGGGCCGCGCCTGCCTGTACACCAATACGCCCGACAATCACTTCGTCATTGACTGGGCCCCGGCGACGCGGGGAATTCTCATCGCCGGCTGCGGCAGTGGCCACGGCTTTAAATTCGGCGGCTCCATTGGGCCGGTTATAGCCGATGCTCTGGAGGATCGCGAAAACCCACTAGGCGATTTGTTTCGGCTTGGCCAGCGCTTTGCCGGCCCGTTGGATTCCTCTGAAAATTGAGCGTGGACTCCCTATAACTCGACCCGACGCAAGACCGGGCCAGCTTTTCTCAATAGGGGTTTTAACTATATTGAAATGAAGGTTGAGAGACGGGACTCGAACCCGCGACAACCACGTTGGCAACGTGGAGCTCTACCAACTGAGCTACTCTCGCTCGAAAATCTATCGCTATGAAAGGAAAAAATATAACCATGCCCCGTACAAGCGTCAAGGTGCGCCAAGCTCTGCTACCCCTCGCCGCAGCCCTCTTGGGAGCGGCCTGTGAACAGGGGCCGCCCGAGGAGGTGCCGGCTTGGCCTCCCAAGGCGCGCTGGCACAACAATCAAGGCGTGGTCTATATGGATCAGCACAACTACACGCGCGGCCGGGAGGAGTTTGCCCGCGCCCTCGCCTTGGCCCCGGATTACGCTAGTGCGCAGGCCAATTTAGGCATTGCGTACTACGCCCTCGGCAAGTACGACAGCGCCGCCACGGCTCTACAAACCGCCATCGCCATTGATCCCGAATTGCTCCACGCCAACTACGCGCTGGGCCTGATCTACAATGCCCAAGGTCGGGAGCACGACAAAGCGCTCGCCGCCTTGCAAAAAGTGGCCGCGGCCGACCGCGACGACCCCCACGTGCGCTACTACATGGGGCAAATGCGGGCCAAGCTAAACGAGGGCGAGGCCGCCATCGCCGATTTCAAGGAGGCCATCCGCCTCGATCCCTATAACGTGTCGGCGTACTATGGACTGGCCAATCTCTACCGGCGGCTCGGGCGCGAGGAGGAGTGGAAGAGCACTTTGGAGCACTTCAATCAGCTCAGCCAAGCCTTCGTCCTATCAGGGACAGGGCAAATACGCCGAGGCCGTCGCCGACGCCGGTGGCGGCGATCCGAGTCAGGACGACGTAGCAGGGCCTTTTGCATTCGCGGCGACTGGTCCGGCGACTGGTTCGGTGCGCTTTGCCGCTTTGGGCGACTTTGACGCAGATGGTCGGCCGGATGTCTTGGCCGGGGCCGAGGGTGTGCAACTGTACGCTGGCGGCACAGCGGAAATGCTCACTGCTCCGACGCTTCCCGATGGCTTTGGGGCGACTGGCGCGATCTCCGGCGACCTCGACAACGACGGGATCGCCGACTTGGTCCTCAGCGGTGCAGGTGGAACTTTGCTCTACCGAGCGGCTGACGGCGGGTGGGCTGCCGGGGAAGCCCTGTCCGCGGCTTCGACCGGTGTTGCGCTGGGCGATGCCGACCACGACGGCGACCTCGATGTGCTAGTGCTCGGCCCGCGCGTCTCGCTGCTGGCCAACGATGGGGAGGCCCGCTTCGCCGCCACGGGCCAACCCGCCGATCCGGTCGCGGCTGATCGCGCTGCATTCTCCGACCTCGACAACGACCGCGACGTGGATATAGTCCTGCTTTCGGCCGAGGGCCTGCAAGTGCAAACCAACAATCGCGACGGCACGTTCGCGGAAATCGCTGAAGCCTTGGGCTTGGGTGCCGTGCAGGGCGCGGGCCTGGCCGTCGAGGACTTCAACCAAGACGGCTATATGGACTTGGCGGTCGCGGCTAACGGTGCCGTGGAAACGCATACCAACCAAGCCGGTCGCTCCTTCGTGCGGGCCGAGGCGGCGACGTCCAGTGGGCGGGCGCTGCTTCCCGCTGACTTCGACAACGATGGCGACCTCGACCTGCTTGCCTGCGGAGATGAGCAACTGCAACCGCTCGCATACGGCGGCGGTCAGTTCCAGCCGCAACCTGCGATTGACGAGCCGGGTGGGGCGGTTCTCGTGGCCGACTTCAACGGCGACGGCCGCGTGGATATTTGGGCGGGTGGCCGGGTGCTGCACAACCAAAGCGAGGGGGGACACTGGATCGAGATCGCTGCCCAAGGGCTTAACAGCAATCGCGACGGCGTCGGAGCTAAGGTGGAGGTGAAAACCACCCACCGCCTCCAGAAGCGCGAGATTCGCAGCGAAGGGTACGCGGGCGTGCTCCACTTTGGCTTGGCGCAGAGCGATTCGGTCGAATTCATCCGCATCCTCTGGCCTGGCGGCGTGCGCCAGACCGAGTTGGCCACCGGGGCTGGACAGCGGCTGGAGTTGACCGAACTCGACCGCAAGGGCACTTCGTGCCCCATCCTCTACGCTTGGGACGGCGAGCGCTATCGCTTTGTCACCGATATTCTTGGGGGGGCCATTATTGGCTATTTGACCGCCCCGGGCCAGTACTACCAGCCCGATACCGACGAGTACGTTCGTTTGGGGCCGCTGGCCCCCAAGGACGGCCACTACGTCTTGCAATTGACTAACCAGCTAGAGGAGATCATTTACGTCGATGCCCTCGAACTTATCGCCGTTGATCATCCGCCCGAGTTAGACGTGTATCCCAACGAGCGCCTGCTTTCCCAGCCTCCTTACCCGGAGTTCAAACTCTATCCTCTGCACAATCTGCGCCCGCCGGTAGCCGCCAGCGATCACCGGGGGCTGGACGTGTTGGCTACGCTGAAAGAGATCGATGACGAGTGGTACGACGGGTTCAGTCGCCTCGACATACACGGCTATGCTGAAGACTATGCGCTAGAGCTGAACTTGGGCGACCTGTCCGAATTCGCCCATCCGGTCTTGCTCGGCTACGGGTGGGTCGATTACGCTCATTCGACCTCCAATTGGAGCGCGGCGCAGCGCGGCTTGTCGCTGTATCCGCCCCGTTTGGCCGTAGCTGACGGCGAGGGGGGTTGGATCGAAGTCAGCGCGGATATGGGTTGCCCGGCGGGCCTGCCCAAACACGCGCTCTTCGACTTGGCGGGCCTGTTCCCGTCTGACGACTACCGACTGCGGATTGAGACCAACACTGCGCTCTACTGGGACCAACTGCTCGTCGGCGACGCTGCGGACGTTCCGCTTACAGTCCACCGCCTGCAACCGGCGCAGAGTGACCTTCACTGGCGCGGCTACCCGGCCCATACGTCTATCAAGGGCACCTTTGCTTTTCGCTATCACTACGATCAACTGGCGTTAGAAGCGCCTTGGGGCACCCACGCCGGAGCCTTCACCCGCTTCGGTCCGGTCGAGGAGCTGGTCGAGGGCATTGACGACCGCTTTGTCATCATGTTCCACGGCGACGAGTTGACCGTTGAATTCGCCGCCTTGCCGCCGCCTGCGGCCGGTCTGGTGCGCTCGTTTCTGCTGTACGCCGACGGCTTTGGCAAGGACATGGACCTGCACTCGGCGCACTCGCTAACGGTCGGGCCGCTGCCTTTTCACGGCATGTCTGGTTACCCGTACCCAGCGAATGAGCACTACCCGCAAACTAGCGCGCACCTAGAGTATTTGCAGGAATACAACACGCGCTGGGTCAAGGGCTATTATGAATAGAGAGCTTCTGAGCAGGGCAATAGCAGGAGCAAAAGGCGCAACTCGCTTCTTACTGCTCAATGTGAATAGAGAGCTTCTGGACAGGGCAATAGAAGGGGCAAAAGGCGCGATTACGCTCTCACTGCTCAAGAGGCTGCTGCTCTACACCGCTTGCTTCCTCGCCTTGTATGTCGTTGTCGGCGTGAGTGCCTATCTGATCTTCAACGACAACTTGCCCGACATTGACGCTTGGAGCTTCCGGCCCAAACGGGTCACCAACGTGTATTCGGCCGATGGCCGCCACTTGCAGGACTTCCTTGAGGAAAACCGCGAAATCCTCACTCATGAGGAAATCCCCGCATCCATGCAGGACGCCCTCCTCGCGGCTGAAGACCGGCGCTTCTTCGCGCATTGGGGCATTGATATCTACCGCATCCCCGGGGCACTGCTGGCCAACCTCAAGGACCGGCGTCTCGTCGGCCAAGGGGCCAGCACGCTTACCCAGCAGCTCGCCCGTAGTATATTCGCCGAAGTTGGCACTCAGCGCAGCAGTGCCTCCTTTGCCGATGCGGCGGCCACGTACGCGCGCAAGATCCGCGAACAGATCACCGCTGTTTTAATCGAGCGCCTGTACACCAAGCCCGAGATAATGACTATGTATCTCAACACAGTCTATTTCGGCCACGGTGCCTACGGGATTAAGTCGGCAGCGCGCCTGTACTTTGACAGCGAAGTCGATCAGCTCGCGCTCGAAGAGAGCGCCTTGCTCGTCGGGCTGCTGCCGAGGCCAAATAGTTACAGCCCACTGCGCCATCCCGAACGCGCCCGCAAGCAACGCAATCTGGTGCTGTACAGCATGGCCGACAACGGCGCAATTACTTCCGCCGAGCGCGATTCCCTGCGCAACGAACCCATTGACGCCCGCAGGGGCAGCCACGAGGAGACGTATGGCATAGCCCCGTACTTTGTCGAGCACGTCCGCCAGCAGATGCAGCGCGAGTTTGGCATGGCAACCTATCGCGAGGGCTTTGTAGTCTTGCAGCAGATCGCCGAAAAGCACTTTGATACTGAAATAGGCAAGGTGCAGGAAAAGGTGGATAAGTACCTAAAAGCCGTAGGCGCGTCCCAGAGCGCGCGCGACTCGGCCGTAGTACAAGCTGCCTTTGTGGCTATGGATCCGGCCACCGGCCACATCTTGGCCATGATTGGGGGCCGCGACTTCAGCCGCAGCAAATTCAATCGCGCCACCCAAGCCAAGCGGCAGCCTGGGTCCGCGTTCAAGCCCTTCGTGTACACGGCTGCCATCGACAACAATCGCTTTGCGGTAGATGTGCTCGACGACAATGCCTTTACGCTATGGGACCACAGACGCGAACAATTTTGGGACCCCGAGAACTACGACAAGAAGTTCAAGGGGCCGATGACGCTGCGCGAAGGGCTGAAACAGTCGCGCAACCTCATCTCCATTAAGTTGGCCGACGAACTCGGCCCGTCTCTGATTCGGAGCTATGCCCGCAACATGGGCATATCCACGCCCATCCAAGCCATTCCCTCCATTGGCGTCGGCACCAGTGAGGTGCTGCTTCTCGACTTGGTAGCCGCGTACGCGGTCTTCCCCAATAAGGGGATATACGTCGAGCCAATGTCCATCAGCCGCTTGGAGCGCAAGGATGGGGACGTCTTTTTTACGCGGGAAAGCGGCCGCAAGCAGGAGGTGTTGCGACCAGCCGTGGCCGTGATTGTCGCGGACATGCTGCGCTCGGCCGTCGATGAAGTCGGCGGCACCGGACGCGGCATCCGCACGAAGTACGACTTCCGGTCCCAAGCAGCCGGTAAAACCGGCACGACTAACGACTACACGGATGCGTGGTTTATCGGCTTTACGCCCCATCTCGTAGCCGGGGTCTGGGTCGGTATAGATGATCCCAGCCTCCGTCTCTGGCCGAGGCAGGCCGGCTCGGCAGCGGCTCTGCCTTTGTGGGCGGAGTTTATGAAGGAGGTTTATGCGAGCGTGGAACCCTATCGCAGCCTGAGAAACCGCAGGTTCGAGTACCCAGAAAACCTCGTCGTGCGCCACGCGGTCTGCAACGACTCCTACAAGATCGCCACTCGATTTTGTCCCGATCAGCGAGAGGAGCTTTTCATCGCTGGCGGAGTCCTGCCGAGCACGTGCCCTCTACATGGGCGGCCCCAAGAGCAGGCTCCTGGGCGCATCCAGAGGTTTTGAAGGTTATAAAACGAAGAAAATGTAGAACAGCCCGCCGAGAATGCCGGCCGATAGGCCGCGCACGATGGCTTTGTTTTCTGGTTTGAGTACCGTTTGTTCGACCATGTCGTCCCCGCCCAAGACCCCGCTCAACCCCTTAGACACCATGTCCCAGCTATAGGCTTGGACGCGGCGGTCCCAGCGCACGATGCGGTCGGCGGCTGTTTCTATTCTGAGAAAGAGATCGCCATAGGCTTCGCGCCGTTGTTCGTTGCCCCAGAGAAGTAGCCGCCGGGGTGCTGGCGAGTACACCACGCGCGCCCTGACCAGCCGATAGTAAACCACGTCGGCTGGCGCTTCTTCCGGCTGGCGCACCAGCACTTGATAGCCTCGCTGCTGCAAGGTCTCGATCAGGGCGTCCTCGACGACCCAATTAGCCTCGTTCTTTTCGTCTTCGGCTTGGAGGAAAAGCCGCGTACCCGGGGATAAAGGGAGGGCATCCATTTGGTGGTCTAGAGCGCGGACAAAGGCTTGATTGATCAATTGCAAGTCCGTAGGCGTTTGCTGTGCGCCGCCTGGGGCTTGGGCCGTTCCTGGCCATACCACGCGCACCGTGTTCGCGCCGCGCAGGGGAATAAAGTGCTCCCGTCCCACGGGCTTACAGGCGCTCTGCCAAGTAAAAGGCCCTGGGCGCTGCGGCACAGCTTCGAGCGTCACCCGGATCGCTGCGCCCGCGCCTAGGCTATCTAAGCCGTCCACCAGCAGGCTCGGCTCGGTTTCCCCGTTGCTTTGTACAAGTGCTGCGCTTGGTGGCCCTTCCACTAATGAGACATCCGAGAACGCTGGTGCAACTTGCAGGCGCAGGGCCGCCAAGGCGATGGGCTCGGCGCTTTCGTTGCGCCATATGCAGGTGACTGGCCCGCGCTTGCCCACTTCCATAAACCCAGTTTCCATCGCCATCATAAATCCAGGCTCCAAGGCCATCACGGGCAGTGGGTCCACCTGCAAGTGCTGGGTTGCTAGGTCCACTGGGCTCTGGCCGGAGACCTGTGCAGCGACCGCCAAGGGTAGGGGCCCAAGGTGGGTCGGAGCCACGAGTACCGGCCAAGAGAGCGTGTCAGCCTGTCCGGGGGTCAAGCTGCCCTCCCAGCGCTGCGGAGCGTCGCCTTCTGGCCAGCTTAGTTCCGGCGGCCAGATCCAGTTCAGCTCTTCTAAGGGTGGCCCGGCGGCATCGTCGAGGCGCACAATCGCGCGCAAGTCAAAGCGCTCGCCCTGATAGACCCGCTGTGGCTCAATGGACCACGAAATGGCTGGTGGCGGGCGCACCGCTAGGTCGAATTCGATCTGGTGGGCCGGAGCGCCCTGTGGGTCGAGCGAGGAGTGAATTGCCGCGGACCAGCCAATTGTTCCCAACTCAGCGGCGACTAGGTCGATGTAGAGGGTGTCGATGTGTTCTCCGGCCAAAGGCCGCGCTGCATAGTCTATGCCGATTGACGCTGCTTCTAGCTGCGCCTTGCCCAGCGCCGAGCGGACGTTCTGCAACTGCGCGTTGCCGAGACTCCGTAGGTCTGCGCTGACTATGGCTTCGCCATCGCCGGGGAAGTAGTGCAGATAGAGGATGGACTGCTGATCCAACGCCGGCCCGGCAATCGCCGGTTGGTCTAGGCGCGCACTGAGCGTCGAGCGGGCGCCAGCGCGATGACTACCCCTAGCCCGCGCCAATAACTGCCATAATCTCTGCCTTGAAGGACGCGCCTTCCTACTGTCTTTTGGGTTGCCATTCGGTTCGCTCTTCGTCGATTTTGCCGTGTATTGGCCTCTTGAGCAAAAAAGCCTAACTCGCTTTTTAACTGTAACTTACGTCTGATTTAAGCCTAACGTACGAGGGGAGTGCTGTCAAGACAGGATCTCCTGTCTGCATCCTTAGAAAGGCTTGACTGAACCAGCGCGCTCCGATAGGTTGTAAACTAGTTTGGCCATCACCTTTGTGCATTGTCACCTTGTTCGCCGTCATGCAGTGTACCGGACGCACGGATTGGAACGCGGCGTGGCAGCAAAAGCCGCGCCCCTCTTCATGCTAGACTGGATATTTCCCACACTCGGCGCGTTGGGTGCGCTCGGCCTCGGCGCGTTGTGCGCCCCTATGACTTTTGCTGTGCGCTGTCGGCGCGAGGGCTTGCCGGACTTTTGGGAATGGGGAGTGCGGCTGTCCTTTTTCTGGGGAGGGCTTGGGCTTGGGCTGCGATGGGGGCCCAAGGGCCTGCGCATCGCGCCCGTGCTTTTGGGCCAATTCCTGCCGTACCCCTACCTGCCGCTGCGGACTCAAGTCGAGCGCAGGCAAAGAGCACGGCGACGAGCCAAGCGAGAGGCCGCGCCTAAAGCTAGTGAACGGAACCTGCGGGCGCTCGTGCGCCTGCTGATCAAGCCCAGTCTTGGGCTATTGGCGAGTCTGCCGCGCATCATTTGGCTCAAAAGGCTGCGAATCCGAGGCCGCTTGGGCCTTGCCGACCCGGCTCAAACCGGGCGGGTCTATGGCTATTTACAGGCGGTTGCAGCAGCACACCAGGGAAAGATACAAATAAACGTCAGCCCGGATTTCGTGCACACGGGGGCCTTTGGTCGCTTGGACTTGGTCGCTCATTTGCAATTGGGCCTGTTAATTTTGCTCTTGGGGCGCTTTGGCTTGCAGGTGGCATACCGCTTGTTGGCCACGCGCTTCCGTACCCCGATCTGGCATCGTCCGTAGAATCCCTAGTCGAGCGCGTCCTAGGCGAGTTGCACCGCATCGTGCAAACCGAAACCGTCATCGGGCAGCCGTTTCAGGCCGGCGACTTGACCATTATTCCGGTATCGAAAATATCGTTTGGCTTTGGAGCCGGTGGCGGGCAGGAGGGCAAGGGGCAGAGCGGGACGGGCGGCGGCGCGAACATCGAACCCATCGCCTTTCTCATCGTCGATGCCGACGGCAGGGTACAGGTGGCGTCCATCGGCGATCAGGAGGCCGGTTGGGGTCAGATCATCGGATTGGTGCCCGAAGCCATCGCCAAGATCAAGAAGTTCGTCAGTAAGAAAAAAGAAAAAGACGCCGAGGCCGAGGCCGAGAGCGACTGAGTTGCCTCAGTGGTGGTCTTGGCTGGTGGGGAACACCTTGAAGCACCCGTCTAGCAAGAGATGGGTGTACCAACCGACGATGCAGGCTACAAAGAAAACCAAGTGCCCTTCCAGCAGAGTGTGCACGTTGTCCCAGGTAAATTCCCCGAGAAAAGCCTGCCGCGCTCGCCAGTATTCGTAGCTCGTGCCCAGCACCCCTACAGTGATGAACGGGCTGATCTTCCAGTGCGTCCAGCCGCGGTGGTGATCCAAAAGCGGTAGGACGCACAAGATGCCTACTATGGTCGCCAATTCGTAGTGTTCGGTCCAGCCCAGATAGAGCAAGACGCAGAAGACGCCGCGGAAAAACCACCGCTGTGCGACCGAAGCCGTGTCCAAGTCGGGAAAGAGGGAAAAGAACAGCGCAGTGCCGACGACGGCGGCTTGGGTAGTTAGGTCGTCGGGTGCGACAGCGCCGGAGGAAACCGCACCTATCGCCACTCCGGTTCCCGTGACGACTCCTCCCAAGACATGTCCTTTGAAATTCACGATCCCCAGCTCATTTTTTTTGCTGATGATAGAGTTGGCCGCAGGCGGCGTCGATGTCCCGCCCGCGACTGTGGCGCACGGTAAACTCGACGTTGCAGCCTCTGAGCACTTGGTAGAACTGCTCTAGGCGCTGGCGAGCTGGTCGGCGGAAGCGGTGGTCTGTTGTTTCGTTGTAGGGTATGAGGTTGATCTTGCAGGGAATGTCGCGGGTCAGTCCGGCCAGCCGCTGTGCGTCTGCGTCCGCATCGGTCAAGCCGGCCATGAGCACGTACTCAAAGGTAACGCCATAGCCGCGACAGGCGAAAAACTCGCTCGCGACCGCCAAGAGGTCGGCGATCTTGTACTTGCGATTGATCGGCATGAGCTGTTCGCGCATTTCGTCGGTTGTGGCGTTGAGCGAAATGGCCAACCCCACGTTGAGATCTTCGGCCATGAGCCGGCGAATGCCCGGAATGTACCCCGCGGTAGAAACCGTGATTTTCCGTCCCCCCAACCCAATGCCCTCTTTTAGGCGCATTAGCTTTAGGGCGCGCACGACCGCCGAGTAGTTGAGCAACGGCTCGCCCATCCCCATCATCACCACATTGGTCACCTGCTCGCCCCGTGCGCGGGCGAACTGGTTCACTTGCAAGAGTTGATCGACGATCTGCCCGGCTTCGAGGTTGGCGATCATTCCCATCCGCCCGGTGGCGCAGAACTTGCAGTCGAGCGGACAGCCCACTTGCGACGACAGGCACGCTGTGCGCCGGATGCCATCGACGATCAGCACGGACTCGATTAGTTGTCCAGAGGGTAGCTCAAAGAGGAATTTGACCGCTTCGCCCGTGGCCGACTCTTGACGTTTGACGAGGTTTAGGCAAGTAATGCGCGTCTGCTCGGCGAGCTTGTCCCGCAAAATTTTGGAGATATTGGTCATCTCCCGGACGTCGCGCACGCCCTTGGCATAGAGCCAATCGAAGATTTGACGGGTGCGGTACGCCGGTTCGTCAAACTCGCCGACGAGCCGGTCGAGTTCGTCGGGCAGCATGGCTTTTAGATCGTAGAGCGGACTGGTCATCGCAAAAATCCTTAATGCTTAAATAGCGTAAGTTGTATATATTAAAGTCTTGCTCATATTGGTCAACGGTTCCCCACCCGTTGTCAGGCCCCTTGTTTTTTCCCTAGATATCTTGAAATGAGATTTGGATTTGCCACTTGCTTCTGGGGCATCCTTGCGCTTGTCGCACTGCGCTTGGGGATGTCCTCTCAGCCCTCAGCGGGCGCAGTCGCTCATTTCGGGGAAGTAGCTTTTACTCCGGCCGCTGCGTCCGCCGTGTGGGAGTTGCCGTTTGTCGGCCCCCCGATTCCGCCTCCGCCCGACGATCCCACGCGAACGATTGCCGCCGCGCTGCGTCCCGGGGATTCCATTGACCGCTTGCTCAAGCAGTGTCATGTCCCGAGCGGCCAATTGGAACGGCTGTACGAAGCGCTGTACGCGGTTTTTGATCCCGCGCAAGTCAAGGCGGGCGACTACTACGAGGTCGCAATCGACACCAGCGACGCCATTCGCCGCTTCTGCTACACGCCTCACCGCACCCCTGATCGCCCGATCGAGGTGAAATTGCACGATGGTCAGTTTGTTGCTCGCCAGTTGCAGCTACCGCTGGAGCGACGGGTCGAGCGGCTCGAAGTGCGCATTAAAGACAACCTTTCCAACGCCATCAGCGCAGCCGGGGAGGGCAACGCACTCAGCGATGTGCTCGCCGATGACATATTTGGTGCCGTCATCGACTTCCAGCGGGACCCGCGGCGCGGCGATCGGCTAGGAGTTGTCTTTGAAAAGCTCTACATCGACGAGCACTTCGTCCGCTACGGCGACGTCCTGTTGGCGCGCTATGAAGGTGAACGAGTGACCGAGTTGGCGGTCCGCTATGCTGCCACCGAGGGGGAGGGTGCCTATTACAACGCCAGCGGCCGCTCCCTCGGCCGGATGTTCGTACTCAAGCCCCTCGGCGTCAATCGCATCACCTCGCGCTTCAACCGCCAACGCTTCCATCCCATTCTCAAAAAGCAGCGTCCCCATCTAGGTACGGACTATGGTGCGCCGACGGGCACTTTGGTGTGGACTACGGCCCGCGGACAGGTCGCGTTCGCTGGCTGGAAAGGCGGTTATGGCAAATTAGTCGAAATCGTCCATGCCAATGGCTATCGCACCCGCTACGCGCACCTGAGCAAGATATTGGTTCGCGAGGGTCAGCTCGTAGAGCAAAAAGAGATCATCGGCAAGGTCGGTGCCACCGGACTCGCGACCGCCTCCCACCTGCACTACGAAATCATCAAAAATGACCATCACATCAATCCCGAACTCATCAACGAAGGCCATGCCGTACCCACCCTAGCTGACGATCTGTTGCCGGACTTTGTCCACCAGCGCGACGCGCTTTTGCACGTCCTCGAGCTTGGCCCGCGCACTTGGCGTCATGCCTCGACCTTGACATCCGCACCACTCTAGTTTTATTGGCCTTATCGACCTTTTTCGATGGAACCAAAAGCGCTGCAAGAAATAGAAAATCTAGCCGAGCGCGACGGGCGCTACAAGAGCGATGCGTATCTTTTTATATACGATGCGCTAGGATACACGGTGCAAAAGCTCGGCAAGAACAACGATACCTTGAGCGAAGAGAAGCGACACATTTCCGGTCGGGATCTGCTCTTTGGCATCAGCGAGTACAGCGCCGATCAATTTGGGCCGCTCACCCGCTCGGTCTTTACCCACTGGGGCATTGAGCAAACGCGCGATTTTGGCGAGATTGTCTTCAACTTGGTCGATGCGAATTTGCTGCGCAAGACAGCCGAGGATCGGATTGAAGACTTCGTCGATGTGTACGATTTTGCCGAGGAGTTTGACTGGAAGAAGCGCAAGGCCGATCTCAAGCGCCTGCCCTGAGTGCGGGAGGCGAAGATGAAGATCGCCTACTTTGACTGCTTTTCTGGTATCAGCGGCGACATGATCTTGGGTGCCCTGCTCGACGCGGGTCTCCCGCTAGCGGACCTCAACCGAGAAATTGCCAAGTTAGGCGTAAAAAACGTCGCCATTGAGCGCGAAGCCACCGCCCGGCACGCCATTGCCGCCACCCGCGCTAAGGTCTGTGTGGCTGGCGCGCCGTTGGGCGACGCCGAGCACCATCTCGACCTGTCTGGCGAGCCCACGCACGATCACGCCCACGCCCATCTCAAAGATATAACTAGCCGCATTGACGACAGCCGCTTAGACGACGTCGTCAAGGAGCGCTCCATCCGCGTATTTGAGCGCCTGTGCGCAGCCGAAGCCGAGGTACACAACGCCGCGCCCGCCGAAGTGGCCCTGCACGAAGTGGGGGCCCTCGACGCCCGGGCCGTGGCCGGTCTCCAGCTCTTGGAGGTAGAAGAGGTCTGCGCTTCGCCCCTGCGCTTTGGCACGGGTTTTGTGCGCTGCGCACACGGGCGCTACCCGGTGCCCGTGCCTGGGGTCTTGGCCCTCTGCCGCGACGTGCCGACTGAACAGACCGATATCCGCGCTGAACTCGTCACTCCGACCGGGGCGGCGATCATCACCACTTTAGCTCGTTCCTTTGGGCCGCAGCCGCCCTTTTGCCAACAGGCCGTTGGCTATGGCGCGGGTCGCCGCGACTTAGAGGACATCCCCAATCTATTGCGCCTGCGCTTGGGTGAGCGCGTTCCGGCTAGCGAGCGCGTCCTGCTGATCGAAGCCAATATCGACGATATGAATCCAGAGGTGTACGGCTACCTTTTCGACCGGCTACTAGCGCAGGGCGCGTGCGACGTGTACGCCACGCCGGTCCTGATGAAGAAAGGTCGTCCGGGCAATGTTCTCAGCGTCCTCGCTCCGGTGGGCCGCTTGGACGAGCTAGCCGCGATCGTCCTGCAAGAAACTACTACCATCGGCCTGCGCTACTACGGGGTAGAACGCCGCGTCTTGAAACGCCAGGTCCGCGCCGTTGCCACGCCGTACGGGGAGGTCAACGTCAAGTTTAGCTATCTAGACGGACGCCGCCGTGCCGCGCCTGAATACGAGGACTGCGCGCGGCTAGCCCAACAGCACCAAGTGCCCTTGCTTTCCGTATATGAGGCCGCTCGGGCGGCCGCCATCAAGGAGTAGTGACCATTATGTTGCGATTGATCTTATGCGCGTTATGGCTGGTTCCGCTGTCGAGCCAAGCTGCGGAATGGCCGGCTTATAGTGGAGACTTAGACGAATTCGACAATATCCAGCGCTTGCCTGCGGGCGAAGGCCCAGATCGCCTCGTGCTCGGCGACAACGATGGCCGACTCCACGTCTATGAGGAGCGCGACCGCACCTATACCGAGGTGTGGGACAGCGACTATCTCGAAGGGGCGGTGGCCGGCGTGTTCGTCCTCGACATCAACGACGACCAGCTCGACGAGATCGTCGCCTATACCGACCACGGCCGCGTGTATTACTTCGACTCGCAGGACTACACGCTGCTGTGGAGCAATTCGCCGCCTGACCATCGGCGACATCGACGACGACCCTCAGCCCGAGCTCGTGTTTTGCGCCGATGGTCGCTTAGTCGTGTACGACGGCCGCGACCAGTACGAGCAGTGGCGCAGCGACCAAACCGACTTGACAGCCCATCAGATTCTCATCGGCGACGTCGATGGAGACGACGAAGACGAGATTGTACTCAACGACGGCTACGTGTTCGACGCCCGCTTCTTCGACTTAGAGTGGCAGTCGCCCGAGCCTTTTGGTGAGCGCATGGGCCTGCTCGATCTCGACGAAGACCAGATTCCCGAAGTCATCGGCGAGTTTCAGGGCCGCTACCTGCGCATCTTTGATATTGACCTGCGGCGGGAAAAGTCGCTCGGCCGCTAGCGGGCCGGCCTTGACACTTCGGCGGCGACCGGGAACCTAGCGCCTATGGTACGATTGCCAATTTCACGTTAGGTAAACGGGCCGCAGTCGCAGGGAAGGAACGTGGCTTGAGTTGTGCCGGGTGAAATTTTCTCTTGACAACCCATTTAGCGTTTCACTATGCTTTCCGGCGTTGCCGCTGAAGCAGCGGTCCCGCCCGTCGGAGGACGAACTGGAAGATGGTACATCACCTAACATTTGCGATGACGTTGCCGCAAGCAAAGCCTGCCGAGATGGCTGCGTCTTGCTTCCAGTCCCAAGATTCCGCCGATAAAAATCTTCATAAGTCGTTAAAAAACAACTACTTACCCTCCATCTCCTCAATTTTCGGCCGTTAGGCTACGATTCTTTAAGCCCCCTCAAGGGCCAGATGATCGCCGCGCTGATGTGCGGTGCTTCACTCGGTGCCGCATGGGTCGCGGTCTGTACGGCTCTATGGGTGCGGCAGCGTATGCCTTGGCCGCGCTGGTGCGCGAAGGCTCCAACGGTGCGGGCCTTCCGCCCCTGCTTGCGGAGCGCAGGGGACCCATGCGGCGGCCCCGACAAGGAGGCATTCTTAGGGATGCTGCCGGTGACGCGCTTTGAGTTGGCCCCAAGTGGTGGACTGGACGTTTGTCCATTTGAAACGGAAGGGCTCATACGAAACTTCGAGCTTTCGGCCACCAATAACCGCCGAAACCGGGAGAATACTATTACCAAAGTCTAACACAGGTACGTTAGAAGGACCCCAATTGTTCGCCCAGAGCACCATGTCGTAAAAGACGATCCCGTATCCTGCTTCAAACCCAACAAGACCAAGGTCAACAGCATCCTCATGATAATTCAGCCAATCAGCTTTAGGAAGACCCTCCAACCAACTCACATTAAAAACAACCGACGATGCCATACTCAAGCTAGGAGGATGCTTGAGACCCTCAAGGAGAGGCTCCCCGGCAGGGGAAAAGAAAGGCCAGAGGGTATGTTTGACCGGAAGGTTTTCATTTTGCAGCACGGGATATTCTGGCGTGATATAATAAGCCTCCTCTTGAAAGACATAGAAAGGAATGTCTTGCCCATTCCGGCGAAACAATAGAGCACCCTCGTCTGAGAAGCGCACCTTTTGGCCGGTTAGAAAAAAATTGGGCACCGGCGGCCAGTCGTACGGCACGTCGCTAAAGACAAAATACTCTTGGCCCTCAATGATCTCGGTATGGGTAATCTCAATGGTTAGTTCTCTTAAAGGAGGGTTCCGATATCTCTCGACGTCATCCAAATGATCAGACCAGTATCTCTTGCCTTGGTCATCGGGGTAAAAAGGAAACTCAGGCATTTCCAACAGTGCCCGTACGACCGCCCGCCTGACGCTGCTGCCTGGCGCGGCCCAAGGGTAGTCATAGCTGAAGAAGAAGTCATCGTAGAAATAGAAACTGTTATGATAAACGTGCTCATAGGTCCACTGATTGCCGACTTCCAGCGGGAGAAAATCTGTTGGGCTCCCCTCAATGTCAACTTGGGCGTCTGCGGGGAGGGCCAACAGGGTACTCAGCAGGATCAGGGCGATGAGGGAGGGCCGTTTTGTATTCATAGGGTTACACTCCTTGGGCTTGAGGAAAGGGGCTGACAGCCAATAAGGGCCTTTTCCTCAATAAGTACGCTATGCAGGGCAATATACTTTAGCCAAATAGGTGTTATCCCATCCGGCCTTGAGCCGTTTGGTCTGGACGCCGACCTTGGCCGTCTTCTCTTGTTGGAGCAGACTCACGGCAATCTGTCGCAGGAGGGCCATATTTTCCGGGGCATGGCCGGTGCGTACCCGTGAGTCATCTTCGCGGAAGACCACATCCAGTACCCAGTGCAAGGAATTTTCAATGCTCCAATGCCTGCGCACCGCTTCACCAAACCGCTGGGCATCGTTGTCCAAGCTGGAGATATAGTAGCGTCGTTCCACGGAGACTTGATCGCCTACCTGTCGCTGGGCTTCGACCATACCGAACAAGCCTAAGCCCTTCCAAGCCGTCCAATCGGCAAAATCGTCGACCTGATCGGTGGTCCAGTACCGGCGGGTCTCGATGTGGCCGTGGTTTTCATCGTAGGTCTCAAACGTGTCGACCGATAGATCCTGATGCAAGTGAGACTCCTGTCGGTCGAAGACCTGACGCAGATGATTCAACAGCTTGGGCTGATTAGCCTTGACGGCCAGCACGTAATCGCCTTGCCGGTCAATGACCTGTTCGGCCACGCTTTTGTGGCAGCCGATGGCATCGACGGTGACGATGCAGCCTTTGAGCGCCAGCACACGCAGCAGTTGGGGAATGATGGTGATCTCGTCCAGACCGCCTGCACAGTGGAACTGGCCTAACACCAGTCGGTTTTTCACCGCCCAGGCATTGACCATATGTACGGCTGCCTTACCCGAGGTTCGATCATAAGAGTGGCGCAACGTCTTGCCATCAATAGGCACAATCTCCGCATCAAGCTTGGGGAGGAGGGATTGGACCCAAGCACTGAAACAGTCTTGGAAATGCGCAGGCGAGATCCGGGCGAAGACGCGGCCGAAGGTGTCATGGGAAGGAATGCCGTTGGGCAATGCCAGAAAGGTTTTTAGCCAGTCGTATTTGGACCGCCCAAACTCAGCGATATGCACCCAGTTGTCGGCCCCGCAGATCGCGCCACACACGGCAATGACCACAATATCGATGAGACGATGCCGTTGGCTGCGCTCGATACGTGGATCGGGTACCTGGGAAAAATGTTCAATCAGTGAATCAGCCGAAGAGGCCATGGGGAAACGTTCCAGGAGAAGGGGAGAAAAACCGCGCGCCAGCGCCAGCGAAAAAGACACAGAAAATATAACATAACCCTATGACAAATCTCAATTTTTGGTGCGATTGCCCTGCCGGCAGAATACGCACACCGAGCATAGCCGAGGCAGCTACTACGATGACTACGCGCCAACGAGCGGGCTGTTGATCTATCACGTTGACGAGGATGTGGATCCCGCCAATCTCGACAAAAGTCTTTTCCCATCATTAGGAAAAAATCCTTATGGCAGTAAGGATGTCAACGCCTTTGAAGAGCACAAGCACGTTGACGTGGAGTGCGCCGATGGACTTTTTGCCAGCGGGATCCGTAATACGGCTACCGGAAAGGACGACTTGGATACTTGGTACTCTGGGGCTTCAAGTAATGTAGGCAACATCGGCGACGCGAACGATGTGTGGACTTCTGGCGAATTCACGCCTTATACCAACCCCTCGACGGATGGTTACGATGGCAAGGGTACAGACGATTATAAAGATGATACGCAGACGGTGTTCACCGGCATCGCGGTGAAGGCGATTACGCAGAACGCAACAGATGGGTCCGTGAGCGTCAAAATCCGCTTTCTTCCAAGTGCACCGGTAGTGTTCAGTTCCAGTCTGCCGAGTCAGGGCACGGGCAATAATTGGAACAAGGTGACCCTGAGTTGGGGCGAGCCTACGCTGCGCCCGGGGAGCATCAGCGGCTACGAGTATAGTACCGACGGGGACACAAGTTGGAGTTCTACTTGGGATTCTGATCCTACCGACGATGGCACGGGCACGATCGAGGGCACGGTTGCGTTATTGAAGGACGATAACACGGTGAATTACACTTTCCAAGTGCGGGCGGTCACCGCTGAGGGTGATAAAGGGGACATAGCGCAGTGGTCCCTGTTCACGCTCGACCGGCCCGGCGCGATCTCGTTGGAGTCGTCTGGAGACATTGCTACTCCGACGGTAGGCGATGTGCTGACGGCGACGCTTTCGGATCCGAACAGAGGAATCTCCGATACGGATTGGACGTGGTGGCGTCGGGAGAGTCCACTGGTGATGTGGGAGACCATTCCGTCGGCGGATGGCCCGAACTACACGCCGATGCGCGAGGACATAGTTGATCAACTGCAGGCGCGAGTGAGTTATACCGACGGGCTCGGCCCCAACAAGACGGCTGAGAGCATGGCAACCGGAGCGGTGATAGGGCCGCCGGACGCGCCGGATGTGTCGTTCTCGGCGGGTGATGGTCAAGTGACGTTGCGTTGGAGCGCGTCATCGGATAACGGCTCTCCAATCCTGCACTATGAGTATCAGCAGCGAACCAGTGAGGGGGCGAGTGGTGCCAACGGGGTGGATTGGACGGCGGTTGATGGGGGGACTTCGGCTGATAGCCTGCAGGTTACAGGGTTGACCAACGGTACGCCTTATACGTTTTGGGTGCGTGCGGTCAATGCGGTGGGCGCGAGCGACTCGACGGCGGTGGTGGTCACGCCGGTGGGTCGTCCGGGTGCGCCGACGCTGACGGTGGCGGCGGGCGATGGTCAGGTGACGTGGCGCTGGACGGCTGGGGTGGATAACGGCTCGGCGTTTGTGCAGCATCAGTGGCGTCAGAGTGCCGACGGGGGGGCCAGTTGGTCGCCGGATTGGACGGCGCAGGCGGCCAACACCGAGGGGGTGGAGCAAGTCGTAACGGGATTAACCAATGGCACGGCGTACACCTTCCAGATGCGGTCTGAGAACGGAGTGGGCTACAGCGATACGACGGAGGTGGCGGCCACGCCGCAGGCGGCCATTTCGGGACCGGAAAGCGTGTCGTATGCCGAAAGCCGCACGGACTCGGTGGCGGCGTACACCTCGCCGTATAAGGGGGTTACGTGGTCTTTGGGGACGGACCAAGATGAGTCCCTGTTCCGTATCGGGACGACCACTGGCGTACTGACGTTTAATACAGCCCCGAACTTTGAGGCACTGGGCGAGGATCACCCCTACATGGTGGATATAATCGCCCGCTACGGTACCCAAATGGCGACCCAGACGGTCACGGTGACGGTTTCCAACGCCGAAGATGCCGGCACGTTGGCGTTGTCTTCGTTGCAGCCTTTGGTCGGCGAGGTGCTTACGCCGACGCTAACCGACGAGGATGGGAATATCCGCGATGTGGAGTGGGAGTGGTATAAAGTAGGCAAAAACTTTCCGCGGGAGCAGGCGTGGCGTTTTTTTTACGAACAGATGTACACGCCGAGGTCGTCGGATGTGGACTTCACCTTCGTGTTGCAGGCGCGGGTGTCGTATCGGGACGGGCACGGCACCGTCCGGGACACGGTCGTGAGCGCTTGGACGGCTCCGGTGGCGGCTCCGCCCAACCGTGCGCCGGTGATTGACCCGACCGCGCCGGCGACGCCCACGGTCAACGAACACACCACAGCGGTCGGCACGTACACGGCCACCGACGCGGACAACGATGCGATCACGTGGTCGAAGGCCGGGGATGATGCGTCCCATTTCACGTTGGGGGCGCAAAGCGGGGTGTTGGCCTTTGCCCGTCTGCCCAACTATGAGCAGCCGGCCGATGCCGACCTCGACCGTATGTATGCGGTGGCAGTAGTCGCCACCGATGATGGCACGCCGCCGTTGGCGGATACGCTGGCGGTGTCGGTGCGGGTAACGGATGCGGATGATCCGGGTACGCTGGAGTTGTCGTCGCTGACGCCGCAGGTGGGCAACCCGCTACGGGCAACCCTGACCGACGAAGACGGCCCCTTAGTCTTAAAGCCGAATAGTTTGCAGTGGTCGTTGTTTTACGATACCGAGGGGGCTTTAGCCACCAGTCAGGGCTTAGAAGAGGTGTCGCGGATTCTCTCGGTCAGCACGGTGCATTTGGGCTCGCGCTTGCTGGCGAAGATGTACTATACCGACCGGCATGGCGATCAAAGTGCCCACAGCGACACGACCGCGGCCGTGGTCGGTCCGCCGTGGAAGCCACAAGGATTGACGGCCACGGCCGGGGACGGGCAGGTGGGCTTGCGTTGGTCGGCTCCGGTGCGGACGGGGGGCTCGTCCCTCGTGCGGTACGAGTATTGGTATAGTGGGGAAGGAGGGGTGCTGTGGTCGCCGGTGGCCGGCGGGGCTTCGGTCGATAGCCTGACGATTGGGGGCTTGACCAACGGACAGGCATGCACTTTTGCGGTGCGGGCGGTCAATCAGCCGTTTGGCGCCGGGGCGGCCGACAGCACGACGGCGACGCTGACGGACGCGGACGGGGGCATCTACGGGGCGTGTTGGACGTGGCAGCGGCGGACCAGTGCGACCGCGGCGTGGGTTGATCTGCCGTCGCCGTGTGCCGAAGGCGCGGGCGAGGGAGAGGGCGCTTCGTATCCGGAGGGGTCCAGCTACACGCCGCAGGATGCGGATGGGGGCTATCAACTGCGGGCGACGGTGCGCTACCAGGACGGGCACGGCACCAACCAAGACACGGCCGCCAGCGATCCGACCGGCGCGGTGCAGGCCAATGTGCCGTTGGAGCCGCAAAACCTCACGGCGACCGCGCAAAGCGACACCTCGGTTCACTTGACGTGGGACGCGCCTGGCTCGGATGGGGGATCGACGATTACCGGCTATGAACACCGCTGGCAGCCCGCCGGCGGTAGTTGGACGCCTTGGAAGAGTGCGGGCACGAGCAGCCAGACCGTATCGGGCTTGACCGGCAACACCCAGTACACGTTTGAGGTATGGGCCGAAAACGACCAAGGCCCCGGGGACGCCGCACAAGACAGCACGACCACGCCGAAGGGGAATATGGATACGCCCGGCTCGATCCGTCTATCGACGACCCGCCCGCAGGTGGATAAGCAGATGACCGCGACGTTGACCGACCCCGACGGCATCGTCTCCTCGCCGATCCTGTGGTTTGTCCATACCCCCCCGGCTGAGGGGGAGTCCGCCGAAGATGCAACAGCCGGGCGTTGATCTGATCGATGATGCCTCCGAACTTTAGCCGATACGTCCTTCCTGTTTAATCGTTTCATTGCTCGTTTTACAGCCTCCTTGGGGATTTCTTTGATTTTATTAACATATTATGCATATTTAATTAATTTAATTAATTTAATTAGACAATTAATTGATATTATAGCGTAGAGCGAAAGACGCCCTTCGACAGGCTCAGGGCGCGGCGGCGAGTGGGAACTTGGTGCCCATGGTGCGGATTGCCAGTCGTCGGACGAGTGCCAAAATGAGGGGGCTACAAACGAACCTTAGCTGTCGATTTTCCGCATAATTCAACAGCTTATTAGTGGTTAGTGGTTAGTCCCCGCACGGCCCTAGGTGAGTTAGGGGCACTCTCCACTCTCTACTAATTTGACACTTCGTCGATAACTGGCGTATATACTCCCTTCTCATACAAACACCAACAAGGAGCGATTGCAATGCGACCCGTCACCCTCTTCACTGGCCAGTGGGCCGACCTGTCGATCGAGACCCTCTGCCAACAAGCCGTTGAGTTTGGCTACGACGGCTTGGAGCTGGCCTGCTGGGGAGACCACTTTGAAGTTGACCAAGCCACTGATGACTATTGCGAGGCCAAGCGCGAACTGCTCGCAAAATACGATCTAGCGCTGTTTTCCATTTCCAATCACCTCGTCGGCCAAGCCGTATGCGACGCCATCGACAGCCGCCACCAAGCCATCCTGCCTCCGCGCATCTTCGGCGACGGCAGTCCGGAGGGCGTGCGCCAGCGCGCGGCCGAAGAGATGATCGCCACGGGGCAAGCGGCCGCCCGGCTCGGGGTTGACGTGGTCAACGGCTTTACCGGCTCCTCGATTTGGCACCTGCTCTATTCATTTCCGCCGGTATCCCCCGACATGATCGAGGCTGGGTTCGCGGATTTTGCCGCGCGCTGGAAACCCATCCTCGACCAATACCAAGCGCTCGGCGTCAAATTCGCGCTAGAGGTCCACCCCACTGAAATCGCCTTTGATATTGCCTCGGCTGAGCGCGCCATCCAGGCGCTCGACGGCCACCCGGCCTTTGGCTTCAACTACGATCCCAGCCACCTCGGCTATCAGGGCGTGGACTACGTCGAGTTTATCTACCGCTTCAGCGACCGCATCTTCCACGTCCACATGAAGGACGTAGGCTGGTCCGCGACGCCGACCGCCGCTGGGGTCTTCGGCGGGCACACCGAGTTCGGCGACCGCCAGCGCTATTGGGACTTCCGCTCGTTGGGCCGTGGCAATATCGACTTTGAGGAAATCATCCGCGCCCTCAACCGCATCAACTACCAAGGGCCGCTGTCGGTCGAATGGGAAGACAGCGGCATGGATCGCGTTCACGGCGCGACAGAAGCGGCCGCCTTCGTCAAACAGGTCGATTTCCCACCCTCGGATATTGCCTTTGACGCGGCGTTTGAGGATTAGCGTTGCAGCGCTTTCAAGATGATCCGCAGATGGACTCAGATGGACGCAGAATAGTAGGGCGATCCGCCCAATTGTTCAGGACTGCTGTAGTTGTCGCCGTACTTGTCGCATGCGGCCAAGAGGAACGGGGGCAGCAGACGTTGGTTTTTGGCCGTGGCTCGGATTCGATCGGGCTAGATCCGGGGATTGAAAACGACGGCGAATCGTTCAAGGTCTGCGACAACATTTACGAGACGTTGGTGACCTACGACAGCGAGAGCACGGCTGTGGTGCCGCAGCTTGCGCATTCTTGGGACATCGCCGACGATCAGCTCACGTGGACCTTCCACTTGCGCACGGGGGTCCGCTTCCACGACGGCACCCCCTTTAACGCCGCGGCCATGCTGTTTTCGCTCGAGCGGCAGTTTGACAAAGACCATCCCTTCCACAAGGTCGCCGGCGCATTCAAGTACTGGCAGGCCATGGGCATGGACGACATTGTCGCCGCGCTAGAGGCCCCGGACGATTCGACTTTTGTCATCCGCCTCAAAGAGCCTCATGCCCCCTTCTTGGCGAACTTGGCGATGAACTTCTGTGCGGCCGTCAGCCCCACTGCGGTGGCTCGTTACGGCCGCGATTACTTCAAAAACCCGGTTGGCACCGGCCCCTTCCGCTTGGTCGAATGGCGCAAGGACGAGCGCATCGTCTTGGAGCGCAACCCCGATTACTGGGGGCCAAAGCCGCAGCTCGACCGCCTAATTTTCAAGCCTATTCAGGAAGCCTCGGTGCGCTTTTTGGAGCTTTCGCAGGGCACGATTCACGGCTTCGACAACCTCAGTCCTGAGTACATTGAGCCGATCCGCGCCGACCCCAACCTCCACCTGTTGACGCAGGCGGGCATGAATACCGGCTACTTGGCCATGAACATGGACAAGGAGCCGTTCGACGATGTGCGGGTGCGTCGAGCCGTAAATCACGCCGTGGATAAGCAGGCGCTGGTGGATAATTTCTACGAGGGCTTGGCCATGTCGGCCAAAAACCCCATCCCGCCGACCTTGTGGAGTTACAACGACACGATTGCGGGCTATGGCTATGATCCGGCCAAAGCGCGCGCCTTGCTGGCGGAAGCTGGTTATGCCGACGGCTTTGAAACCGAGCTGTGGGCCATGCCGGTGCCGCGCCCCTATATGCCGCAGCCCGGCAAGATCGCCGAGGCGATTCAGGCCGACTTGGAAAAGGTGGGTATCCACGCCCGCATTGTGTCTTGGGAATGGGGGACGTACCTGGACAAGGTGTTCGACGGTCAGCACCAGATGGCTTTGTTGGGCTGGACCGGCGACAACGGCGACCCGGACAACTTCCTCTACGTGCTCCTCGACTCAACCGCGGCCTCCTTCTACCGCAGTGGCGAGCTGCACGACGCGCTCGTCGCGGCCCGTCGCTCCACCGATCGCGATGTGCGCACGCGGCTCTACGCCCAGGCGCAGGAGATCGTCCACCGCGACGCGCCTTGGGTCCCCTTAGTACACGCGACGCAGACGGTGGTTTTCCAGCGTCGCGTCACCGGTTTCAAGCTGCATCCCACCGGCAGCAAGTGGTTCCATAGCACCGCGCTGGCCCCTTGAGCCATGCACCGCTTCGTCTTCAGGCGGCTCATTGCGCTCTTGCCGACGCTGGCGGGAATCTACTTGGTGCCGGGCGACCCGGCCCAAGTCATGCTCGGGGAGCGCGCCAATGCCGAGAGCTTGGCCGAGTTGCGCGCAACTATGGGCCTCGACCAGCCCTTCCACGTGCAGTTTTACCGCTTCTTTACTGGCCTGTTGAGCGGTGATCTCGGCCGTTCGATTCGCACTCACGAGAAAATCACCACTGAACTGGTTCAGCGCTTCCCGGCCACTTGCGAGCTAACCGTGGCCAGTATGCTGCTGGCCATGACGGTCGGCATCTCGGCTGGACTGTGGGCCGCGGTGCGGCGGGGCAAGCTCGCCGATCTGCTCAGCATGATCTTGGCCACGGCCGGCATTTCCATTCCCGTATTTTGGCTGGCCCTGATGCTGGTGTTGCTGTTGGCCTTTTACGTGCCGCTCTTTCCGGTGTCCGGCCGCTTGAGCACGCATATCTACTTTGAGCCGATCACCTATTTCTACGTAATCGACACCCTCATACAGGGCGACTTTGCGGCCTGCGGCGACGTGCTGTGGCACCTTTTCCTGCCGGCCCTGACTTTGGGGACCATTCCCATGGCCGTCATTGCGCGCATGACCCGCGCTAGCTTGATCGACGTCCTCGGCGAGGACTACATCCGCACGGCTTGGGCCAAGGGCCTGCGGCAGCGGGTGGTGATTGTGCGCCACCACGCTTACGGTCATTGCCCTCCAATTCGGCTATTTGCTCGGGGGCGCGGTTATCACCGAGACCATATTCGCTTGGCCCGGGGTCGGACGCTGGCTCTTTTTGGCGGTGCAGGCGCGCGACTTCCGCGCCGTGCAGGGCGGAGTTTTGCTGCTGGCCACGGTCTTCGTGCTGGCCAACCTCATTGCCGACATTCTTTACGCTTGGCTGGATCCGCGGATACGCTATGACGAGGAATAGGGGTTACGCAATACCAAAAAAAGTGGAGGTAATGGCCTTGACCGTTACCTCCACTTTTTGTGTTTAACAGTGCCTATGTCGCTGGCACTGCGTCCTCTCAGCCGCCAGAGGAAGAGATGGTGATGCGCACGATGTCGCTTACGGCTGGATAGGTGAAGCCATCATCGACTAAGCGCACCGTGCCGCCTTCGTCCGCGCCGGTGTTGGCCGCGGCCTGACGCGGTGCTTGATTCGCGCCCACGCCCGGCTCCTCGTTGACTTCCGTACCGGCATCCCACAGCCCGATCTGATCGGTAACGTCGCCACTTATCGGCTGGCGATCGTTGGCGAATAGAGCAATGCCGGTGTCGCCGGGGGCCAAGAACAGGTCGTTGGATTGCACGTACATGGTGGCAAAAGACAGCCGGTCGCCCGGCCGGGCGACAAAGGTGAATTCATAGGCGTTACCCGGGGTCAGCGGCCCAGGACCGTCGGCTCCCACCGGCGTGGTGAACGTGCCGCTGTTTCTAGGTAAGTTCGCGGTCAGTCCCGCGGGATTGCCGTCCTCGGCGAGTGCTTCAAGTCCGTGGCCGCGGTCGGGTTGGCCAGCGACGAACAGGGGCGTCCCGCCGCGCTGAGTGGCCCACGCGCCGGGCGCGAGGACGGTGCCGAGGTTTTCGATCCGCACGGTGAATTGTGCTGGAGTGCGCGGTTCTGCCGAGCCAGCAGCCGGATCGTCAGAGAAGGTCCGTGCGGAAGTAATGGGCCCCTCAGGGATGTCGTCTCCGTCGGTCTCACCATCGCCATCGCTGTCCATGTCTCCGTCGGCATCACCGTCCGTGTCTCCGTCTCCGTCCATGTCTCCGTCGGCATCACCGTCCGTGTCTCCGTCTCCGTCCATGTCTCCGTCACCGTCCGTGTCTCCGTCTCCGTCCGTGTCTCCATCGCCGTCCGTGTCTCCGGCTTCAGCCTCAGCCGCCGCGATGATATCACCGATGTCGTAAGGTACCCCAACGGTAACGGTGCCGCTCAAGGATGGTGTATCGCCAGACATATCGACCACAAGGTCTAGCGATACCGTAGCATCAGACGAACCGGAAGCGGCTATATCACCCGTTATGGGAATGCGCGGGAACTGATCTTCGCCCACGTTCAGGATGCCGTTGAGCACTAGCAGCCCGTCGGACGAATAATCCGTTAGCACCCACTGGTTGCCCGCGATGGCCAAGGTGCCACCGCCGGCTCCGTTAATCGTCACCTCATCCGAGGTCAGGGCGATCAATAGGACGTTCTGAAGATAGCTTATCAGCGTATTGGTCAGGGATAGGACATCGGGCGTTATCGCCACTTCGGTCACGATTAGACCGCCGTCCATGTCGCCTTCGCCTGTGTCGTCCCCTGCTGCTATGAACAGACCACCTATGGAGGTGACGGTGACGCTCACGACGTCGGCCACGACCGGATAGGTGAACCCATCATCTACTAAGCGCACCGCGCCACCTTCGTCCGCACCGGTGTTGGCTCCGGCCTGACGCGGTGCTTGGTTTGCGCCCACGCCCGGCTCCTCGTTGACTTCCGTACCGGCATCCCACAGTTCGATCTGATCAGTGATGTCGCCACTTATGGGCAGGCCATCGTCGGCGAACAGGGCAATGCCGGTGTCGCCGGGTGACAAGAACAGGTCGTTGGATTGCACGTACATGGTGGCGAAAGACAGCCGGTCGCCCGGACGGGCGACGAAGGTGAACTCATAGGCGCTGCCCGGCGTCAGCGGCCCAGGGCCGTCGGCTCCCACTGGCGTGGTAAACACGCCGCTGTTTGGGTGGAGGCTCGCGGCTAGCTCGGCGGGATTGCCGTCTTCGGCGAGTGCTTCGAGTCCATCGCCGCGATCGGGCTGGCCATCGGTGAAGAAAGGCTCTCCACCGCGCTGGGCGACCCACGCGCCGGGCGCAAGGACGGTGCCGAGGTTTTCGATCCGCACGGTGAATTGCGCGGCCACGCGCGGCTCAGGCAGGCCAGGGGTCGGATCGGAAGAGGTCGTCGCCTTGCCTGCTATGCTAGAGGAGGATAGAGGGTCTCGGTCGGCACAGGCGGCGAACAAGACGGCCCCAATGCAGACAGCGTAAAACAGTTTCATGGAAAATTCTCCTGAAAAGGGTTTATGGAGTTCTATCTATTAGAACTCACATAGAGCCTACATAGTTTCAAAAAGCGCTGCGCCGCGCTAAACCTGCGTCCACGCGCCGCTGTTGTTGGACGATTCTACGGCGGCTGCGACGAATTTCATACCTGCTACGCCCTCCTGCACGCTCGGATGCGGAAAGGCCACGGGCACGTCCTGTTCGCCACGGCGCGAGCGGATGAGTCGCTCAATGGTGGTGTGGAGATTGGCCAAGGCTGGGAAGAAGTCCTCGTGGTGTCCCGAGGGGACCCGCAAGTACGAGGCGACCGACGCGGGGAGGTCGAATTCAGCGCCAATCCAGTAGGTAATGTCGCGGCCATCGCCGTGGCGCACTAGCAGGCATTCGGCCCGCTCCTGATGCCATTCGATGGAGCCTGTGGTACCGAAGACGCGGAAGCCGTTGTCGTTGCGGTAGCCAACAGCGATCTGCGTGGCCGTGATCAGCGCGATGCCGCCGTTTTCCAGTTCGCCGATCACGTTAAAGTCGTCGTCGAGCACGCGGCCTTCGACAAAGGTGTTGAGCCGTGCCGAGACCCGCTCGACGGCCAGCCCGGTCACCCAAGTCGCGGCGATAAAAGCGTGCGTGCCAATGTCGCCGCCGCAGTTGGAAATGCCCGTGCGCGCGGGATCGGTGCGCCAAGACGCCTGCTGCTGGCCGGTCTGTTCTAGGGCCGTGGCCAGCCAGCCCTGATTGTACCAGGAAACTACCTTGCGGACTTGGCCTATTTCGCCGCGGTGGATCATTTCTTTGGCCAGCATCATCATGGGGTGGCCCGTATAGGTATGGGCCAGCACAAAGGGCACCTGCTGGCGCTCGACGATTTGGGCTAAATCTTCGGCTTCGGCAACCGTCATGGTGATGGGCTTTTCGCAGAGCACGGGAATGCCGGCCTGTAAAAAGGCTTTGGCCGGCTCGTAGTGGGCGAAGTTGGGCGTGACGATGGCGACGTAATCGAGGGCTTGCTCGCCGCTTTGCACCGCCTCTAACAGCGCCTGATAGGTGGGATAACCCGCGATGCCGTAGTCGTCGGCCGCGCGCATGGCCGCCTCTGGGTTGGAGCGCAGCGCGCCAGCTACCAATTCGCGGCTGGCATCGAGCGCGATGGCGCGGTTGTGGACCATGCCGAAAAAGGAATCGGGGCCGCCGCCGCCGATCATGCCTACTTTGAGTTTGCTCATGGAATTTCCTCCCCAAAATGTATGATTGAAATACCCTCTTCTAAGTACGCATGAGGGTCTAAAACTGTCAAACGATTCAGTGCTATTTGAGTAGAACCAGCGGCCGCACTTGATAGAAGGGACCAGCGGCGAACCGATAGAAATAAATACCTGTCGCCACAGGGCTACCCCGGTCGTCTTGGCCATCCCAGGTCACCGAGTGCGTCCCCGCCGTCTGCCTAGCATTGACCAGTTGGCGCACCGGCTGGCCGATGGCGTTGAATACAGTCAGCCGCACCCGCGCTGCTCGCGGCAAGCGGTAGGCAATTTGCGTTTCTGCGTTGAAGGGATTGGGAAAATTTTGCAACAGCGCGAAGTTGTCCGGCAAGGCGGTCGGTGCGTCAGCCACAACGATCGCAAAGGTATCCCGCCATATCGGGACGCCGTCTTTTTCGACGCGCACTGTAAATTTCACTTCAGTTCCGGGCGTGGCCTCTTCAATCAGTATCGGGTCTGGCCCGAAGAAGAAGACGTTCTTTTCGCCTGGCGGAAAAGAAACAGTGCGCGAACGGCCAGCACCGCTGGATGGATGCAGCAGCGGGTTATTCCACTCGATAAAAGTGCGCACATTGGCGAGAAAGGTGAGCGGCGAGTGATTTTCGACCTTTAAGGCCAATGGGATTCGCACCCCTGGCGCAAAGGTGTCGCGGCGAGCGGCTTCCTCAGCTTGGGTGGAGATAAAGCCGTGAATGACCAAATTTTCCGCCGCCGGCATCCCCTCGACCACTAGGCCGCGCACTGCGTCAACAATCTCGTAGCTGCCGATGGGAAAGGTCAGTTCGCTCGTCGGACTTGGCGCAATAAAAATCCCGGCCCATTGCTCGCCCGGGACCGCGGCTAGAAAGCGCGTGGTATCGGGGTGGACGTGCAGGGTATTGGCAATCTGCGAGATTGCGGCCGAGCGGATGACTAAGTCGCCGTGGACGTGGAGTTCGGTCCGTTCAGGATCCAACCCCGTCTGCAAGCGGTCCGATCCGGCCACCCTGATCTGAGTATTGCGGAAAACCACGAGTCGGCCGGCGGGCGCAATCGTCAGATCGCCATCAATCAGCACCTCGCCTGCCCAATGCACCTCCTCGCGCAATACCCCGCCCCAGCGCGGCATCACCACATCTAGCGCCAATCCGTCGCCATCCGGCCGCATATTTTGCAGGGTCAATCCCGTGGTCGCGTGGCTGAGCGTCGGCGTAGCGAGTGTCGAGGGATTGGTCTCGACTGCGAGACGGTGATAGCGCACTCCATCGAATAGATCGCTCGCGTCGCCGAGATTGCCGCCCCGGGCGCGGGCGTACGAAGCGTCGTGGGCCCAGAAGTCGAGATTGTCGCGGCCGGCGAAGCGGTCGGCTGTCTGGCCGATGGGAAAGCCGGCGTCGGCGTATTGCCCGTCGGCTGCAATAAGGTCGAGGTGCTTGCGTCGTTCGTCGTCGTTGTCAAAGACTTGTGGCCGGACGTGCCAAACTAGCAGCCCAGAGGCAGGCTCGCCTCGGTGGTAGTAGTAGTTTTCCCGACCGCGATATTCCAACAGCAAATATTCCGTCCACAGGGTGTTATTATTCGGCGTCTCGGCGCGCAACGGAATTTTGTATATCGCACCGCCGGAGTACAAATCGCGCACCCGCAGATCCCAACTGTCGCGCTCGACCAAGATCAGCCGCTCGTTTTTCGCGCCAACCCAACCCAATTGCTCTAGACTGCGGGCGCTGAGGGCCACTGGACCGCTCAGGCCGTCCCAGCCATGCGCTCCCCAGCCCATTAAGCCCCAGCGGCCAATGCCGGCGCTGTCCTCGGCTGGATTTTGGGCGGGGTTTTTGAGGAAGGAGGTGTCGAAAAAATCGGGTAGTCCCAAGCTGTGCCCAAACTCATGGGCCATCACCCCCACGGTCTGGGCGAAATTACCCATTTCCTGAATCGCTCCTTGAAACGGCAAACCGCTGACGCGAATGGGGCTGCCGTCGGGGCCAAGCGCCCGGGATACAAAAGGTTTTTCTGCCAAGCCCAAGCTCACCAACCCCGTCGCCGAGCCAAACAAAAAGCCGTTGGGCACCGACTGCATGTTGATGAAGATATAATCGACCCAGCCGTCGTCGTCGCCGGAGTTAGGGACGCCGTCGGGGCCGTCGTTGTCAAAGCGCGCCAAGTCGATTTGGGCATCGACTTGGGCGAGGATCTCGCGCGCGAAATCTCCGTAGCGACCGCGCTGGCCCGGGGCATCGGCCAAATAGGCGGATGCTGCTTGTGAGGCGGCCAACCGCTGCGGCAGCACCTCGCCGGCGATTGCGAGTTGACCGAAGGACATCGCGTGATAGAAATGGGCAAAGCTCCCCTCGCGCTCGGGGTCAAAGAGCTGGTCAGCCCACTCAGGCACGGGTGTAGGTTTTTCATCGGCGAAACGGGCGAAGACTGTCAGGACGTAGATTGAACCGCTAGCGGGCAGCACGGGTAGCCGCACTTCGGCGGCGATTTTGGCGGCGGGCAGCGGTTCGTCCGACGCGTGTCCGGCGCAGAGAAATGCTTGGGCTCCGAGCGTGGAGAATGCACAGAGGGCAATGCAGCAAGCGATCAGCAAATGTTTCAAGCTAGGGTTCACTTGTCTTTTGCTCCGTTTGGCTGCTAAGGGGGGTGCAGCGTCTATCTTATGTCACCACACCAGATTCTAAGGCATACCCCGTCGCAACTGTTCGGCATCCAAGCCGCGGTTGAAAGCGTAGTTTTTATAAGACAACGCCAGCAGGATATCGCGCTGACGTATTTCCACTCGGCGCGGTAGATAGAGCGCGTCTTCCCGGCGGTATTCTTTTAGCTCGCGGAGCAGGACTTCGCCTTCGGGCAGGGGGATGCTCTCGCGCAACACCAAGCCCCGACGCAGGTCCAGCCAAGCCCGCCGTCCTCCCGCGAGCGCAACCACCGCTTGGTCGGCGTGCGGATACTCGACTGGCTCGACGATGGAACCTGGCTCGACGAGGCCGAGCAAGGCGTAGCGCAGGTCGCAGGACCCCAAATCTAGCCCGGTCAGCGTGGTTAGTAGCCGGCCATGCACTGATCCTTTTAAGGGCTGGTCCATGCCCCGGCCGTACACGGTTAGGCTATCGCCTTCGAGGAGAGCGGTAAAGATGTGCGTAAAGAAAGGGCCGCGCACTTCGACGCGGAAGAGATCTGGATTGACTAGCTGCACGAGGGCCGTCCCCCGATCGCGCACCTCGCCGCGCCGCAGTTCTATGGCCGCTTCCGCCGTCAGGTCCGCGAACTGGGCGAGGGACGTCGAAGCGGCGAGCAAGGCGGCCGGCCCTTGGTCTGCATCCCAGCCTTCCCGCACCACCAGCGGCGGTGCGCAAGCTAGCGCGAGAGCGCAGAGGGCAAACCACTTCGATCGCGAGGGCATCATGGCAGCAGCTTGCGCTGGACCTCTTCGTTGTCCGGCGCAAGTTCAAGCACCTTTTGCCAATGCGCACGTGCCTCGTCCACTTTATCGAGGGCGTTGGCAATGTCGCCGGCGTGGTCGAAGATCACGGCCTGCTCCTCGGGGTCGCCCTCGTCCATCTGCTCCAAGGCTTGTTGCAGGTATTGTTCGGCTTGTGCCAGTTCGCCGAGGCGGAAATAGGCCCAGCCGATGCTGTCGAGGAACGCGCTGTTGTCCGGTTCGAGCGCGATCGCCTTCTCCAAAAGCGCAACCGCTTCTGTCAGCCGCACGCCCTTGTCCGCGTACATGTAGCCGAGGTAGTTGAGCGCGTACGCATCGTTTGGCTTGATCTCCAACAGGCGTTGGAAGGTCTCTACGGCGCGGTCAAAATACTCGTCTCGGCCCAGTTTGCGCGAAGCCTGTTCGTAGCAGGCACCGAGGTAAAAGAGCACGCGGCTCTTGTCGTTGGCGAGGACAACAGCCTGATTCAGCTTCTCAAGGGCCGCTTCCCAGTGCTCTAGTTCCTCGAGCGCGATGCCCCAGTGCAGAAAGGCTGGGCTATACGCAGGGTCGAGTGAGAGTGCTGTTTCGTATTGGGCCAGCGCGTCTTCCCACTGTCCCTGCCGCCCGAGGCTGATGCCCCACCGCACGTGCAGGGCGGCATGGCCCGGGGATGCTGCAAGAGCTTGGCTATAGACTTCTATCGCCTCTGCCCAAGCGTCTTGTTGCTCTAGCGCCAGTCCCCAGTACAGATACAGATCAACCGCCTCGGGCAGGTACTCAAGGCCGCGCTGGTACACGGCGATGGCCTCGTCGTAGCGCTCAGTGCTTTCGAGGGCCGTCCCCCAGTACAGGTAGATCTCGCTGCTGTCGGGCATGACCTCTGCCGCTTGGCTGAGGACCGCAGTGGCTGAGTCGTAATCCTCCAAGTAGATGTAGTAGCGCGCTAGGTCGGTCCACTGTTCGACCGTTTGGGGCTGCATCTCGACGATGCGCTTAAAGATCAACGTGGCTTGGTCGTACTGGCCGGCTTCGGACAGGGCTACTCCCAAGTGGTAGAGCACCTCGGCACCCTCTTCGGCGAGGATGTCCTTTAGATCGTGCTCGGTGACCATCAGCCGCGCCAAGTGGTAGGGGATGCTGCTGTTGGGCAGGTGGCCTGCGGCCTCGCGGTAGATGGCAATGGCCTCTTGGCGGTGTCCCTGCGCCAGCTTGAGCTCGGCCAGCCCCAGCCAAGCGTCCTCGACCATAGGGTTGGCCGCGAGGATTCGGCGATAGATGCGCTCGGCCTCTTTTTGCTGGTTGATGCGCGAAAAAATGCCGGCTATATCTACCTTGACCTCCGGTGGTATGTGCTCTTGGGCGAGCACCTCCTTGAAGAGCGGAGCGATGCGCCGGGCTTGGCCTGTTTCAAAGTAGAGATAGGCCAAGTGGCGGTAGAGCGGCCAATTATCTGGCTCGTAGCGCAGCAACTCTTCAATGTGGTCGATGGCACCCTCGCGGTCGCCTTCGCTCTCCAAGATGCGAATCAGTAGGCGGCGCAACTGTGCTTGGCTGCCGTCCAATGCCAAGCCCTTGAGGGCAAAATGGACGGCCATGTGGGGGTCGTTGATGCGCTGGTAGTTGTAAGCGAGACGGGCGTAGATGGTGGGCGAGGTCGAGTCGAGATCGGCTGCGTTGCGCAGGGCGACTATTGCGCCGAGGTAGTTGTGTTGAGCTTCAAAGACCTTGGCCTTGACGAAGTACTGCATGGCTTGGTCAGAGGCCGTCGGCCCGGCGGGTGCCTTGTGGCCCCGCAGACCCGCGCAGCCGCCCACTGATAGTGCGAGGACGCACAGTAAGGGGAGGGTATTTTTCATAATTCTCAACTCCCCATTAGGTGATTTTTGGATCCAAGGCGTCTCTAAGCCCGTCGCCAAAGAGGTTTAGCGCCAAGACGACCACGAAAATAGCCAGTCCGGGAAAGGCCATGACCCAAGGCGCTTGCAAGAGCAGTTCGCGCCCGCCGGATAGCATGGCTCCCCACTCGGGGGTCGGCGGTTGGGCTCCCAATCCCAAAAAGCTCAACCCGGCCGCGTCGAGGATGGCCGTGCCCAAGCTGAGCGTGGCTTGCACGATGAGCGGGACTGTGCAGTTGGGCAAGATGCTGTAGAACAACAGCCGCGACTCGCTTGCCCCCAGCGCGCGCGCAGCCTCGACGTAGGTGGCTTCGCGCACGGTCAACACCGAGGAGCGCATGAGGCGGGCAAATTGCGGCACTAACACGATGCTGACGGCGAGAATGGCATTGTCGATGCCCGGCCCGATGACGGCGACGATGGCAATGGCCAACAGGATGCTGGGGAACGCCAGCATCAAGTCCATCAGCCGCATGATGAGCATGTCGGCGACCCCGCCGCGATACCCGGCTACGAGGCCGAGTAAGGTGCCGGTGGAAGCGGCTAACGCGATGGCGACCAGTCCGATCCGCAACGAGATGCGAGCGCCGTACACAATGCGGCTGAAGATGTCGCGGCCAAAGTCGTCCGTTCCCAGCCAGTGGCTCGCCGACGGCGGCTGCAAGCGCGCGTAGAGGTTTTGCGCCAGTGGATCGTACGGCGCCAGCAGCGGTGCCAGTAGCGCGACTAGAGACGCGCTCGCCAAGACCCCGCCACCGATCAGTGCAAGCCGCTGTTTGCCGAGTCGCCGTAGCTCACTGGTGACGTGTGAAAGTATCTCAAGCATTTGGGGCCGCTCTGGCCGATAGCTCTGACAAACTCCGACATTGGGTGCATTCGTCAGGCATGGCAAATTAGCATTGCTCTACTTTGGCTCTAGAATTAACACGCCCAATGGCGGCAGGTGCAATCGCGCCGAATGCGGTCGGCCATGGCAGGCGATTTTCTCGGTTTGCACCCAACCGCCGTGCCCCACGCCGCTGCCACCGTAGATTTCGGCGTCGCTGTTGAGCACCTCGCGGTACGGTCCGGCGACCGGCAACCCGAGCCGGTAGTCCGCGCGGGGGACGGGGGTAAAATTGCACGCGAAGATCAGGGGTTTTTCGCCCTCGGCGCGGCGCACAAAAGCCGCGATGCTCTGCGCCGCATCCAAGCAGTCAATCCACTCAAAACCAGCGGGGGACGCATCGGTGCGGTGCAGGGCTGCGCAGCGGCGATAGAGCTGGTTGAGATCGCAGAGCCAGCGATAGACGCCTTGATGGGCCTCGTCGTCGAGCAGGTGCCAGTGCAGTTCGCGTTGGTGATGTTCGGCCCCCATAAACAGCAGCTTCTTGCCCGGGTGCCCGTACATAAAGCCGTAGAGCAAGCGCAAGTTGGCCAGTTGCTGCCAGGCGTCGCCGGGCATCTTGCTTAGGAGTGAGCGCTTGCCGTGTACGACCTCGTCGTGCGACAGCGGCAACACGAAGTTTTCGCTGTATGCGTAGAGCATGCCAAAGGTCAGGTCGGATTGGTGGTGGCGGCGGTGGATTGGATCGCGCTGCATGTAGCGCAGCACATCGTTCATCCAGCCCATGTTCCACTTGAAGCCAAAGCCGAGGCCGCCGGCATGGACCGGTCGGGAGACCTCGGGCCAAGCCGTTGATTCCTCGGCGATCATCAAGGCACCAGGATAGTGCTCGCCGACGGTCGTGTTGAGTTGTCTGAGGAAGTCGATGGCTTCGAGGTTTTCGCGCCCACCATAGGCATTGGGCACCCATTCCCCTTCCAAGCGCGAGTAGTCGAGGTAGAGCATGGAGGCCACTGCATCGACGCGCAGGCCGTCGAGGTGAAAGCGTTCGAGCCAAAACAGGGCGTTGGAAATGAGAAAGGATCGCACTTCGGCGCGGCCGTAGTTGAATATGCAGGTCTGCCAATCGGGATGCTGCCCTTGGCGCGGGTCGCGGTGTTCATAGAGGCTGGTGCCGTCAAACTGGGCCAAGCCGTGGGCGTCGCTGGGAAAGTGCGCGGGCACCCAGTCGAGAATCACGCCGATGGCGTGGCGGTGGCAGTAGTCGATGAAATAGGCGAAATCCTCGGGCGTGCCAAAGCGCGCGCTCGGGGCGAAATACCCAGTTCCTTGATAGCCCCACGAGCCGTCGAAGGGATGCTCGGCCACCGGCATTAGCTCGATGTGGGTAAAGCCCAACTCGGCCACGTGAGCGACCAATTGGTGAGCCAGCGTGCGATAGTCGAGATAGGCATCGCCGTTGCGACGCCAGGAGCCGAGATGCACTTCGTAGATGGCGAGGGGAGCTTCTAGCCAGTTGTGCGCGCGTCGCTGGGCCATCCATGCGTCGTCGTTCCAGGCGAACGCATCGCTCCGGCAGACTGCGGAAGCGGTGCGGGGCGGCGGCTCGGCCGCAAAGGCAAAGGGATCGCTTTTGAGCAGGACGTCGCCAGCGCGGCTGAGAATTTCGTACTTGTAGAGCGCGCCCGCGCCTACCTCGGGGACGAACAGTTCCCAGACGCCGGATGCACCCAACGGGCGCATACAGTGCCACCGACCGTCCCAATTGTTGAAATCGCCGACCACGCTGACCCTGCGGGCACTTGGTGCCCACACCGCGAAGTACGTGCCCTCCGTCCCGTCGATGCAGCGCGGATGCGCCCCCAGTATCTCATAGGCGCGGTAGAGCGTTCCTTCGTTGAAGAGGTATTGGTCTTGGGGTGTGAACTGCGGCCAGAACGAGTACGGATCGCGGCAGTAGCGGACCTCGCCCTGCGCGTCGGTTATTTTTAGATGGTACGCGAAGGGCGAACTGCGGCCAGTGACCCGCGCCTCAAACAGCCCGTCGGCATGGATTTTGACCGCTGGAAAGCTCGCGTTTTGCCCATCTCGCTCGACGACCCGCACACTCGTCGCATCGGGCAAGAACGTGCGCACGACCCATCCGTCGTCTAACGGGTGCATACCCAAGGCTGAGAACACATCGGCGCATTCGCCGTGTACAAGGGCCTCTATGGTCCGTGGCGCAAGTGTTACCTGCATGGTCGCACTCGCTCAAAGTTGAACATGTAAGAGAAGATAGGTCAATATGGGGGAACTACAAGCAAGCCCAATGTAGCTTTGTGCGCAGGGGGCGTATCTTCTGTTTCCCTCGTCTTGCTGAATCCCCTTCGGGAAGCTATTCACATTAGGCAAACGGGCCGTGGCCATAGGCCGCAATCGCCGCGTCGTGGAACAGAGGCAGATCTCTATGGGAGTTTTGAAACCGGCTATAGTGCTTTCTGCGAAGGGTTCATCACGCGCCGAAAATTTCTTTCAGGTCAGCGGTGAAGCCGACGAGCGAGGGCGAAGTCATCGTCTGTCCCTCGCCGTAGATGGACTCCACCTCGAACTCACTCTCTTCGAGCCGTAGCACCGGCACCGTGCGGGCGTCTGGATCGACCAGCCAGTACTCTTTCACCCCGTGTTTTGCATACAGGCCGCGTTTGAGCGTCCGGTCCCGCCCAGCAGTGGAAGGGGACAGGATTTCGACGACCAAATCCGGTGCGCCGAGGACATTATCGCCGCCGAGTAGCAAGTGTGCTCGCTCGTTGGAGACGAACAGGAGGTCTGGCTGCACCACGTCCGTGTTTGACAGCACTACGTCACAGGGGGCGGAAAAAACCTCGCCCAAATCCCTCTCCTCCACAAATTGAGCGAGTCGCCATCCCAATTTGGCGTCAATTCGCTGGTGTCCTAAGTTGGGCGCGGGGGCCATAATCAATTCTCCGTCCAATAACTCATAGCGCTGGTCTTCCGGGGTGTGCCGGTAGTCCTCATAGGTGAACTTGACGGCTGGATTGGGGCTGAGCATAGCGCCCTCCTCTCTCGTCGCTCGATACGCGGTGTGCGAACTTCTTGTCAACAAAAAGTAAAGTAAAACAAACCCCTTCAACAGGGCGTGGGGAATCGCCAGTCCCTGTGCACAGGCTCCGGCGATGCGCAACGTCCATTATATTATCTATCTTTGCTAAAAGAAAAACCACCCGACCTACTTCGACTATTGGACAAAAAAATCGCCACTAGCGGCTGGGGGCTGTACCCGCTCGTCGCCGCCTCTGTGCAGCGTGCACGCTATTTAAGCGACCTTGGTCGCGTCGCCGCGACTCCGATTTTGCCCCAGGGTAATTGCCGCTCCTATGGCGACGCCTGCCTGTACGAGCGCGTCGTCTCCACCTTGCCCCTCAAGCACCTGCTCGACTTCGATCCGCAGCGCGGGCTGTTGCGCGCACAAGCCGGCATTACCTTCGCGGAGATCATCCGCTTTGCCCTGCCCCAAGGCTTTTTCCCGCCCGTTACGCCGGGGACTAAGTTCCCCACGCTCGGCGGCTGCATTGCCGCAGATGTGCACGGCAAAAACCACCACGCCGAGGGGTCCATCGCCGCCTTTGTCGAATCGCTGGACATGGTGTTGGCCGATGGCTCGCTAGTGCGCTGCTCGCGCAACGAGTGCGCCGATTTGTTTTGGGCTACGCTCGGCGGCATGGGCTTGACGGGATTTATCTATGCGGCGACGCTGCGGCTAAAAAAAGTGCCGTCGGCGTACATCCGGCAGCGCGCGATTAAGACGGCGAATTGGGCTGAGACGTGCCGCGTCTGCACGGAGACGCAGCATCAGTACACCTATTCGGTCGCGTGGATCGACGGCCTGCAAACGGGCCGACGGCTAGGGCGCGGCCACGTGCTGCTGGGGGAACACGCCGATGCACGCGAGCTCAAGGGCAAGCCGCCTTTTGCCATCCACGGCGATGGCCGCTGGGCCGTGCCGTTCTTTTTGCCCAGTGGCGTGCTCAATGCCAAGTCGCTGAAGGTGTTTAACGCTCTGTATTACCATCGCCAAGTGGGCCGTGCGGCCGACGCGCTCGTCCACTACGATCCGTACTTCTATCCGCTCGACGCCATCGGCGGCTGGAACCGCCTGTACGGCCGGCGGGGCTTTTTGCAGTACCAGATCGCCGTGCCATACACCGATGGCGCGGAGGTGATCGCCGATTTGCTCGGGCGCATCGCCCGCGAGGGCGTGGCGTCGCCCTTGGCCGTGCTCAAGACGTTTGGGCCGCCGAGCGAGGGCTTGCTTTCTTTTCCTATTGCTGGTTATACCCTCGCGCTGGACATCCCCTTGCGCGACTCTGGGACGATTCCCTTTTTGCGCGCATTGAACAAAATCATCGTCGAAGCCAAAGGCCGCGTCTATCTGGCCAAGGACGCCATTTTGGAAAGAGAGGATTTCGCCGCCATGTATCCGCAACTGGAAGAATTCAAAGCGGTCAAGCGCAAGTACGATCCCGAATGCCGCTTCCGCTCCTGTCTGTCCGACCGCTTGGGGATTACGTGAGGGCCTTGGTTTTGGGGGCGAAGTCGGCGATTGCCCAAGCCATCGTCGAGCGCCTCGACGGGTACGACTTCGCGCTGGCCGCTCGCGGGTGTAGCGAGCTGGAGCCTTTTGCTGCGGACTTGCGACTCAGGCACTCGTGCGGGGTGGAACTGTTCGAGTTCGACGCCTTGGACTTTGCGGCGTTGGCGCGCTTGCCGAAGCAGGTGCACGAGCGCGGCGGCCCCTTCGACTTGGTCGTCCTCGCCTTCGGCTATCTCGGCGACGAGCGCGCCGCGCAGCGCGATACGGATGAGCTCGCTCGCATTCTCAACGCCAACTTTACCGGCGCGGCCATCGCGCTGGCGCATTTGGCTAATTATTTAGAGGAAAGGGACACGCCGACTGGCATCATCGCCATCTCGTCTGTGGCCGGTGATCGGGGCCGCCAGGGCAACTACGCGTATGGGTCGGCTAAGGGGGGCCTGTCGATTTTCTTGCAAGGGCTGCGCAACCGGCTGGCTGCAACATCTGTACACGTTTTGACCGTCAAGCCTGGATTCGTCGATACGCCGATGACCGAAGGGCTTGACGGGCTTTTTTTAGTCGCTCCACCGGAGAGAGTGGCCGCCGACATTATGCGCGCCTATCGGCAAAAGAAAGACGTGCTCTACACGCCGTTTTTTTGGCGCTGGATTATGCTCGTGATCAAGATCATCCCCGAGCGCATTTTTAAGAGGCTGAAGTTGTGACGCGCAAAGCCCCGGCATCGCAATGATGGCCGCGATGGACACCCCACCCTAAGACTTGGCTTAACCGTTCTCGAATGCGTTGATTGCCGCGGCCCGAGAGTCGTAAATCGGGATGATCTGATCAAAGCCGCTGATTGCGAGAACATTGCGGATTGGATCAGAGAGGGTGCAAACGCCAAATTTCTTGCCCGATTCGTTGAATTTCCTAGAAATTACTAGACTAATCCGCAGCCCTGCGCTGCTGATGAAGAATACGCGCTCAAAGTCTAAGATCAGAGCACGATCTTCCGAATCAATTCCTGATTCTAAGATACGCTGGAATCTATCGGCGTTGCTACTGTCGATATGACCAATGAGTATCGCAATCAAAATGCCGTCTTTCCGTTCCCACTTAACTTGTACACTCATTTAAATTTACCTCTTTTTTTGTGGCTATAAGCGCAGCCCGACCTGCCACGGCCCCAAACCCTGCAAGCGCGGTTTGCGAGAACAAAAAGTTCCCGGCTCGCCTAGGGATTCTATTATAATAACAAGGGTTACTATGCAGCAATTGAGTAGCAACGCTACCATTAAGTTTGAAAATAAATTGGCTCTATGGAATATCGCCTGAAACAGGGTGAGCGCGTGCCCGCAGGGGTGCGACGGATGGCCGCAGGACAGCTCGACAAGGCCCTTGTGCATCTCGGCTGCCAGGACGGGGAACGAGACAAGCACATTCACGAGGCCCGCAAGGCCACCAAGCGCCTACGGGCCTTGGTGCGCTTGGTCCGCGGCGACTTGGGAGACGAGGTGTACGCTCTGGAAAACCAGTGTTATCAAGGTGCTGGCCAGCGGCTTTCAGGGCTGCGCGATGCCACGGTGCTGGTCGAGACCTTGGACCGCTTGGTGGAATCTCTAGGCAAAGATGTCCCGAAGAGCCGGTTCGCCCAGGTAAGGTCGTGGCTGGTGGAGCGTCGAGATCGGGCCTATGGCCAAGTGGATAGCATCGATCGGGCCGTTCAGGAGGTAATCGCCGAGCTCGCGCCGGCTCGCGAGCGCTTGGAACATTGGAACCTGCAGCGTCAGGGCTGGGGAGGAATCCGGGTGGGGGTGCAGCGGATATACGCGCGGGGCCGGCGCGACTTTGCCGCAGCCTACGCGCACGACTGGCGCAAGCAGGTGAAGTACCTGTGGTACCACACCCAGATACTGGAGAATATCTGGCCGTCGGTCATGCAAGCCTGGGCTGAGGAACTGGACCAGCTAGGAGAGTTGCTGGGCCAGGATCACGACTTGGCGGTATTGCGCACTACGGTTCTGGCCGAGTTCCCCAGGGCTGGAGTCACGGCCACGTTGCTGGCTCTGGAAAGGCGGATTGGCGAGGTGCGTGCCCGGAAGCAGTCCGAGGCGCGTCTGCTGGGCGAGCGCATCTACTTGGAACGACCGAGCGAATTCACTCGGCGTCTGCGGGGCTATTGGCGGGTGTGGCAGGTGGAGCAATTCGCCGGGCACGGTTGAAGTTGGGCGCGCCGGCCGCGGACAGCGCGGATGATAAAAGAATAAACACTACTCGCCGTTCGGCGAAAAAGGAGATATAACATGATTCATACGACTATGTGGACCTATCCTTGGGATGTGATTGACGAGGGGATGGATCGCGTCATTGGCTTCCTCAAAGAAGAGGTAGGGCTGGATGCGATCAGCCTATCGACGGTCTATCACACCTACGATGCACTGCGCACCCATATGCCCGGCAAAAAGCTCTTTTCCGGGTACGAGGACGCCATCTACTTCCAGCCTCAGAGCGAACTGTACCAGGGCACCAAGATCAAGCCGCACGTGCATCCTATGGCTAGAGACCAGGATCCGGTGCGGATTATTGCCGAGGCCTGCCGCGCGCGCGGTTTGGAACTGATTTCGTGGACCGTGCCCCTGCACAACCACTACATGGCGAGGCAGCATCCAGACTGCGCCCTGCTCGGCGTGTTCGGGGATCGTTATCCGGGTTGTCTGTGCCCGGCCAATCCCGAGGTGCGAGAGTACGTACGAGGCTTGAGCTTGGACTTGGCCACCAACTGCGATGTGCAGATGATTGAGTACGAGTCCCTGCACTACATGGGCTTTGGCATGTTCCGCAACCACGCCAAGGTGGGGGTCGAACTCGGCGCGGTGGGATCGCTATTGATGTCGCTGTGCTTTTGCGCTGGGTGTGCGCAGCGGGCTGTGGACAGGGGCATAGATGTGGGGGCGTTGAAGGGGCAGGTGGAAAAGTGGCTCTTGGATATCTTCGAGGCGGGGCCGCCGGAGCGCAGCGTGGAAGAATTCGTCGCCGACGAGCTTTTGGTAAACGAATACATAAAGATGCGCGCGGACGTGGTGACGTCGCTGGCTGCGGAGGTGAAAGAGGCCGTAAAAATGCCCGTTTCTTTTTTGTACATGGGCAATTATTACAACAATGGCATTGACCGCAAACCCATCGAAAAGATCGTCGATCGGGTCAATGTCCTGTGCTACAGCGGCTCGCCGGAAGAGGCCAGCCAAAGGGCGCAGGAGACCCTAGCCGGCATGGACGATCCGTCCATGTTGATCTGCGGCCTGAACGGCCACAAACCCATAGATAGCGCCGAACAGATGCGAGACATCATCGCTGCGATTTACCAAACAGGGGCACGCCGGTTCTCGTATTACAATTACGGTATGATTTCCCAGCGCAATCTCAGGTGGATTGCCGAGGCCATTGCCGCGGTGCGTGCCCTTGACGCTGGTGCGTAGGAAGATTCCCTCTAAGCAAGATAAGGAAGTTACACGATGAGTGATGTGTTTTTGCTAGGAGCTGGGTTTTCAAAGGCTGTGTCAGACGATATGCCTCTGCTTAAAGAACTCAGTAGTCAGATCCGGGGGAGACTTTCCAATCTGCCAGAGTCTCTTTTGACTCTCGGCGACAATATAGAAATCTGGCTCTCCTACCTTAGCCAACCTCATCCGTGGCTCCGTGAATCAGAAAACTTGAGAAATCGAGCATTGTCACTGGAGATTACGGAAGAGATCAAGAAGGTTCTTGATGAGAAGGAGCAATTAGCAGTCTTGGACGAATGCCCAAGCTGGTTACTTACACTGACGCAGCATTGGCATAAAAATCAGGCCGCGGTCATTAGCCTCAATTACGATACTCTGGTAGAACGAGCCGCAGTTAATAATATGGACAAGATCAAAGCAGGCAGTAAGCGACAAGACACCTCTAATCGTTCCGCCAACGACAGAAAAAGTTGGGTTTTTCCAGCACGAGTCATTGAAGCGTATTTGGACCCAAGCCTTGTCGTCCTTACGTGAGGCAACTAGGCTCTTCATTATTGGATATTCACTCCCGATGACCGACTTGGCCGTTCGCCTGTTCCTCCATGACGGAGCACGCGGCTGTAGGAAGGAGCTATAGCGACCGCAAAACGGATCCTCACGTTTTATAGGGGTCAAAAACTCAGGATTTGTTTTGCGATAGCTATATATATTGTCAATCTGGATTGCAGTATTGTTGACCGTTATACCGAGTTGTTGGGTAATGCCTTTGATGTAAAGGAGGAGTTTGTCGGAGATAACGCGATCGAAAAATTCGTAAAAAAAGTCGAGGCTCTTTGAGGTCCTTGCAGTCAATATGGGACTTGTGCGATTATGGTGAAACCACCATAATTAGATATGGCCCCAGAGATGCTGAAGCCTGTTGAATGGGTTGGCTCAAGCAGAGAAGACCTAAAGAAGTTTCCAGCCATCGTGCAGGACCGAGTCGGCTTTGCTTTGTATCAGGCCCAAGTTGGACTCAAACATCGCACCGCCAAACCGCTTAAAGGGTTGGGTGCCAATGTGTTGGAGGTAATATCACGCCAAGACGGTGACACCTATCGGACGGTGTACACAGTTCGTTTTAAGGCAGCCATCTATGTCCTACATGCCTTCCAGAAGAAGGCCAAGCGAGGTATTGCGACACCGAAGCAGGAGATTGATCTGGTCAAGCACAGGCTGAAGGCGGCAGAGCAACACTATATGAAGACCTATGGCGAGGAATAGCCCAATGAAGACAAAAAAAATGAATCGCAGACCTAGGATGCCCTGACGCCGAGACTCACTTGTTAAAGGCAGAACTTGTCACCCGCATTGACAAGATCATTCGTCAGCGTGGACTCAAGCAGGTCGAAGCGGCGCGGTTGCTTGGGCTATCCCAACCTGATGTTTCGCGTCTCCTGCGGGGAAGTTTCCGAGAGTACTCAGTAGAGCGCCTTCTACGCCTGTTGACGGCACTTGGACGCAATGTGGAAATCGTCATCCGCGAGCCCCGTTCGCAGCGACAGGGCCGACTCAGTATCAGAGCATAAGCTCCGACCATGCCCATTCGGGAGCCATCCCACACGTCACTCCGGCAACGCCATCGCCAAAAGCTGCGGCCCCCCGTCGTCGTCATTGATTGGGAATACGAGATACTGGCGTCCGTTGGCCATATAGCTGATGGGACTGCCGTGGGGGCGGCCGGGGAATTCTAGCTCGGCTAGCACGGCACCTGTATCTAGGTCGAAGGCGCGCAGATAGGGTGTTTGTTCGACAAAGTCGTCGTCGCGGAGGTGGCCCCACCAGTCGGGCTGCTGCGAGACCGCCACCAGCACGGTCTCGGTGGCGAGTATAAAGTTGTAGTGGAACCAGCCCATAGCGGGCAGGTCGAGGTCGCGCAGGGCCTTGTGGTTAATTGGTCCTTTGCCTACTGGACTCATCCAGACGTGTTCGCCGGTGTCCAAGTCGATGGCGGTAATTCGGCCGTAGGGGGGCTTGGTCAGCGGTAGGCCATTGACGTATTCGGCACTCCTCTTGAAGGATGCATAGGCCGAAAAGGCGCGCGGGTTCCTCACCTTTTCCAGCCACACGATGTCGGCGTCGGTGCGCGAAGGGACGTAGAGCACGTTCTTTTTTGGTAGCAGGGCCGCGCCGCTCCAATCCGCGCCGCCCAAACCCCCAGGCAATACTAGCGTACCCTTTTCGCTGGGTGGGGTGAACAGCGGGCCGTGCTCGTATCTTTGCAGAATCGCCAGCGCCTTTTCTCTCAGTTCGGGCGTAAAGTCGATCAGGTCGTCTGCTTGCAGTCCTTGGCGGTCGTAGGGCGCGGGCTTGCTGGGGAAGGGCTGGGTCGGCCAGCTTTGCTCGCCCGGGATATTAGATTGGGGTACCTTGCGCTCGTCGATCGGCCAGACCGGCTCGCCCGTCGTGCGGTCCAGCACATAGCAAAAGGCCTGTTTGCTCACTAGGGCTAGCGCCTTGATCGCTTTGCCTTGTACTTCTATATCGGCCAAGACCGGCGGTGCTGGCGGGTCGTAGTTCCACAGGCCGTGGTGGATGAGTTGGTAGTGCCAGACGCGCTCGCCGGTTGCCGCTTTGAGGCACACCAGCGTCTGGCTGAAGAGATTGGCACCGGGGCGCTTGGTGCTGCTGACGGGCAGGTACACGTAGCCCAGCTCGTCGTCGGCGCTCATCGCGGACCACACATTGGCTTGGCCATAGGTCTGATAGGCGTCGTTTTCCCAAGTGTCGTTGCCGTGCTCGCCCTCCTGCGGCACCGTCTGGAAGACCCACACTTGTTTGCCGGTGTGGGCGTCGAAGCCGCGCACGTCGCCAGGGGTAGAGTATTGAGGGGGAGACTCGCCGTGCCAATCGACGATGGCGGAACCCACCACCACCACATCGCGGCAGACGATCGGTGCCGAAGTAACGCAGTAGTTCTGACGGTCAATGGGGCGACGCAGTCCCTTGCTTAAGTCGGCGAAGCCGCCTGCGCCGAACTCTGGGTCGGGCTGGCCGGTCTCGATGTCGATTGAGTAGAGGAGGTCGGTGGAGGTGGCGTAGAAGATACGTTTCTTGTCGCCGCTTTCCCAGTAGGCGATGCCGCGCAGAATGCCGGTGAAACCCTCGTAATCTTCCCATACTTGCGGATCAAAGGTCCACAGCTCTTCGCCGTTTGTCGGATCGACCGCGCAGAGGATGTTGAAAGGCGATCCGTAGTAGAGCACGCCATCGACCATTAGGGGGGTGCCCTTGTTGGTACCGGTCCACATATAATGACGCTCGGCGATTTCCTTGTCGGGAGCCGTGTAGCGCCAAACCTCCTGTAACTGGGCGAAGTTGTCGCCATCGATCTGCGACAGGGGCGCGTATTTGCTGCTCTTGGCGTCGGCCGCGTAATAGGACCATTCCTCGCCTCGGGCCGCAACCGCGGCAAGGATCAATAATGCGCAGACTAACAATAGATGGTATGAGGCAGAGTGATTAGTTGAGGGGGTATAATTCAAATGGGGGTAAAATCGTATATGGCTGTTGCAACATAAGGAGCATAGGACCCTCGGTCAAACCGAGGTGACGATCTTCTACAGCAGAATTCCGGCCACGCAGGCGGTCATAAAGCAGGCTAAGGAGCCGCGCCAAATCGCGCCGCCGCTCGGGGGCAATGCCGCCGATGCCGCCGATCTGGATGCCGATGCTGCTGAAGTTGGCAAAGCCACACAGGGCATAGGTCAGGATGATCACCGATCGCTGGCTCAGTTCCACGCCCGAGCCGGGCTGGAGCCATTGACTCAATTGGACGTACGAGACGAATTCGTTGGCGACCATTTTCTTGCCCAACAACTCGCCAGCCAACAAACAATCCTTGGCCTCAATGCCCATCAAATAGGCAAAGGGCGCAAATAAATAACCCAGCGCCGCAGACAACGACCACTCTAGACCCTCTAGGCCTAGGATGTAACCCACGCCTTGACCTAGCAGACCCAACGCCCCGTCCACTAGGGCGATCAACCCTAGTGCCGCGATGAGCATGGCGGCTACGTTCAGGGCCAGCCGCAAGCCGTCCAAGGTGCCGTTGGCCGCCGCTTCCACCACATTGGTGGCCGTGCGTTCTACTTCGATTGATACCCGCCCCAAGGTTTTGGATTCTTCTACCTCGGGCTGCATGATCTTGGCTACCAACAGCGCCGCCGGGGCCGAGATCACCGAGGCGGCCACTAAGTGACCGGCGTCAATCCCCAGGCCCACGAAGGCAGCCAATACGCCTCCGGCAATGGTGGCAAAGCCGCCGACCATCAAAGCCATCAATTCTGACCGGGTCATGCTGGCCACGTACGGGCGCACTACCAGCGGAGCCTCGGTCTGGCCGACGAAGATGTTGGCCGCCGCGGCTAGGCTTTCCGCACCCGAGGTGCGCAAGGTGCGCTGCATGACCCAGGCGAAGGCCACTACCACGTACTGCACTAGCCCCAAGTGGTAGAGCACGCCCATTAGGGCGGCAAAGAAAATAATGGTCGGCAGGACCTTGAAAGCGAAGAAATGCTCGCCGAATGCCTCGCCAAAGACAAAGCTGGAGCCGGCATCGACATAATTGAGCAAGGCGGTGAAAAAAGCACCGATATAGCCGAAAAGCGCCTGTCCGGGTCCGGTCTTGAGGACGAGCAGGGCGAGGAGAAATTGCAGTCCCACGCCAGCCGCTACCAAGCGGCGATCTACGTTGCGGCGGTCGGTGCTCATGGCGAAGGCAAGGGCGATCATCACCAAAAGCCCGAATAGGCTAATCAGCCGTTCCATCGATACCTACTTCTTGTGCGAGAGTTGGAGGATACCGGGGGAAGTATATAAAAAAACGGCGAGGGAAGCCCCGCCGAGAAAGTCAAAGCCCAAGTCCCGAGTGGGACCCGAAGTATGCCGAACTATCTGTTTTTCACTTTAGCTCTTCGCCCGGCGTCCACTGTATTGCTATCGGCTCGGCCTCGCCAGAGTATGCGATTCGGAGCGGTTCCATTAAGGATTGTATCGCTGCAGACGCTGAAGCCGCGTCGCTGTTATTGGCTTCTGCTAGCGCAACTGTGGCTTGGGTGCGCTCGGGTAGGGCAACGTAGTCTGGATAGTACCACATTGTCAGCACCGTCCTGTGCTGATCGCTCTGATTGGCATGGGAAGCGTGCAACAAGCTGCCGTATCCCATCACCAGATCGCCGGCTTTTACGGGAACATCAATCTCTTCCTCTACCCGCGAAAACCCCGGATCGTCGGGATTGGTAAATGTTCTGAGTTCGTCTGTATGGCCCGAGGCAATTTTGTCGTGTAATGCATGGCGCTTTAGATGCGACCCCGGGACCACGCGCAAGCACCCGTTTTGCGGCGTGGTATCGGTCAGGTAATACATCAAAAAGCATTGGATAGGCTGCGTCGTATAGCTCACCGGATCGTCCCAGAAGCGACCGTCTTCATGCCAGAACAGGGGTGGGCTGTGTGGTGGTTTGCTGATGATGCGTCCGTGGCCAAACTTGGGGTCGTCGAATCCGAGCTGTTGCAGCGCTGCGAGCGCGTTGGAGTGGGCGATGAGTTCGGTCATTACTGAATGCTGATAGGCCATAACCCAATCAATCAGCACCATGCTCCCGGTCGTGCGCTGTTTGGCAAAATGTTCTGGGTCCTGGCTGGCGAGTACGTCATCGCTGAAGCGCCGTAAGCGGTCCAACAGAGGGGCATCGAGAATGTTTTCGAATATATAAAACCCATCGCGAGCAAATTGTTCTCGCTTGTTAGTGGACCCATTTTCCATTTGATATAGGCCTTTGGTTGAATTGGCTGATGCCGTCGAAATTGAACGTGCAAGAAAGTTTACGGACGCCAAGTTGCTTTTAGGCTGCCCCAGGTAGTTTCGACGACCGCACTGGAGTCATCCATGCGGTGGAATTCCCAGACTGTGCCCCCGATCTCTCTCGTAGTCGTGAGGATCAGGGTGTCTCCCTCAATGGCATACGTACTAACCCCCCATTCATTGAGTATGGCGAGGAATTGCACCTTATCGAGTTCAGCGAAAAACGCGTCGATAAATTCCTCTTCAAAGGCCGGATAGTTCTCTGCGGGGATTTCGTGCGAATCTGCTACATAACGGGCGAAGTCGCGGGCTACTTGGGTGAAGAATTCGACGAAGCCTTTGCCGTCAACGGAAATATCTAATGCGGCTATACTAATCACGAGATTGTTGCCCAAGATGCCGTAGGTCCCGGTGCCGTGGGCGGAGATTGTTTCTATGGTGGGTGGTTCTGGGACTTGGACGTCGGCTAGGAAGTCGTCTTTGACCTGAATGACTTGGTCGATCTCAAAGGCTCCATCTTCCTCGAAGGTCAGGCGAATGGCAATCTCGCCGATTTGCTCATCGACGACAGTGCCCTCCCAGGTGCCGTACAGGGCTTCTTCTTGCTGGGCGGCGAGCGGCGCGACGAGCAGGCAGAGTAAGAGGACAGACGACAGGAACTGGCGCATAAGGACTTCCTTTAAACAGGTCACTCGTACAAATGGGCGACGTACTCTGCGTAGCCGTTGTAGGGGAGGGTCTCGCGTCGTTCGGTTGCGTTCAAATCGGTGGAAATGAAGCGCTCGCTGGCTTGCGACCAGCGGGGATGGGGAACGTGGGGCTCGACGTTGGAGAAAAAGCCGTACTCGTGTGGCGCTAGGGTATTCCAAAACGTCGCCGGCTGTTCGCTGGTGAATTCAATCTTAGTGATCGACTTGAGGCCCTTATAGCCGTATTTCCAGGGCGTCACTAGGCGCAGGGGAGCACCGTGTTGCACGGGCATTTCGTGGCCATAGACGCCCGTTACCATCAGAGTTAGCTCATTGGTCGCTTCCTCCATGGTCAGGCCCTCGCCAATCGGAGCGATCCCATTGCCCTGGGGCCACCTCGGGATTGAAGAAGGAGATCATGCGCACGTAACGAGCCGATGACAGCGGTTGCACCCAATCGATGAGGTCCCGCATGGGGAAGCCCGTCCACGGGATGGCCATGGACCAAGCCTCGACGCAGCGGTGGCGGTAGAGGCGCTCTTCCAGATCCATGATGCCGATTAGGTAGTCGATGTCGTAGGTCTTGGGCTCCGGCACTAGGCCGCTTATTTCTACGGTCCAAGGGGCCGGCTCAAAATTGTCTATGAAGCGCCACACCTCCTTGCCGGTGGAGAATTCATAGAAGTTGTTGTACAGAGCTGCTATCGCCTCGTCGGTGAGCGGCCGGTCGAGCGTGGAAAACTCATCGTTCGTGGGAGCCGGATACCACTCTGAAGGTGGGATTGGATCTTGTTGGATCGACGAGCGTTGCTGGATTGAGGAGCTTTTCTGGGATGCATCCCGCAAGCAGGCCGATGGTGCCCAAGCCAGCTCGCCGGATGAACTTGCGGCGGTTGAGATAGACGTCTTCGTCGGTGGCCTGACGCTCGGGGAGTTCCCATTTTTTGCGCGGCATCGCAGCCTCCTTTCAATGGCGGTACGACCAAAATATAACAGATTGGCTTTGCCGCCGCGATTTTTTAGCGCTTGAAGGCCAACCCTACGGCGTAGGTCGTGCCCGCGGCGGTGTTGCAGCCTGCGGCGATGTGAAACAGATCGACGCCAACTTCCAGGTTTTTACTGAGAGACCAGATCAATCCCGGGGCCAGCTTGAGGATGTCTTGGTCGCCGACGAGACCGCCTTGTCCCATAGCGCCGCAGTCGCCCATGGTGCGCATCCCTTCGACTGCGCCTTTGACTAGCAGGCGTTTATAGGTGACACCGGCCTCGAAGCCGTAGAAGAATTCGTCGCTGAAGGCCCCGCCTCGCTGGCGATAGCCGACCGTGCTCGTCAAGTAGCCCGGGAGTGGGTACAGCGATTTGCCTACCAACAGACGCATGTCGATGTCCCGAACCTTGTTGTCGGCACCTGCGACGCCATCCACTGGACTCGGCCCCAAGCCAAGCCCGCCCGCGCTGAGGGAGCCAATGCTGTCTTGATCTATGTCGTAGCCTAAAGGGAATTTGCCCCCCAGCGCTAGGGAGACTACCGCTGGATTGCGCAGCAAGCGCCAGCGCAGGCGTAGTTCCAGATCGGCCAGACCCGAGTTGATTTCGTCGGGGTGGATGCGGGTTATGGTGGTATCGAGAAGGTCGCTTTTGAATACCTTCACCTCGGTATTCTTGTACACCAAGCGCTTATAGGGTAGGGTGGCCACCAAGGTCAAGCGCTCTCGTAAACCATATTCTAGGTAGGCCGACATGCTCTCGTCGCTCAATTCCTCCATGCTGGGTTTTGCCACTCGCTCCCGCCGCTCGCCAACGGCGTCCAGATAGTCTTGGGAGCGGAAAGAAAGTCCGGCGATTTTGAAGTACATGCCGCCCGGGGACTGCGTCCAAGCGCCGGCGTGTAGTTGGGTGGGGGCAATCGCCAGCAGGAGGGCCGCCAGCGGGATCCAGCGCCGCAGTGGGCGGAGTGAATTCGGTCGCGTGTTGTGGTTCGTTGAGCAGTCCTTGGACTATTCTGGCGATGATATACCGACCACTCACAAATAGCAACGTTCCTAGTCCTGTGACAACGTCGCTCAATAGACGTAGCGCAAGCCAACCTGCACTTGGCGCGGATCGCCCAAGCCCGATTGCACGGTGCCGTCGAAATTGAACAGGAGGCCAACGCTGGAGGGATCGCGGAAGTTGTCCGTATTGAGCAGGTTGAAGACCTCGACAATGGCCTCTAGTTGGCCGCTGCCTACTAATATGGGCCGCGATAGGCGCACGTCATAGGAGAAAAAGTCGTTGTCCTTGCGCAGCGTGTTGCGCGCCGTAATGCTACCGTCGTCGCAGATTCGGTCGGAGGCTGCGCTCCACGGGTTGGTCGAGCGGTCGCCTGCGCAGGATGCGGAGACCGGCTGCGCTGAATAGTAGCTCAGGCGCTGGTTGAGCAAAACTCCGCCGGGCAATGCGGCCAAGGCCCACGCATTGAAGCGGTGGCGCTGATCGCGGTCGGAATAGCCCCATTCGCGCTCTAGTTGGGTCGGATCGACGTAGCGGAAGGTGAAGGGATCGCGCTCGTTGTCGTCGTCGGATTTGTCCCACGACAATGTGTAGTTGAGTTGG
>JAGWBY010000051.1:1123-10228 GCA_021295675.1 Candidatus Latescibacterota bacterium | reverse complement strand
CACGGTTAAATCGCCGATGCCGTTGCTGCCATCGGCTCCTAGGCCCGTCGCCCACGGAGAGCCGAAGATGGCGTCGTTGTGGTTGACAAAGCGCGTCAGCTTGTCGGTGCGGGCGTAGGTGTACCCGAAGGAGCCGACTAGACCTGACGCATGTAATTCGCGTTCGATGCCGACGTTTGTGCTGATGGTGCGCGGGTTCCCGAAATTCTGATCGAAGACAAAGATGCTGGGTCGGAAGGGATCGCCTTGGGGCGTGGGCAACAATTCGCCGTAGGTCGGCGGTGGGCCCAAAACGGGCGTCAGGGCGCTCGAGCGGAAAATGGATTGCCCGCGCGAGCCATTGGTCGAGCGCGTGCTGGCCACGTTTAAGCACGGGATACGGGCGTAGTAGATCCCGGCACTGCCGCGCAGCAAGGTCTTGTTGTCGCCGTGCACATCGTAGGCCACCCCTAGGCGCGGCTGGAACATATCCCAGTCCGAGGGGATTTTGCCGTTGGAGGGGAATTCGTAGGTGCCCGTCTCGTTGGTCACCGTTTTACCAATGAAATCGGCGAAGAATACTTCGTCTGGATCGGTGAGCACATCCGGCTGGATTTGCGCTTCCCAGCGCAGGCCGTAATTGAGCGTCAGCTTGTTCGAGGGCTGCCAACTGTCCTGCACAAATAGGGCCAATTCGTGCTGCGGGATTTGCTGGGTGCCCGCTTCTTCCACAGTCAGGTCGCCGCCGCCGGACTGCTGCAAATAGAGCAAAACCGGCCCGGTGATATCCGTCCCGTCGGGGCAGGCTCCAGTGGTGCTGGTGCTGCCATCGGCGCACTCGACGTAGCCGTTGCCCTGCGCGACGAAGTTGAGAAAGCCATCTAGCGAGCTGAAGATGTAGCGGCCATTGGCAAAACCGATGAAGGTCTGCACGGATTCGACGCGGTTCCACTCGACCCCGGCTTTGATTAAGTGATCGCCCTTGGATATGGAGATGTTGTCGAGCGCTTGGATACGGGTGTCGTAGTACTCGACCGGAATGAAAAAGGGCATGCCGAAGCGGTAGCCGTGGACGAAATCCATACCCGTGTCGGGGAAGGGCCGCCCGGTGTTGGGGTTGTCCGGGCCAAGGTAGGGACGCGGGCGATCCTCGCGGGAGACTTGGAAGCGGAACTCGTTGGTGATGGTCGCGGACAGCAGCGATAGCAGGCTGCCGTTGAAAGCGTGCGACCAGTCCTGTTCTACGGCGTTGGCGCTGCGCGTCCACGAATCCACGTCAAAGGTGCCGTTTTCCTGTTCGGACCAAGTGTAGTTGTATTTGAAGGTGGCGTAGTGTTCATCCGACAGGCGGGCGTCGATCTTGGCGAGAAAGGCGCGGGCGTCGTTGGTGCGGTCAATGGGTCCGTAGTCGCCGGCTAGCGCTCCGTTGAATTGCTCGTCCATGAATGCGCGCAGTCGGGGATCGATGCGCTCGCTATCGCTCTGTTTGGTGTCGCGAAAAACTTGCTGATCGTAGGCGGTAAAGAAAAAGGCCCGGTCCTTTATCAGCGGCCCGCCCATAGTGAAGCCGAACTGCCCCTGGCTAAAATCTGGCGCGCTCTAGGCCCTCGTGCCGCGCCGTGCCCGACAGGGCGTCGTTTTTGCCGAAAAAATGCACTGAGCCGTGCAATTGGTTGGTGCCCGATTTGGTGATGACGTTGACAAAGCCGCCGCTGGAACGGCCGAAGGTCGCGGTGAACAGTCCCAAATCGGACGAGGTAAGGGTGCGCTCGTAGTTGGTGCGGGTCTCCTTGAGCACGACGGTGGCGTTGGCGATGGGATTGCCAAACTGGTCCCAGACAGAGCCGCGGATTACGCCAGTAGTCGATTGGGACTGTGCCCAAGCGCCGTCGAGCAGGATGACCGAGAGTAGGACGGACAAGAGAGGCAGAAAGCGAAGTCGATGCGTCGGCATAAGCTATTTCGTTGTGAAGAGGATGGGGGCGGAGAGAGCCGACCTTGCGCGGATAATGTAGCCGCCAAAGCGGAGAGACTCCGGCCGAGAAAGTCAAAGTCCGAGTTCCGAATGTGATCCTAAGCGAACGAGCCGCAGCGTGTCGGCGTCGGGCTTCTGGTAGATCAGCACTAGGTCGGGCTTTACGTGGCAATCGCGGTGATCTTTCCAGTTGCCGGTTAGCGCATGGTCGCGGTGCCGAGGTTCCAGTAAAGACAGGCACCAAATCGGCGTCGAGCGTCGCCCGGTGTCGGCCCTTGGCTTCGCGCTTGTAATCGCGTTTGAATTGGCTGGTACGCTCAATCTTCCTCATGCAGGTCGTCCATGAGGGCCTGTACGCTGTCGAATCGAGGTAGGCCACCCTTGCGGGCCTCCTCCATCGCCTCAATGGTGACGGCGTTTGGCATCAGCGGCTCAAACGGTAGCGCTTTTTCCTGTGCGACTTTGGTCAATAGTAGTCGCACGGCATCGGACACGGTAAGCCCCATTGCAGCCAGTACTGCGGCCGCTTCTTCCTTCACGGCTCCGTCAATGCGAGCTTGTACAAGTTGATTGGCAGCCATGGTTAGTTCTCCTTCGTTGGTGTGCATTAAATTAATGCGTGGTAGAGCGAAAGACAAAGTATCGCAGCACCGCTCCAGAGACGCAGCACAAGCCGACCTGCCACTGTTGCACCTATGATGGGCGGCCGTTCCGTTCGCCGAGTACGAGTTATTGGCATAAGCTAGCTCATTGTGAAGAAGGTGAGGGAGGAGAGACCACCTTCTTTGATTCGTGAGGGTTAATCGCGGCAGTCTCGCTTTCGGGCCACTTTTGCCCGGATTACAGACAGACTATTTTTACAACATTAGCCAAAATTTAAGCTCGGTCAACTAGCCACCCTACTACTTCTTGCCACTCGACAAATGCAAAAAACACAACCCGCCCTAATTGCCTTTGACGCCGACGATACCCTGTGGGACAACGAGATCTACTTTGAAACGGCCAAAGATCGTTTTAAGCATCTGCTATCCTCCGACTGCGATCTGGCGTGGACTGAGCGGGAGCTGTACGAGACTGAAATGCGCAACCTAGCCCACTTTGGCTACGGCATCAAAGGCTTCACCTTGTCCATGATCGAGACAGCCCTCGATCTGACGAAGGGCGCGGTAACAGGGCAGCAAATCCGCCAGATTTTGGACTATGGCAAAGAGCTGCTGCAAATGCCCATTGAACCGCTGCCGCACGTCGAGGAGGTGCTCGCCCATCTGTCCAGAACTTGTCCTCTGATGCTGCTGACCAAGGGCGACTTGTTCGACCAAGAGGCCAAAATCGCCCGCTCCGGCTTGGCCGATCACTTCACTCATATCGAAATCGTTAGCGAAAAAAACGAGGAGACCTACGCGGCCCTGCTGCAGCGCCACGGTGTCCAACCGGCTGACTTCTGCATGGTGGGCAATTCGCTCAAATCGGATATCCTGCCCGTCGTTGCCTTGGGCGGGCACGCGGTCTATGTGCCATATTATACCACTTGGCTCCACGAACGCGTCGAGCCTTCGGAGGCCGAGCGCCAGCAATACCACCAAATAGCCCACCTAGGCGAACTGCCCCGTCTGCTCGCGGAGCGATTCGCTGCCACCGTCCCAAACTAAAACCGTGACTTCGTCCGGCCTTCCTTCAAAGCGGATCTGCAATGCCGGCGACCGATCCTACCACACCTGAGTCGGGAAGGGTTGGCCGTCTGTTGCCGGCCGCCTTTCGCTCGCGGCTGGATCTGGAGCCGCCCGACTCGGAGCCTACCGTCGAAGAGACCGGTTCGGCCTTTACGCCTAGGGCCTTTGCCTTGGGCACCTTTTTGGCCGCTTTCATCGGCGGCGGCATAGCCTATAGCACCCTGTACTTGCAAGGCTCCTACATGGCCTTGGGCTTTAGCACGGTCGGGGCGGTTTGCTTGCTGGCCCTGCTGACGGGGCTGATCAATCCCCTGCTCAAGCTATGTGGGACGCAGGGTTTGCGCCGAGGCGAATTGCTGCTGGTCTATGTTATGATGGTGATGGCCTCGCCCATCCCCATCGTTTTTACCTCGAAAATCATCAGCCAGCTCGCCGCTCCCTTTTACTATGCCACGCCCGAAAACGATTGGCAGAGCCTCATCCACCCCCACATCCCCCACTGGATGATGCCGCGTCAGCTCGGCGACGCCCAGTTTTTCTTTGAGGGTATGGGAGCCGATTACGCGGTGCCGTGGAAGGCTTGGCTGCTGGCGCTGGCGGCTTGGCAGCCCTTTGTATGGTCCCTCTTCTTGGTGATGATCGCCATCATGGTTGTGCTGCGGCGGCAGTGGATCGACAACGAACGCCTCGTCTATCCGCTGGTGCAAGTGCCGCTGGCCATGACTGCAATGGGAGAGGGCACAGAGCGCTGGCCGCCTTTTTTTAAAAACCGGGGCATGTGGGTCGGCTTTGTCCTTGCAGCCACTTGGAGTACGCTGCACGGCCTGCACGCCTATTTCCCGGAAGGAGTGCAATTCGCCCGCGGCGTCGATTTGTTCCACCAAGAACTGTCGATTATGCGCGGCACCTCTAAGCTGTATATCATCTTCCGCTTCCACATTCTCGGTTTTTTTTATTTCCTCAAGACCGAAGTCGCGCTTAGCCTGTGGGTCTTCAATTTGTTGGCCAATGTCTTGCGCGGTGCTTTCGCCATCCTCGGCGTAGGCAATACGCCCAGCTTGGGCAGTGGGCACGGCATCCCACACACGCTGCAGGTCTATCACGCTATGGGCGCGATGGTGGTGCTCTTCCTCGGTGGCTTGTGGGCCGCTCGCCGCCATCTAGCCGCGGTCTGGCGCAAAGCTTGGTCCGGCGACTCGGCTATTGATGACGGCGACGAAATCCTGTCGTACCGGGCGGCGGTGGCCATTCTCGTCGTCGGCACGGCGATCATGGTCGGCTGGCTGTGGCTGGCTGGATTGCCGCTGTGGGCCGGGGTGGCGTTGCTGTTTCTGGCCGGTGCCCTTTTTGTCGCCTTTACTCGAATAGTGGCTGAAGGCGGTCTGTCCGACGGCGCGCCGCCCGTGGTGCCGGCTGGCATCCTCATCTCAGCGGTCGGCTCGTCGGCGCTGGGGGCACCGGGCTTGGTCTTGCTGGCTAGCACCTATATCTGGACGGCCAATGTCCGCAGCTTTGTCATGGCCTCCTGTGCCAACAGTCTGAAACTGAGCGGGGAACTGGGCCGGGGGCGTCGGCCTTTGTTTTGGGCTATGGTCGTGGCTATAGCTGTGGCGCTGGCGGCTTCGACTTGGATGATCTTGGAGCTGAGCTACGAGCACGGGAATCTCAATCTGCGGGGCACGGTCAGCCGCGAAGCCCCCTACCGCTATGTCGAGGGCTTACTGCGCTATCCGAGCGAGTTGTATCTGTGGGGCTGGATCAACATGGGCTTGGGCGCGGCCATCATGCTGGGCTTGACCGTGGCTCGATGGCACTACGCTTGGTGGCCTCTGCATCCTTTGGGCTATCCTGTTGGGCCGACGTGGATTATGGATCACCTGTGGTTCAATATGTTCTTGGCTTGGTTGATCAAAGTTCTGGTGCTCAAGTACGGCGGTGCTGATCGCTACCACCGGACTAGGCCGTTTTTTATGGGCCTTATCTTAGGACAACTGCTGCCGGGCGGCATCTTCCTCGTCATCGACCATTTTACTGGCACGGTCGGCAATGTGATTTTCTGGGGTTAGCTACTGCCGACCCAAGCTTGTCATGCTGAGGAAGCCGATAGGCTGACGAAGCATCTTTTATTTATAGGGTCTCGCCTGTAGGTAGGAGATTCTTCGACTCCGCTGCGCTCCGCTCAGAATGACAGTGCAATTAGATGTCTAACTGGTATGAATAACTTAGGGCTATGTCTCGCGATCTGGTTGGGGCTGCTGGGGACGCCTTGCTACGGCGAGGTGGCTGCTTTGCGCGCCACCATCGAAGCCCTAAGCGCTGTCGAATCGCGCTTGGCTGGCTATCCCGGTGCCGAAGCGGGTGCTGCGTTGGTGGAGCGCGAATTGGTTGCGGCTGGCGTCGAATCGGTGCGGCGCGACTCGTTTGCAGTGGTGGTGCCCGTAGAGCGCGGCGGTCGCTTGCGCTTGGAGCAAAGCGGGGAGGAGGTGCCGTTGTGGGGGCTGTGGCCGAATCTGGCGCGGACGGTTACGTTGCCGCCGGAGGGCCTGCAAGCGCCGATGATCTACGGCGGTCGGGGCGAGTGGAGCGACTTCGACGGCCACGCCATGGACGGGCGCATTGTCCTGCTGGAATTCGATAGCTGGAACCACTGGTTGCGCGCCGCGTCGCTGGGTGCCCGGGCCGTGGTGTTTATCGCGCCCGAGCAGGCCAACCGTCACCAAGCCGACGCCAAGTACGCTCATGTGCCGCTCGATGTTCCGCGCTTTTGGGTCGAGCGAGAAGCGGGTCTCATACTGCGCCAGCGCCTGCGGGACGATGAGCTGTTGGTTCACTTGCAGAGCCGCATGGACTGGCAGCGGCGGCCGGCGTGGAATATCTGGGGCGTGATTCCCGGTGCCGATCCCGAATTGGCCGCCGAGCGCGTTGCGATTGAAGCGTACTACGACGGGATTTCCGTGGTGCCGGGCCGGGCACCTAGTGCTGAGACTGCCTGCGGCATTGCCGCTTTATTGGAATTGGCCCGTCATCTTGCCGCCCATCCACCAGCGCGTACCATCATTCTAGTGGCGACCTCGGCCCACTTTGAGGGCCGCCAAGGCATGGCCGACTTTCTCGCTCGCCACGCTCGCCGCTCGGAGGAACCCCTTCACATAGACCTGTTCATCGGCCTCGATCTGTCGAGTCGCACTGCTCAAGTCGGCATCTGGAACAACACCGCTAGGCCCGAATTGCGGCGCTTTTTCGCTCCATTTGGCCGCCGCTTCAGCGGCTACGCTAGCACCTTAGACTCGGCTGCCGTCGGCAGTTTGGTCAACGGCATTACCCCCATCAAGGGCTTGGACTGGTCGGCGTACATGCCCGGTGGCATCGCCGCCAACAGCCAACTCGCGCTCGAAGGCGGCTTGATCTCCTTGGGTCTGATCACCGTGAACGACGCTCGCTTGCAGGTCGATTCGCCGCTGGACCAGCCAGCTGCGGTCAACTACGACAATCTGGCGCGCCAAGTCGCCTTGATAAACGGCGTGCTGCAACAGGCCCTAAACGATCCGCAACTGTTGGAAGGAAAAGCAGCCTTTGGGCCGGTGTTGCAGGATCGCTTGCGCGACTTGCGCCTCAAGGTGCGGACCTTTCCGCGCCGCTCGCAAACGCCGGACCGGCCAGTGGCCGACGCGGTAGCTATAGTGCGGTCGGAACGGGTGATCGCTGGCAAAGCCGTCAAAGGGGTGCGCACGGCCCAAGTCCATCTCAGCGATGACGAGGGCGAGTTGCTCATAACGGGGCTGCCGCAGGCTCAGTACCGCACCAATGTGTACGTCTTGGACCCGCAAGACGGGGCCATTACCTACGCCGCCGATCTGAGCAAAAGGGCGGAGGGATTCCACGGGAAGCCGCTGCCCGATGGCTCCATCCCAATCACCGTCCAGTGGGCGCTCACCGAGCAGTCGGTGGTGGTGTTCCCCTGCCTGAGCCGTCCTTTTTACGGCCTCATTAATCCGCGTTCGCTCAATTTCTTGGGCGGCATCACCGTGGTCAACCGCTACGACACTACCCCGCGCCAATACGGCTACGCGCTGGGCAGCGGCCTCGACGAAGCAGCCGGGGTGGTATTCGGGCCGCAGGACGCCGACCCGCAAAACCGCATCAAAATACTGGCGGGCCGCCAACTGTTGCTGCTCAATAACGGCATCCCCGACAGCCGTCCCAACGGCGAGGGCTTTGCCTTGGCTGAAGAGCGGCTGGTGCCGACGCTGTTGCAGGCCGCTTGGGATATGTGGCGCTTAGACGAGGATCGGCTGCAGACCATGCGCGACCACGCCATTGAAAACCAGCACTTACAGCGCCTGCACCAGCGCACCGCCCAAGTCCTCGAAGCCGCCCAAGAGGCTGCCCGCCAAAAACAGTGGAGCCGCTACGTGGCCCATCTGCGGGTGGCGCTGGGACTGGAAAACCAGGTCTATCCCGAGGCCATAGCGACCTTAAACGACGTCATAAAGGGCATGGTGTTCTTCTTGGCGCTGCTCATTCCCGCGGCTTTTTTGGGCGAGCGCCTGCTGTTGGGGGCGGCGCAGATCACGCGGCAATTGGCTGGTTTTGGCGCGTTATTGGCCGTAGTCTGGCTCGCGGTTTCTCAAGTGCATCCCGCCTTTGCCATTGCCCATCCGCTGGTCATCCTGCTGGCCTTTGCCATCATGGCCATGGCCGGTCTCGTCAACAGTTTTATGAAGGAGCGCGGCGACCGGATCCACCACGTTGAGATGCGGCGTTTTAGCGTCGCCCATGCCGCGTTTATGCTGGGCATATCCAACATGCGGCGGCGCAAACTGCGCACCGGCCTGACCTTGACGACCTTGGTGCTGCTGACGTTTACGGTGCTGTCCTTTGCCTCGTACGAGAGCCGGGCGCGCTTTATTTCGCTGCCTCTCGAACACGAGGGTGAGTACGAGGGCATCCTAGTCCGCAACCGGGCCTGGAATCCCTTGGGCCAGCCCATGTTGGATTACATCCGCTCCCACTTTGCTGCAGTCGGCCCGATCAGCCCGCGCAACTGGTTCATTTTGCAGGAGGACAAAAAGACCTATCTCGAAGCCGCGGCTGGGCGACAGTTGGTGCGGACCTACGGCTTGCTCGGCCTAAGTCCCGAGGAAACTGACATCACAGAGATTGATCAGACCTTAACCGCCGGTCGCTTTTTCACCGCCGCGACCGAGGCCAGTTGTCTGCTGCCCTTGCCGATGGCCGAGTCCTTGGGCTTGGATGCAGGCGACTTGGGACGCGCGCAAGTGCAGGTGATGGGCAAAGAACTGACCGTGGTGGGCTTGTTCGATCCAGAGGTTTTCAACGACATCCGCGACTTAGACGACGGGCCGCTGACGCCGGTGGACTTTGAGCTGTCCCGAACCGCTGGCAGCACCTTTCAGATCAACCAGAGCGCGGCCACGGCAACTACCGCCTCCCAGTACCGCCCCTATGTACACATACTGC
>JAGWBY010000051.1:617-994 GCA_021295675.1 Candidatus Latescibacterota bacterium | reverse complement strand
CGTCGGCTTGCGGCAGGACGGGACTTCGACCATTGGCGTCTGGGCCTATTCGTCGATTGGGGCGACGGCGATAAAGGGCTTAGGGGTGCTGATCGTACCCATGCTCATCGCAGCCTTCATCGTCCTCAATACCATGCTGGGGACGGTGTACGAGCGCCTCAAGGACATTGGCATTTACGCGGCTGTAGGATTGGCTCCGTCCCACATCGCCCTGCTGTTTATCGCTGAAGCCTGCGCCTATGCGGTCTTAGGCATTACGCTGGGGTACTTGGGGGGACAAGGGATGGGTTTGGTGCTGAACCACCTAGACATGCTGGGTGGACTCAACTTGAACTATTCGTCCTTGGCGGCCGTGTTTTCGGCGCTCATCGTCATGG
>JAGWBY010000051.1:0-413 GCA_021295675.1 Candidatus Latescibacterota bacterium | reverse complement strand
TGCTTCAGTCCTTTGCCACGCCCCAAGGCACGGCCTATGCCATCGAATCCAAGGTGTGGCTGGCGCCGCTGGATTTGGGTGTGAGCCAGCACGCAGTACTGTGCATCCGCCCCGAGGAACAAGTCGATATTCACGGCCTAGTGTTCTATCTGCGCTGCCTCAGCGGCGACAACGATTCCTGGCGTCGGGCCAACCGCAGTTTCTTGCAGGCGATCCGCAAAGAGCTGCTAATCTGGAATACGCTCAAAGCAGCGGAGCGGAGCACTTTTCAGCAGCGGGCGGAGGAAGAGCTTCAGCGGCAATAAACCAGCGTAGATCTTGCTCTCGCAACGCAGATACTGACCTACAACCAGCGGCGCGAAGATATACCGACTTTGGCAGCGCATTTTATGAAGTATTATGGAATGTGGTGC
>JAGWBY010000050.1 GCA_021295675.1 Candidatus Latescibacterota bacterium | reverse complement strand
CCAAGCGCATTGAGCACGTCGAACTGGAGACGACCCCCGACTTTTTTGAGCTCTTCGTCGAGGGCTGCCAATTCAAACCCATGCCTCGCCAACTGGCCGCGGCCTCCGTCTGAGCAGGCCATGCAGCAAACTGCTACCCTGCGCCATCTGCTAGAGGAAACCGATCGCTTCATCACCTGCGTCGAGTTGGTCACTTCTCGGGGCACCTTGGCCGACCGCAGTGGCAAGCGGGTGCTGGAGATGGCCCGCACCTTAGCTGCCGATCCGCGCTTTGATGCCCTCTCGATTACCGACAATCCCGGCGGCAATCCCATGATCACCGCGGACGCGCTGGGCACTCCGCTCAAAGACAGCGGCCAAGAAGTTATCATCCACCTCTCCTGCAAGGATTTCAACCGCAACGGGCTGATGGGCCAAGCTTGGAAGCTGGCCGATGGGGGCTTCGCCAACATTCTCACCCTGTCGGGCGATTACCCCATCGCTGGGTACCAAGGCCAGGCCAGCGGCGTGTTCGACATTGATTCAGTCGGCCTGTTGCAATTGCTCACCGACATGAACGAGGGGCGATTCGAGGACGCCTCGCCGGGCCGCAAGCCGCGTCCTTTAAAACCTACCCGCTTTTTTCTCGGCGCTGTAGTCAACAACCACAAGCGGCTCGAATCTGAGGTCATGCCGCAGTATTTCAAGCTGGCCAAGAAGATCCACACCGGTGCCCGTTTCATCATCAACCAAATCGGTTACGACGCCCGCAAGCAGGACGAGCTGCTCAAGTACATGGCTCTGCACGGCCTCCAAGTTCCGGTCATCGCCAATGTCTTCGTCTTGTCCGGAGGCGTGGCCCGCTTCTTCCACGCCGGCCGCATTCCCGGCGTTGAAGTTACCGACGAATTGCTCGCCGTGGCGCAAAAGCAAGCCACCTCTCCCGATAAAGGCAAAGCCTTCTTCCTCGAATTCGCCGCCCAGCAATGCGCCATTGCCCGGGGCCTAGGCTATCGCGGCGTGTACTTGGGGGGCCACATCGGGGCCGAGGAATACGGTCGCATTTTGGAATTGGCCGCACAGTACGCCGCAGACGACTGGCGCGACTTTGCCCGCCAGATCCGCTACTCGCGCCCCGGCGAATTCTTCTATTTTGAAGAAGACCCCGACACCGGCTTGGCCTCCACTCAAGTCAACCACGCCTATCTCGACTCAAAGACGCCCCGTGGCCGTCGCCAAGCCTCCCTAACGTACAAGATAAATCGCCAGCTCCACGACCGAGTCTTTGAGCCGGGCAAGGCCCTGTTCCGCCTCGGAGCGTTCCTGTCGCGCAAAGTCGAGGGTAGGAAACTGCAAAAGCCCCTGCACACTGTAGAGCACGCAGTCAAAATCGCCGCTTTTGACTGCCGCGACTGCGGCGACTGCTCGCTGCCGGACATCGCCTATTTGTGCCCGGAATCGCAGTGCGTCAAAAATCAGCGCAACGGTCCCTGCGGCGGCACGCGCCAAGGCAAGTGCGAAGTCGGCGAAAAGGACTGCATTTGGGCGCGCGCGTACGACCGCCTCAAAGCCTATGGCGAAGAGGAACAAATGCTCGGCGACACAGCCGTTATCAAGGACGCGGCCTTACAGGGCACTAGTGCCTGGGCCAACGCCTTTTTGCAAAAAGATCACCACGGCAAGAAGAAAAATTCGCAGTAATACTGCATCATTGACTATCCCGCTACCATCCCGCATAGACCCGTCCGATGATGCTACCCAATAGGGCAGACAGTGGGCCGTCACGCAGGATCGACGTAGCACCGACCATCAATGACAAACACCGAAGAATAGATGGCAGCCATCCACCACATTCGATTATCAGTCTCCGATCTAGATACTTCGACGCGATTCTACTCACCCTTGCTAGAAGAGCTTGGATTCCGAAAGTTGTCCCCGCGACTGACAGATAAGGGCGAGATCGACAGATTGCGATTTGCGAAGGACGGGACGGTCCTGCTGATCGGCCGCACTATGGAAGCAGGCCGACACGAGAGGGAAAAGCCTGGGCTGCACCATCTCGCCTTTTCCGTGGACTCACGTGCAGAAGTTGAACGAATCTACGATGAGGTAATCAAAAACCTAGAGAATGTGAATGTCGAAGACCCGCCTATCGACTGTCCAGAGTACGGCGAGGGATACTACGCGACGTTCTTCTTCGACCCTGACGGTATCAAGCTCGAAGTAACCTACACCCCTGAGTAAACCAGAAAACGGCAGTATATGTATTCCTATAACTGCGCAGAACTCATACGAAAACCTCTATCTTTCCTTCCCCTCAATCCCCTGTATCCGATCGTCCTGATCCTCGCGTCAGCCCTCGCTCCATCGACCTTTGCCGACGTGCGTCTGCCCAAGGTATTCGGCGATCACATGGTATTGCAGCGCGATAGCCCCCTGCCTATCTGGGGCTGGGCTGGGCCTGGCGAGCAGGTCATCGTCGAATTTCTTGGGCAAATCGACAGTACCAGTGCCAATGCACAGGGCGAGTGGAAGGTGGAATTGCCACCAGCCCAAGCCGGTGGCCCTCATGTGCTGACAGTGACAGGCACCAATAGCATTGAACTGCAAAACGTGCTCGTCGGCGAAGTCTGGCTCTGCTCGGGGCAGTCGAATATGGAAATGGGCGTCGGGCTCTGCCTCAACCCAAAAGCGGAGATCGCCGCAGCCGATCATCCACAAATCCGTCTCTTCCAGATTCCCAAAAAACTCAGCGCCGGACCACAAACGGACATCGAGGCCAATTGGACCCGCTGTACCCCGGAGACGATCGTCAAAGGCGGCTGGGGTGGGTTCTCAGCCGCCGCCTATTATTTCGGTCGCCACTTGCAGCGCGAACTCGACGTGCCCATCGGCCTGATTCAGGCCGCTTGGGGCGGTACCCGCATCGAACCCTGGATCCCGCCCGCCGGTTTTGCCGCAGTACCCGCAGTGAGCGATATCTACGAGCAGCTACAACTGCGGAATCCACGCAGCGACCAGTACAAAGAGCGCCTAGACACGGTATTGGACGAAGTCGAAGACTGGCTCCGCGCGGCCCGCACGGCGCGACAAAGCGAAGAGCCGGTACCGGAAATGCCGACCTATCCCCCCGAACTCCTGCCGCCAAACGGCCCGCAGCAACCCGCCGTGCTCTACAATGCCATGATACACCCTCTGGTCCCGTTTGCCTTGCGCGGTGCCATCTGGTACCAAGGCGAGTCCAACCACACCGAGGGCATGCGCTACACCGAGAAAATGAAGGCACTCATTGAGGGCTGGCGCGGCCTTTGGCCAAGCGGCGAGTTCCCGTTCTACTACGTGCAGATCGCCCCCTTTCCCTACGGCGACGAAGCGTCTGATGTACTGCCCAAATTCTGGGAAGCGCAAACAGCCGCGCTGGAAATTCCCCACACCGGCATGGTCATCATCCACGATGTCGGCGACCTCAATGATATCCATCCCAAAAACAAGCAGGAAGTCGGGCGACGCTTGGCACTGGTGGCGCTGGCCAAGACCTATAACCAAGAGGTGAGCTATTCAGGTCCGCTCTACCGTTCGATGCAGATCAAAGGCGACAAAATTCACTTGCGCTTTGACCACGGCGGCGGCCTGCAAACACGCGACGGCGCAGCACCAGATCACTTTGCAGTGATCGACCGAGAACGCGGCGGATTCGTCAGGGCAAATGCCAAGATAGTAGGCGATGAGGTTGTAGTTTCAGCGCCGGGTGTTGCAAACCCCGTGGCGGTGCGCTTTGCCTGGCACAAGCTGGCCGAACCCAATCTAGTCAACGCCGCCGACCTGCCCGCCGCCCCATTCCGCGCTGGTGCCGCACCCCAACGCGATCGGCTCAAAATGGAAGTGCCCGAAGCGGCAGATTATCGCCTCGTGTACGACCTCAATCTGGCCAACCTCGGCGCGGATATACACTACGACGTCGACAATAGTGCTGCGATTACCGCGCCTTTTGACCGCATCGCCTATTTTGTGGAATTGCAACACAGTGATGGCGAAACGCGCTTTCTCTACGTTTCACTGGATGCCTTTACCGATGACCTCAAAATGATCGGCATGCCCACCTTGGCCTCGGGAGCCCACTTCCAACAACCCGTCTCCCAGATGAACATCTGGTCCAACACGGGCGTACACAACGGCATCGGCCTAGCAGGAGGCCACATCGAATTCTGGCCCAACAACTACACCCCAGCTAACGCCGCTGCCGTGCCCGGCGCCTCTCAGCAGAGCTACGACTTTGGCGACCAGCCCATAGATCCCGCCGATGGCTATGGCAGTATGCAGATACACAACGCCACTACAGAACAGACGCTATTTGCCATCAACCACTGGCGTCGGGGTGAACGCGCCGATATCGGTATTGGCAATCGGGCTGATAAACACTCCGATTGGACTTTTTCCGGCAATGCACAGAGCTACTCTACCAAAAGACTGAGAATACTGGTGCGAAATATAGATAGGTGATGACTGCCAAGCGTGGGACGACAGGGATTGACCAAGGACGGGGGAGGCGATACTTTAAAAAGGTCTGGCTTCTTAGACGAGATGGCAGCGATTTCTTAGTAGTGAATCGCCCCCCATCCATTAAGAAGCCTATCTTCATTCAATTCATGCAACAACGCCCATCCCAATCACCAATTCACCCCAATACGGAATTCCAATGAACATCCCCGGTACGGACCGTCCCTTCGTCGTCATCGGCGAAAACATCCACACCACCCGCGTCATCTTGCGCAAAGGTAAGCTCATCGGCGTAGACCCCCAAGGCGTCGAATCGGTGCGCTTCCGCGACGCCAACAACAAGCGCCGCTTCCTCCAGATTCCCGAAGCTGTGAAAACAACCCAAGACTACGAGGAAGGTCGCGTCAAACACCTCAAGATCGCCGTGCAACAAGCCATGCTCGGCAACGCGGATGGCCTCGACTACCTCCGCCGCCAAGTACAGCGCCAAGAAGCGGCCGGGACCGATTTCCTCGACCTCAATGTCGATGAGATATCCCTCAAGCCCACAGAGCGGCAAGAGGCCATGCGCTGGTTGGTGCAGGCGGTATCGGCCATGTCGCAGACGGCACTAGCCATCGACTCCTCCCAGCTAGACACCCTCGCCGTCGGCCTCGAAGCCGGGGCCGACCTCCCCCAGCGCTTGCTGCTCAACTCCGCGTCTTTAGAGCGGCCCGAAGCCCTAGAGCTGGCCAAACGGTACAACGCCCAAGTCATCATCACCTCAGCGGGCGAGTCCGGCATGCCGCAAAGCGCTGAGGAACGAATTGACCACGCTCGGCGCATGGTCGATAAGGCATTGGCATTAGACCTGCCGCTTTCCGACCTCTATATCGACCCCCTGATCTTCCCCATCTCAGTTGACGCGCAATTCGGCCACCACGCCTTTGACGCCATCCGCCAACTGCGCGGCGAGTTAGGTGCCGACGTCCACATCACCGGTGGCTTCTCCAACGTCTCCTTCGGCCTGCCTTGCCGCCACTTGATCAACGACGTCTTCCTGCTACTAGCCGTCGAAGCCGGGGCCGACAGCGCGATCATGGATCCGACTACCACCTCACTGGCCGACCTCTTTGCCATCGACCGCCAAGCCCGCCCCTACCAACTCGCCGAGGATATGTTGCTGGGCCGGGACGAGTACTGCGCCGCTTTCCTTCGCGCCTATCGCAAGGGCGAACTGGTGGCCTGAGCATCGGTCTATCGACAACAGTTAATTCCCTCAAATGAGAAGATATGACAAATACAAATATTAATCCTTATAAAGACTTCACCACTCGACTCAAGCTCTTTGTCGGCAAGTATCCGAGTCTGATTACTACTACGTTAAGCAACATTTTTACAATGCGTTTGGTAGGAAATAAAACACATGGAGATCTTGCCGAGATCGCTATTGCTGAATTCATCAATCAGTATATGTACGATTTTCGATCGATCCACGTCGGCAAGGATCTTTATCGGGCGAAATCCCAAGAGGAGGACATCAAAATCATCAATGAAATCTCCCAGGCGGAATTTCCTGTCAGTCTCAAAGCCTATGGAGATGGTCCTCTCCAGCTATCAACTGATAAAAAATTTCGCATGTTCCCGAGGCTAGAAAAGGAAGGGGGAAAAGTCGTAGGACGGAGTGCTGTTCAGTCTGTGCTTTCTGACCCTTCCTTCTCAGATTTCCATAGTATCAACGTCCTTCCCTTGATATATGATGAAAAAAACAAACGGTGCAACATTATGGTCTTCGATTATGATCGCGCGATGAGAGACACGGTGTTAATTGTACGAGAAGAGGGGAGTAAGGGCAGAAAGCATCCAGTTTACAGATTTTATGATGAATTAGATAGATATATTTGTGAAGTAAGGTACGGCAATGCCACTGCAAATGCCCTACAGAGGGGCTTATGGACACACACAAAAAATGGCGTGAACTACTTTGACAGCATCACAAATGGATGGATCGATTACTCATATAATCTTGTCCTTGTCAAACTATTTTCTCACGCACTTATATCGTCAAATTCAGGACATAGCATCGCCTTAAAAGAAATAAAGAAAGATATGGCGTTGTTGCATGAAAGGCTCGCTAAGGTCTTGAACTGAGTCAGGCTCTTCGGTTAGATTGGTTCGTGGTTCCAGCAAGAAACACGTTCCTCTCTTCCCAAAGAGCCTGTGATGAGCAAAGTATCGGGCCGTTCGTCCTCGGTCAAGTCGAAAGCGGTGTATCGGGTTAAGAATTGGTCGTCGTATAATCGGGCGTTGGTCGCTCGCGGTAGCCTGACGGTGTGGCTGGACGATTCGTTTTGGCCGCAGTGGTATGATCAGCGGCCGTCGCAACGGGGTGCTCAGTTTGTCTATTCGGATTCAACGATTGAATGGCTCTTGACGATGCGGGTGTTGTTTGGGTTGCCGTTGCGCCAGACGCAGGGGTTTATCCAATCGCTTTTGGACTTGATGGGGTTGGCTTTGGCTGCGCCGGACTACTCGACCTTGTCGCGTCGCCACGGGTCCTTGGCGGTGATGTTGCCGCGCCAGCGCGCCGATAGCCCGATGCACTTGGTGGTCGATTCGACCGGCTTGAAAGTCTATGGGGAGGGCGAGTGGAAAGTACGCCAACATGGCTGGACGAAACGGCGGACGTGGCGCAAACTGCATGTGGGGGTCAACGAGGCCACCGGCGAGGTGGTCGCCCAGACGTTGACGTCCCATCGGATCGATGATGCCTCGCAGGTTGCTCCCCTGCTGACCCAAGTCGATGATGCGGTGGAGGCGGTAGGCGGCGATGGGGCTTATGACAAACAGAAGGTGTTCGACGCGTTGGCCACGCCGACCGGCGGCCCCCCGATTCGTCCGATCATTGCCCTGCGCAAAGACGCTAAAATCCAGCAGCATGGTAATTGTAAGGCCCCTCCGTTGGCGCGGGACGAGATACTCCGAGCTCTTCGACAAAAAGGACGCCAGGGGTGGAAACAGGAAAGTGGCTATCATCGACGTTCGTTGGCCGAAACGCTCATCTATCGCTATAAGCATCTCATCGGTGGCCAACTCAAGGCGCGTAGCGAGGCCAACCAACAGGTCGAAAGTCGCCTCGGCTGTGCCATCCTCAATCGGATGATCCATCTGGGCAAACCCGAATCGTATCCAATAGAAAAAAGCAACTGACAAATAAACAACATGACAAAACCATACCGGCGATAGGATTCATGCAACAACGCCGAAAGATATTATAAATCTCAAACGAGACTCAGGGTTAAAGCGATGACAGAACAACCTTCTCTATTCCCTAATCTTGTATTCCACGTTCCACCGACAGAGGGGATCAAGTACGCGGGATCAAAGCGAAAGCTCATTCCACATATCCTTCAGCTTGCCAAGCGTGTCTCGGCCCACACGGTATTGGATGGATTTTCCGGTACCACGCGTGTATCTCAAGCATTGGCTAAGTTGGGATATACAGTCCTCTGTAACGATATCGCGATATGGTCTCAGGTCTTTGGTACCTGTTATCTTCTCAATCATAAATCTCCTAAAGATTATCAAAACTTAATAGATCATCTCAATGCTGTCTCACCGGTCGATGGATGGTTTACCGAGAATTATGGGGGAGACCCCAACGGCGGCCTAGCTGTCCAGAACGACGGTCTAAAGAAACCGTGGCAAATCCACAATACTCGAAAACTCGATGGTATCCGGCAGGAAATTGAGATGCTACAACTCGACCCTATCGATAGAGCTGTAGCCCTTACAAGTCTCATTCTAGCGCTCGATAAGGTGGACAGCACACTCGGTCACTTCGCTTCGTATCTCAAGCGCTGGTCCGCTCGATCCTATAATCCTCTTGAACTCAAGCTACCAGATCTCTTTGTCTCCACAGGCCAGCATCGCGTCTTTCGGAGAGACATTTTCGATATAGTATCTAGTGTATCTGTTGACCTAGCTTATTTCGATCCACCTTATGGATCAAATAACGAAAAAATGCCTCCTTCCCGCATACGGTATGCCGCGTACTACCATATTTGGACTAGTGTATGCCTCTTTGACACACCCGACCTCTTTGGCAAAGCTAAACGCAGAAAGGATACATCTGATAAAGTAGACTCATCAGTATTCGAGGAATTTCGCCGAAGCGACAAAGGAGCTTTCGTCGCCGTCGAAGCGATTGGTCGTCTTATAAAATCAGCCCAAGCACACTGGATTATCTTATCATATAGTTCAGGCGGCCGAGCGACAGCGAGCGAACTGAATGAGGTCATAAGAGACAACGGAAGATTAGTCGATGTGGTAGAAATCAAATATCAAAAAAACGTAATGGCAGGTATGAGATGGACCCATAAGTGGCTCCGGGATGCCGAAGAACCCAATAAAGAGTTTCTCTTCTTAATTGAGAAGTGATACGCTTAACAATGTCTAGTACTGATAACGGGAATAACACATCGACCGCCTTCGGAGACATTGTCCGGCATCACCATCCATATTGCAGGATCGCCGAAGTGGTGACAGTCCTACCCTTACCAACTACCGGGAACGTATTCCTGGGCAGAGACAAGTACTGCGCCGCCTTCCTGCGCGCTTATCGCAAAGGCGAGCTCGCTGCCTAGCGCGTTGGTCATTGTCGGCCTTATCCCGTAGATTAAAAACTGAGCTTAGAACGGACTTTGTCGCCGTCGGCCTGTAGATCGCCAATGGAAAGGAGGGTCAATATGCGGAACAACAAAATCTGTATCTTTGCTGCTCTGCTGTCGTTGATCCTCACCGCCTGCAGCGAAGAAATATCCCATACCGAAGTGGTCGCCGATCTGAGCAAGGATCACATCGTCCACACGTTGGGCGGCCAACGCCCGGCCCTCTTGATTCTCCCAGCCGATCACGACCCTGAGACGCCCATTCCGCTCGTACTCAGCCTACACGGCTTCACCAGCCACTCGGCCCAGCACGACCGCTACTTCGGCCTCTCGCAGCGGGTGAACGACGATCGCTTCGCCCTCATCATGGCCAACGGCACGCGCGACCCCGATGGCAAGCGCTTTTGGAACGCCACGGACTTCTGCTGCGACCTCCACAACACCCAAGTCGATGACGTGCAGTACCTTTCCGGGCTACTCGAAGAAGCCGCCACGCATATCGCCGTAGAGCGCATCTTCGCCCTCGGACACTCCAACGGCGGCTTCATGTCCTACCGGCTCGCCTGCGAAGGCATCCCAAGGCTAGTCGCCATTGCCAGTCTCGCCGGCACTTCCTTTAGCGACCCCTCCCGTTGTGCCTTCGCGTCTCCGGTGTCAGTGCTGCAAATCCACGGCACAGCCGACAAAGTCGTAGCCTACGACGGCAGCACGGGCGAACAGGATTACGCAGGCGCAGAAGAGGTCGCGCTGCGCTGGGCGGCACTCGCCCGCTGCGACCTTACCGATCCAGAAACCCTGCCTCCGCTCGACCTCGACCAAGGCATCGACGGCCCCGAGACGGTCCGCACCCGCTACCGCACGGGCTGCCGCCACGACGTCACCATCGAGTTGTGGACCATAGAGCAAGGCTCGCACGTTCCGAACTTTGCGCCGGACTTTGGCCAACGCTTGCTCGAATGGCTGTTCAACGCCTCCCGCATCGACACCTTATCTTAGACGGAGACAACCCAGTGTCCCCTTTTCTTCAGCGTCTCAATGACCCGCATCCCCTCTTGTACGACGGCGGCTTTGGCTCCGAGCTTTTCGCCCGCCAAATCGAACTGACCAACTCTCCACCCAGAGGCGGTCGTCGATATTCACGCCGAATACATCGCCGCAGGTGCCGATTGCATTGGCACCAACACCTTTGTCGCCTCTGAGTTGCACCTCGCCATGGCCGATAAAGACCCGACTCAAGCCGGTGCACTGGCCCGGCGCGGGGCCGAACTGGCACAGCGCGCCCGGGAACTCGGCGAGCGCGATGTCTTCATCGCCGGCTCCATCGGCCCCTCCCCCGGGGCTATCGAGGCCGACGCCGGCAGCACGGATTTCGGCATTGCCAACGACAAGGTTCGCGCCGCGCATCAGCGCATCATCGACGCGCTCTGCGAAGGCGGAGTCGATTTTTTTTCCATTGAGACCCAGTTTTCAGCCGTCGAAGCGGCCATGATCTGCGACATCGCCCGCCAGACCGGCCTGCCCATTGCCGTCAATCTCGCGCTCAAATACACGCAAGACCGCAAAAGCAAGCAGGTCGTCTATCGCACCGATTGGGGACACTCGGTCGCCGACCTTTTGGACATACTCGCCTCGGGCCAATACTCCGGCGGCGACAACCTCCTCGACCACGTCCACCTCGTCGG
>JAGWBY010000049.1:8265-30231 GCA_021295675.1 Candidatus Latescibacterota bacterium | reverse complement strand
TCGTCGGAGGTTTGGTGCTTATTAAGGCTAGTTGATAATGGAACCACGCATCTTCCCCATCCACCCGCCGTCTGCCGCTCTGTTTGGCAAAGTGCTGGCCGCGTCTTTTGCTGTGACTACCGTCTTTTTCGGCGTGTTGACCCTCGCGCTCTACGCGGCTATTGACCCAGACGGCCCAGTTGCCCACGTCGCCGCGCCCGTGGCCTTGGGCTCGTCGTACGTGCTGATGCTGATCATATTTTTTTCGGTCTTTATTTGGTTTTATTTAAGTGCCCGCCGTACGGATTTTGTCTTGCTAGAAGGACATCTGCTCATCCGCAACAGCGCCCACGGCAAGCACTTCACCTACGACGAGCTAAAGGTGGAGGAGGCCCGCGTCGTCGATTTGTCGGCCGAGCCCCAATACCGGACCAAGGGTAAAATTTTTGCCATTAGCGCGTTCTTTTTTCGCGGAGGGGCGTTTTACCTGCGCAATGGGGAGAAGGCGCACGTTTTCTACACGGGTACACCGCGCGCTGTGTATATTCCAACGCGCGGTTCCCATGCCCTCTTGCTCGGCCCAGTTGATCCAGCCGTCTTTTTGCACGCCTTGCAGGAAGTGACACATTAACCCCTTTTGGAGGAGATTTTCATGGCGTATCACGTGTATATTTCAAACTCGGGCAGCAACTTTTTGTCGCATTTTCTGATGGATGAAGACACCGGCGCGTTAGAGCCGCAGCCCAATGTCGAGTTGGAGGACTCCCCTGGGGCGGTGGCCACGCGCCCAGACGGGACTCAGATGTTCGTGGCCCTGCGCTCGGTCCAAAAACTGGCTAGCTATGCGGTTGATCAGGGGAAGGGAACGCTCGCCAAGCTGGCGGAGACGAGCTTAGAAGAAGGCCCGCCCTATCTGTATTTGGACAACAGTGGTGCCTTTTTGCTGTCGTCGTACTATGGGTCGGGTCAGGTCGCCGTACACGGCGTGGCCGCGGATGGTGCTATATCGGCCGAACCGCTGCAAACGATTCCCACCGCAATACGCGCCCACAGCATCCAAACCGACCGTGCGAACCGCTTTGCCTTTGTACCGCACACCAACCCATCCAACGCGATATTTCAGTTTCGCTTTGACGAGCAAACTGGGCGGCTGACGCCCAACGATCCGCCGAAGATAGAGCCGGCTACGCCCGAAGGCCCGCGCCATTTCGCCTTCCACCCGACTCGCGACCTGCTCTATTCGGTCAATGAAAATGGCAGCACGGTGTCGGCGCACCACTTCGACTCGGAGGCCGGGACGCTATCGTCGTTTCAGGTTATCTCGACGTTGCCGGAGGGATTTAACCGCGAGGACAACACCACAGCCGAAATAAAGATCACGCCCGACGGCCAGTTTCTCTATGGGTCCAATCGCGGCCACGATTCCTTGGCCCTTTTTGCCATTGGCGACGATGGGGAGTTGACGGCTAAAGGACGCTATCCCACTGAGGCTACGCCTCGCTTTTTTGAACTGGATCCGAACGGTCGCTTCGCCTATTCGGTTGGGCAAGATTCAGGCAGGTTGACTTCGTACCGCATTGCCGTGGACAAAGGGGCGCTGACGCCCTTAGAGCAACACGAAGTAGGCGACAGCCCGCTGTGGATCACCTTCGTCAAACAGGGATAGATGCGCTTATTGGTTTTATGGAGGGCTGACCTGAGTAGATCGGGTCATTGAGCCATCAATGCTTGCGAGCCGTTCAAGCAATGTTATCTTTACTAGTAAAGAATATAAAGACCTTTGCTCTCGTTACCTCTACCCAAGCCACTTATGGACCCGATCAGAATTAGCACGATCTCATCCAAAGGCCAGACTACGGTGCCCGTGGCCATTCGCCGTTCGCTGGATCTACAGCCGGGGGACGCCATCGCCTATCAAGTAGAAGGCGATAAGGTCAGCATCTGCAAAGCCGCAAAAATCGACTTAGAGTGGGTCAAGGCTCTCGAACAAACCCTGACTGAGTGGCAGGACGAGGAAGACGATGATCTGTAGCCGCTTTGACATCGTTGATGTGCCTTTTCCGTTCAGCGATGTGCCCCACGCCAAACGCCGCAAGGCCCTGGTACTGTCCGACGCTGTTTTTAACCAGAAAAACGCCTCCAGCCTGCTTATGATGATCACCAGCGCCGCCCGCAGTGCTTGGCACTTAGATGTGGCGCTCGAGCAGTGGAGCCAAGCCGGCTTGCGCAAACCCTGTCTCGCCCGGATGAAGCTGTTCACGTTGGACAACGGACTCATCCTCGGTACGGTGGGGCGCTTGACAGCGGAAGACCAGCAAAGGGTAGCTCAGGCACTGCGAGCGGCACTGCCCTGCTGACTTGGGCCCCAGACCACCCAACCGCAGCGCCTTTTGCGGATTTGTTAATCCTTTACGCCGGGTTTCAGCACCAATTCCATCTCGTATCAGAAGGCTGTCCGCACCGATGCTCACCCGGTGTCAGTCGGTCGCAGATTATTGGTCCGCTAAAGGGCCAAGCAATTCGTCTAGTTTGGCCTTGAGCTTTTTCTCGTCTCCGGGCCGGTACCCTTGGTGCTTGTACCACACTGTCCCGTCGGCTGCAATAATCAGGGTCGCCGGGACGCCCGCTAGGTGGAACTGCTTGAGCACCTCGTTGGTCTTGTCGAGCAGAACCGGCAATTTGAGCTTGTGGCGCTGCATAAAAGGCCGCACCTTGGGCAGGTTTCTGGGGCCGTCAATGTTGATCGTCAGCACCTGGACGCCGCGCTTGGCGTATTCTTCGGAGAGGGATTGGAGCTTGGGCAGGCTTTTGATACAGGGCTTGCACCAAGTCGCCCAGAAGTCGAATACTACCGGCCCTTTTTTGAGCGCCTCCGCTAGCGAAAAAGTCGAGCCGTCGAGGTTTTCCAACACGAGCTGCGGTGCCTTTTCGGCGCGAGCCGAGGCGACGAGCAGCAAGCAGGTTGCTAATGCGAAAATTGGTTTCATTTTGGGACTCCGTTTTTCTCTATAAGGACCAAGCCATGCGCTTTGTTCCCGCAATTGTACTGCTGCTAGCCGCTCCCCTCCAAGCCGAGTTGCGTCTTTCGGCCCTGACCGAAGGTCAAGTCGGCAATTTGCCCGGTGCGCAGCCCAGCGACTTGCGGACGCTTTATCACCAGTTCAGTCTCGACTATGCAATCGCCGATTTCCAAGTCGGGGTCCGCGGCGAGACTTTTGGTGCTAGCGCAACTAATCGCAACTACGGCCAATTCCTCCAGCGCTCTGCTTCCTATCGCCGGAGTGGCTTTGAAGCCACGGTTGGCAATTTCTATACCATCGTCGGCAGCGGCTTGCTGCTCCACGCCTTTGAGTTGCCCGGCGTCGTCACCGAGTCGCGGGGCAGCCGCCGTCGCTACCAGATCGTGCGCGATCTCGACGGCGTTCAGATGCGCTACCGCGCCAAGCGGGCCGAAGTGCTGCTGTTGCGCGGTGCGCCGATCAACAGCAATCTGCCGCCCGGATTGGAGGGGGTTGAGCGGCGCCCAGACGTGCTCCACGCTGGCTCGCTCCAACTCAAGCCGCACCTGCATTTCGACGTTGGTGTTAGTGCCATCCGCTACCCAGCCGGCAGGCGGCAAGAAACGGCCGCGGCCTTCAATGCCCGCTGGCGGCTTACGCCCCTGCTGGCCCGTCTTGGTCTCACCGGAGTGTATGCCGATCTCCAGGGTGAGTACGCCCAGCGCGATGTGGCGTTCGATCGCTTCTTTTCGCTCGACCGCGATTTGGGGCGTGCGCTGTATCTGGCGGCTACTTTGGCGTCCGGGCCGTGGGGGTTGAGCTTGGAATACAAAGACTACGAAGACTTTGCTCTCGAACACATCAACAATCCTCCGCCCTTGATCCGCGAACACTCGGCCTATCTTCTCAACCGCATCACGCACGATGTGCTCGCCGATGACGAGCAGGGCTACCAAGCCGAACTGAGTTACGTTCTACCTAGCGGCCAGACCCTCACTGCTAATGCGACTCGTGCCACGCGCCGCCGCGATTCGGGAGCAGCCGACGACAATGTCCTGCGCGAATTCTTTGTGCAGATGGATTCGCCCTTGGGCCAACGCGCCGATGTGCAGCTTTTTGCCGACTTCAGTCACAATCAGATTCTCCTCGACGACAAGAGCCGCCTCTTGGGCACGCACTGGGAGTGGTTGCCAGACGGGTCCTACGCCTTTGAGTTCGACGCGCAATTTCAAGACGTCGATCGGCGGTTCGGCGACCTAGCGCTTCCCTACACCAATCACTACTATGCCTTAGCGATCCACCGCGCTCCCGGCCTCTCCGCCGCCGTGCAGATTCAGCGCACCTCCGACGAATTGGAAACCGGGGCCGATCCCTCTGGCATCACTTGGTGGCGGGGCCTCAACATTGGTGCTGACATTGGCGAGGGCCATATCCTCAATGTTTTTGCCGGCCAGCGCCGCTCAGGGCTAGCCTGCACGGCCGGTATCTGCTATGAGGTGCTAGGGTTTAAGGGCGTCGAAGTCCGGCTGCTCAACCGCTTCTTCTGATCGTCCTGACGCGGGCGGTTTGCAAACCGCCCCTACCTAAGCAGCAGCAGCTTGCGGACTTCGGTGTAGTCTCCGGCTCGCAGTTGGTAGAGGTACACTCCGCTGGTCACCGCCTGTCCCGTTTGGTCGCGGCCATCCCAGCGCACGGAAAATGTCCCGGCTTCGCTAGGTCTTTGGACGAGCACGGCCACTGGCTGACCGAGCAGGTTGTAGATCGCCAACTCGACTTGGCTCGGCTGCGGTAGCGCGAAGCGGATCACCGTGTTGCTGTTGAACGGATTGGGCGCGTTCTGCGCTAGCGAAAAGGCTTGGGGCACGGACGCCTGATCAGACGTTTCCACCGCCGTTTCCACTGGTTCCTCCACTACCTCCTCAATGGGAGGTATGTCGGCTAGTGCCAGCAGTACTTCGTCGCGGAGTTCTTCTATGGGTATCAGGGAAGTGGTCTTGAAGCGGATGAGGCCCTCGTGGTCGATGATGGCAAAAGTCTGATAGGTTTGCCCGTAATCGCTCGCCATTTGGCTGGCGTTCAGCAAGAGGGGCATGGTCACGCCCTTGCCTAAGCGCCAGCGGGTGTGCACCTGTTCCGCGGTGCCATCCCACACATCCGCCCCTAGGGCGACAAAGCGCTCGTCGGCCTCGGCGGCAAAGTCCTGCCACAGTTCTTCAAAGCTCTCGGCACGCGAGAGACAGGCCGGTCAGCTATAACCCAAAAAGAAAATCAGTACGACTTGGCCCTCAAAGTCGCTCAGAGCGGCTTGGCCGCCATCGACCCGGTCTAAAAGAAAATCGGGAGCCGGATCGCCTACTCGTGGCACTTGGGCGTCTATGGTTGAGGTTCCTAACACCGCTAAAGCTGCCAAACTGACTAAAGATTTTCTCATAGTAAACCTCCTTAGGTTTGCCGCACGAACTTCTGGATGCGGTGGTCGGTTTGCACTTCCCCCACGTAGAGGTCGCCGCGGGAATCCATCCAGATGCCGTGGGGGCAGCCGAGGAATTCTCCCGGCGCGTCAATGCGCTCGCCCGATCCCCACTGAGCGAGCCATTCGCCGTCGAGGTTGAGAATGCTTACCCGCTGGTCGAGTTCCGCGACATAGACTGTATCTCCGTCGAGGAAGATCGTATCGGGATGGTGAAAGCCGCCCCATTCCTCTAGGTAGTTGCCGTCGAGGTCGAAGAACTGGATGCGGTTGTTGGCGCGGTCGGCTACCATCAGCCGCCCGCGCTGATCCACGCGCACGCAGTGGGGCAGATCGAATTCCCCTGGGCCAGTGCCCGGACGGCCCCACGTTTACTTGTGGATGCAGGTGTTGCCGTAGCCGTCGGACACGTAGATATAGCCGTCGGCGTCGAGCGCCAAGTCGGTAGGCAACCGGAAGGGCTGGCCCTCTGCACCCTCTTGGTCTGGCGTTCCCAAGGTCATCAGCAGCTCGCCGTCGCGGGTGAACTGGCGCACGCAGTGGGTTTCGCGTTCGACGCACCAGATTTGGTCGCGCTCGTCGATAAAGATGCCGTGGGCGTCCTTGAGCACCTCATCGCCCCACGAGGCGACAAAGCGTCCCTCGCGGTCGAAGACGATCATGGGATGCTCGCTGCGGCTGTACACATAGACCCGATCTGCGGAATCGCAGGCCACGGCCGGAACCCAGCCAAAACTCCAGCCTTCCGGCAACTCGAACCAGTCCTGCTGCACTGCATAGGTGAATGCGCCGCTGCCTACTAAGGTCATGGGATTCTCCTCTTGGCGATAGTAAACGTACTTTTGCGTCGATAATTCATATTCGCCGCAACTTTTCCATTTCGTCGGCGGATAAAAGTTGCGCGCCGGCTGCGGCATTGGCGCGGGCTTGGGCCGCTGATTTGGCACCGGGGATGGCCACCGGCGCGGCTGGATGGGAAATGACGTACTGGAGGGCTTTTTCCACCATGCCCTCTCCGGGCGTGACGACCTCGGCGAGGCGCTCGACTTGCGCTAGCTTGGCCTCGAATGCGCCGCGTTGCGCCGCGCCGGCGTTGAAGGACTGCCGTATTTCGTCGGTGAAAACAGACTCCTTGGTGTAACGGCCAGACAAAAGCCCCTTGGCCAGCGGCCCCCTCACCAGTACGGCAATGCCGTGCTCTTGGCAATAGGGCAAAAGCTCGGCTTCGGCCTGGAGGTTGACCAGCGAATAGTCTATCTCCACCACCGAGCAGTCGCCTCGGGCGTTGAAGCGCTGGAGTACCTCTAGGCTATCGGTCGAAATGCCAAAGGCCCGCAGCCGTCCTTCCTCGACGAGTGCGGCAAAGGCATCTAGGTAGATCGACGGATCCTCGATGTTGCCTTCGTGGCACAGCAGCACGTCGTGCCAGTCGGTACGCAGCCGGTGCAGGATCATATCGACCGTGGTTTTGGGCACGCCCTGCCCGGTGCGCGCTCCCCAATTGCCGATTTTGCTGACGACAAAAACTTGGTGCCGGATGCCGGCTAAGGCGCTCCCCAAGCGCTCCTCAGACAGCCCATTGGGCGTACCGTAGGACTCGGCTGCGTCGAAGAGATTGACGCCGCAGTCAAAGGCCGTGCGCACGGTGTCCCATGCGGTGGCCTCGTCGATAGGCCCCCATTGGTTGCCGATGTTCCAGGTTCCCAAACCGATGGCCGAGACCTGCCAGCCCGTTCGGCCAAATGCTCTGTACAACATGTGTAGTCTCCTTTCTGCGTATCAGAAGCGGTCTAAAAACCCCTGGTGGCCTTCGCCCGGCTGCAAAAGCGGCGGTCGGCGTTGGGCGAAACCACCCATATTTCGACAATATGGGCGGCTTCACCCGCCTTGTCCGCCACTTTTTCGCTCGCGCTCGGGGCTCACCCGGAATTTTCAGACCGCTTCTCAAGGTAAGCGACCGCCTGCGTCGGTCAAGCGGTGCGCGTTGCCGGGGACTGCTGAGGTTCCTACCTTAAAGTCATTTGGAGGAGGCTATGGAATACTTTGGCAAAGGGTTGTACCTGATTTTCTTTGCGCTAGTTTTCTGGTTCATTCACCGGGCCCAAGGTCGCGGCGTCGGTCGTCTCGTCGAGGACAACCACCGGGCACACAAACGGGTCCACCGCACGCTGGAGGAGCACCCGGAGGGCGGCACGTGGCGGCAATACAAGCAGTGGATGGAGGGCACAGCATGAGTTTGGAAACTACCACTTTGGGCGCGGGTTGCTTCTGGTGCGTCGAAGCCGTGTACCAAGATCTGCGGGGGGTCGCCAGCCTGGTCTCCGGCTATATGGGCGGCGCGTTGGAGAATCCCACGTACGAGGCTGTTTGCAGCGGCCAGACCGGCCATGCCGAGGTTGTGCAACTGCAATTCGACCCCGAGGTCATTAGCTTTGATGACGTGCTCTACATCTTCTGGCGCACGCACGACCCCACCACGCTCAACCGCCAGGGCGCGGACTCCGGCACCCAGTACCGCTCGGCGATTTTCTACCACAGCCCGGAGCAATTCGAGAGGGCTATTATCTCTAAGACCCATACGGACAAGACCGACCTCTGGCCCGATCCGATTGTGACGGCCGGCCGAGGATTACCACCAAAACTACTATCGGCTCAATCCCAACCAGCCCTACTGCGCGATAGTCATCGATCCCAAGATGCGCAAGTTCCGCCAGGAGTTTGCCGACCGCCTCCAGCCGACGGCCTAGGCGTCGTGTCCACTGCCATCAGTCGGCTGCACGCCGAGGACTTTGAAGAAGCCCTCGACGTCCTCAACCTCGCCTTTGGCAAAGCGCCGCCCCGAGATTTTGAGGCTATTTTGCCGGTCTTGTACCGGCGCGGGGAAGAGGAGATGAGCTGGAACTTTGGCTTGCGCGAAAACGGCCGCATTCGCGCCGTCGTTGGGATGTTTCCTCTTGCGTACCGATGGGGAGGTGCGACTCTACGCGTGGCTGGCATTGGCGGCGTTTCCTGCCATCCGCACGCCCGCGGTCGAGGCTACATGCAGCAGCTCATGGCCCATTGCGTCGAAGTCGCGCCCACCGAGGGTTTTCACCTGTCTTGGTTAGGGGGACAGCGCCAGCGCTACGGCTATTTTGGCTACGAGAAGTGCGGCGTGTACTACCGACTGACGCTGAGCCAAACCAATGTGCGACACGGCTTGGGGGACGCCGATTTTGGGATTGACTTTTTCCCACTTAAGCGCGAGGATCGCACGCACCTGCAAGGCGTGATTGGTCTGCACGACGCCCAGCCGTTTCGCGGGGTGCGCCCCCCGCATCGCTTCTACAACCTGCTCCTGAGTTGGGGGCACCGGCCCTATGTGGCCCGCTCGCGCGATGGCCGCATGATCGGCTATCTCGTGGCCCAAGCCGACCGGACATGCGTTACCGAACTGTTAGCTGTCAATGAGGGCGAACCGGAGTTGGACATCGCCGCTGCTTGGGTACAGCGCTATGGGAATACTTCTTTCGAGTTGCCGCCTTGGAGTCGCCTCCTGCCCAAGCTGGCCCAGCTCTGTGAAGGTGTGAGTGCATCGAGTTCGGGCAATTGGCAGATTTTCGATTGGGAGACGACGCTCGACGCCTTGCTCAAGACGCGCGCCGCGCTGGTTCCCCTAATGGACGGCGCGGTCGTCGTGGAGATTGCGGGCTACGGACGGGTTGCGCTGGAGGTGCGGGGTGACGACGCGCAGTGCGTTCGCACGGAGGCGGCACCCGCGTTGCAGATGGACACGTTCACGGCTATGCGCCTGCTCTGTGGTCCCTTGCCGCCCTCGCTTGTGTTGTCTCTGCCTGCTGCGGCCGCTCCACTCGAACAGTGGTGTCCGCTGCCGCTTTTTTGGGGCCGTCAAGACGCGGTTTAAACCTGTAATACCCGCTCGGTGAATAGCTCTAGAAAGCTCGCCTGCTCCACATCCACCGCGCATTCTACGGGCCGCCCCAGCCGCTCTTGGTCGCTCGCTAAGGTGCGTTGGTCAACTACCACCTGACCGGCGGTCAGCTCGCCAGTGGTCTCCACGTCCACCCACAGTTGCTGCGTGCGAAAGAGTTGCGGCCACAGGGCCGCGCCCAAGGCTACGGGATCGTGGATGTGCATTCCGGCAAATCCGTAGTGAGCGGACTCGAAGGCGACCACCGGCTCACACGCTGCTCGGCAAAACGCCGCGTACGGACCTGTGCAAGCTTGCAAGGTGGTCTGCTCTAGCCAGACCTGCTCGGTTACGTCTAGTCCCACTAACACCAGCTCGGCCTCGGACGCTAGGACTTGGCGCGCGGCGTGCGGGTCGGCGTAGAAATTGAACTCAGCCGTTGGCGTGACATTGCCCGGCACGCGCACAGCCCCGCCCATGATCACCACTTGACGCGTCTGTTGCAGCACGCCCGGCACCCGCGCCTCGGCACTCGCCAAGTTGGTCAACGGCCCGGTGGCGACGAGCGTCATCTCTCCGGGGTGCGTCTGCAAGGTGTGCAGCAGAAATTCCACCCCGTCGCCCGCTGGGGCAGTGCGCGCCTCGGGCAATTGGGCTGCGCCTAGACCGGTCGCGCCGTGTACGTCGGCTGCGGCGACCGGGGCACGCACCAAGGGCCGCTCTGCGCCGGCGTACACCGGAACGTCGGCGTACCCTGCCCACTGCAATAGGCGCAGTGTGTTGTCGGTCGTCCGTGACAACGACACATTGCCGGCTACCGTGGAGACGCCCACCAACTCGACCTCGGGAGAGGACAGGGCCAAGAGTAGGGCGAGGGCGTCGTCAACGCCCGTATCGACGTCCATAATCAGGGGAGTTGCAGGCAATGCCACCTATCCTGCGACTTGGGCGCTGATGATCAAGTGCTCGACCCAATCGTCCCCCGTGTTGGAAAGCTGGTGTTTGACCTTCGGCGGAATGTGCACTGCGTCGCCCTCGCGCACTTCGTAGATCTCTCCGTCGATCTTCATCTGCCCTTGGCCGCTGAGGAAGTAGTACACTTGCTCGGTGGCTTCGTGCTCGTGGTAATCGCCTTCTAGCCCCCCTTGCAGGCGATGCAGCGTTAGTCCGGAAAATCCTAGGAGTACTGCCTCGTTCTCGTCCAGCCCTTTGGCGCTTTGGGCGCGAAAGATCGACCAGATCAGTTTGGATTCATGTCCGACGACGGGTGTGACGTTGCGCCAATTGCGAATGACCAAAATATCCTCCTCGCGTTTGATCGTGCGTGCCAGTGAAATTGTCGGCTTAACATATCAAACGGCAAGTTGTGGGCAAAGTGCGCCCTGTTGCCGGTGCGCCGTTTGGTTAGATTTGTCCCCAAATACCCGTCCCCCCAACCGAGGGAGTAGATATTTATGACTACCGCCTCTATCGACATAGCCCCCCTGCCGCAAGCCATCTTCGGCAAGACTGGCGAACGCGTCCCCTTGCTCGGCTTGGGTACGGCCCCCGGAGGCTTTGGCCTAGCAGACGCGGATGCCATCGCGCTTTTTGAACGGGCCATTGACCTTGGCGTTACCTACATCGACACAGCCCCCGGCTACGACCGCGCCCAGAGCCAGCTCGCCCAGATCGTTCCTCATTGCCGAAGCGAGCTGTTCTTGGTCAGCAAGGCCCACACGGCCCACTACCAAGAGGCACTCGATATCGTCGAAAAGAATCTGGACGCCTTGGGCACCGACCATTTGGACCTAGTGTACGTCCACTCGCTGGGGCACTTAGACGTGGAACAAGTACTGGCCAAAGACGGTGCTCTCGCTGGCTTGCGCGAAGCGCAGCGGCGCGGTTGGACCCGCTATATCGGCATCACTGCTCATCACGCACCTTGGAAATCCGCCAAGGTCCTGCGCGAGGTCGAAATCGACGCCTGCATGTTTGCCCTCAGCTTCGCCGACTGTCACATCTACAACTTTGAGGAGGTGGTCCTGCCCTTGGCTCGCGCCCAGAACGCCGCCGTCGCTGCGATGAAGGTGTACGGCGGGGCCATCGACATGGAGTACGAAACGCCGCGGCCCTCGGAACTGACCAACAGCGGCTTTGGCGATCACGAGCGGGCGCTGCGCTACGCTTTGGGATTGCCGGGGGTGAGTCTGGCGGTCATAGGAGTTTATAACGAGGAGGAATTGGTACAGAACATCGAATGGGTGCGGCGTTACGCTCCGTTGGATGCAAGCGAACAGCAGGCACTGCTAGCGCAGGGGCGGGAGATAGCCCGTCAATGGGGGCCACATTACGGGTCGGTGGAGTGAGCTGATACAAAACATTAATGGGGAATTTATGAAAATCACCAAGATCAAATCCTTTGTTGGATCGAGCGGCTATTTTTTTGTGAAGGTAGAAACCGATGCGGGCATCTACGGTCTCGGTGAAGGGGGATTGAGACGGCGTGCCCTCGCCTTGGCCGAAGTCATTCGCTCTTTTGAGCCGTTCCTCATTGGTGCGGATCCTTTCCAAATTGAACATCTGTGGCAAGTGATGTTTCGCGGTGGTTTCTTTCCCGGCGGGGTCGTCCAATCCGCCGCAGTGAGTGCCGTCGATATCGCACTTTGGGACATCAAAGGGAAAGCACTCAATGTTCCTGTGTACGAACTCTTAGGTGGATGCACGAGAGACAAAGTCGTCTGCTATCCGCACAACGGTGGCGGCACAATTGATGCCCTCGTTGAGAGTTGTCGCCAAACCCATGAGGCCGGTTGGAAATTCGTCCGCTGGGGCTTGGCTGATGGTGCAGATAAAGGGACGTTTGAACCTAGACGCGCTATCCAGCACGGCGTTGAGCAGGTGGAAGCCGTTCGCAATGCACTAGGCGATCAGGTCAACATATTAGTTGACGTGCATACCCGTCTCGACCCGGCGGATAGCCTCGATTTCTGCCACCGGGTTGCTCCCTACAATCCGTTTTTCATTGAAGATCCGCTGCGCAGTGAAAACCCAGCGAGTCTCAGGCGGCTCCGCCAACAGACCTCGGTCCCGCTGGCCGTCGGCGAACAATTTGATAGCAAGTGGACCTTCCGAGAAGTCATTGAGGAGGATTTGATGGATTACTGCCGCGTTGACTTGTGCATCGCCGGTGGGTTGACTGAGGCGCGTAAAATTGCCGGGTGGTGCGAAACGCATTACATCCATCTGGCACCGCACAACCCGCTCGGGCCGGTTTCTACCGCGGCCTGTCTTCATCTGTGTTTAGCATCCTCACTCGTCGGTGTTCAGGAACTTCCACGCGCGCCGATGTCTTCACTCACCGATGAGTTTCCAGTGCAGGTGCCGTTTGAATCTGGTTACCTCTTGCCGCCCGAAGGCCCCGGACTTGGCATTGAATTCAACGAGGCGGCGCTCGATGCCGTGTCAACGCAGGATTACGGACCACCGACTGGATATCTGCGCGATGATGGGTCCTATACTAATTGGTAGGTAAAGAATGGGGGCTGCGGACTGGTGGAGTGAGTCTTTTATCTTTGAGGAGATGATATAATGATAAGCCAAGATATAGACTTACCTATAGAGTCAATCAATGTATTATGTCGGCGCTATCAGGTGCGGGAGCTTGCGCTTTTCGGATCGGCTCTTGGGGATAGTTTTGGGCCAGACAGTGACCTCGATTTTCTGGTGGAATTTCAACCAGAAGCACAGGTGGGTTTTATGAAGTTGGCCAGAATGCAGAGAGAATTTTCGGCTGTACTTAATCGCAAGGTAGATTTAGTACCCAAGGGAGGACTGAAGCCAAAAATACGCCAAGCGATAATTTCTAGTGCAGAAGTGCTTTATGCGTCGTGAAGAACTATATCTTGCCGATATGGTAGACTCTAGCGCAGGGGAGGGACTCACTCGTCAATGGGGCTGTATTACCCTTGTCCTTGTCCAACCTGTTAAAGCTCTATAGCTCGGCGAAATCCAATCTGAGCCGAAATCCCAAGGCCGATACAATGGCCATCAGATTGTCTATCTTCGGCTTACTGCGACTTGAAAGCACGCGGTAGAGATGTTCGCGGTTGAGGCCAGAGCGCTCTGCCAATGCACCAACGCCTCCTTGTGCTTGGGCGACATCGCGTAGGGCTAATAGAAGTCCATCGATCTCGCCGCTTGCTTCACACTCATCCAGGGCGACTTCCAAATAAGCCCGAGCTTCTTCGGGGTCTTTGAGTGCCTTTAGCAGCCCTTCGTCATAGCTGACCGTATGTTTCAAAAGTTCCTTACCTGCTCGCGTAGCGCTTCCGCCGCATAGTGCAGCCCTTCGCGGATATCTTCCGGTTCGAGGTCGGGATAGGCTTGGAGGATTTCCTGCTGGCTCATGTCTTCGGCGACCATCCCCACAATGGTCGCCACCGGGATACGCATCCCCCGAATGCAGGGAGTGCCTCCCATTTGGGCTGGATTTACTGTAATGCGTCTATATCTCATAAAATAACGTTAGTTACAAACAGAACACGTAGGTCCCGTCGAAGTTCAGCGTAAAGACGCCCTGACATAGCACATCGCGTCCCAGCAATATTTGGAAGGCAGTCGGCATAGCCTGAACAAACTCCAGCACTTGCAGACTGGGCAGCACAATGGGTGGACTAAACGGCAGCACCAAATCCACGATATACTGATTGACAGGTTCGGCCCCAGTAGCCGACACCATAGGCTGCTTACCGATGGGCTGTACGTCTATAGCATCAGCCACCGAAGCGGCGATGCACGTACTACTCGCCCCGGTATCAATCAGGGCTGGAAACGGCCGACTCTGTCCTTGTGCTGCCGTGCCGGGAGCGGCTATCCCCAAATTTACCACCGGCCCCCAAGCGGGCTTGTACTCACCACTAAAGCACGGCATGAGAGTAAAAGCCTAAATCAATTGGCCCTTGTATCACTTCTTGGATGGAAAAGCAATGATCCGGCTTAAACAGGGCCTGCCCAGCCACAAAGGCATCTCGGGCTGTGTCGAAGAACTCGACAATTTCGCCATCGCGCATCAGGGCGAATTTGCCTCCGTGCGTCGGCATCAACTCGGGCAGTTGCTTCATAAAGGCTTCGTAGTTGCGATTCACCTCGGATTGCTGGTTAGATATTCTGGACATAAGGGCCTCCTTCTTCTTAGCTGAACTTTGGCCATTTTGAGCGCATAAAATAGGCGGCAATCTAGGCCGAGATATACTGTTGGAGTCAACACCATTTCAAGTCTCTTCTCAGAGGTAGTCGTCCATGGAGATATAATACTGCTTATGAGCGCGTTTGCCCACTACCCAATCCTTAGCTGCTCTAGCGCCGACGGCGTGCTCCTTTGCGCCCCCTTTGCTGGTAGAGCAGGCCGGCGACGATGAGCACAAGTCCTGCTAGGGTCGCCACGCGAATCGACTCTCCCAACACGAAGTGAATCAGCACCAAGGAGCAGAACGGGGAAATGAAGATTAGGTTGCCGACTTTGGCGGTATTTTCCGCGTAGCGCAGCGCCCACTGCCACAAGACATACGTGATCCCCATTTCGAAGAGGCCGATGTAAGCCGCCCCCAACAAACCCGGCCAAGCAGGTGCCCGCCACTGTCCCATCAGTAGAACACAGCCGAGTGTTAGCGGCAGCGACAGAGCGAAATTGAGAAAGAGCCGCACTACGGGGTCGCGCTTGTCGCGGGTGTTGTAGATCCAATAGAAGGCCCATACCACGGTGCTGCCTAGCGCCAAGGCGACCCCGAGCGGATCGGAAAAGCGCAAGGTCCAGATTTCGCCGCGCGTGGAGATGACTAGCACGCCTGCATAGCAGACCAAGCCCGCGGCCAGATCGCGCCGACCGATTCGCTGTCCCAAGAGTGGGATGGAGAGCCAAGTCAGGGTGAGCGCCCAAGTATAATTGAGTGCCTGCGCCTCTTGGGCGGGCAGCAGTTGGTAGGCTTTGAAGAGGATCAGATAGTAGAGCAGGGGATTTAACGCCCCTAGCGTCAGCGAGCGGGCGTAGTCAGTTGGTCGGCTCCTGAGCACCTGTCCCACTTTCCCCTGCGCGACGAGTAGCACCCCCAAGGCCAATGTCGAAGTGCCGCTAGCCCAAAACAGCAACTCGGCGTAGTCCATATAGCGCAGGGTAATTTTGAAGGCCGACGCCACGGTTGACCACAGCAGCACCGAGGCCAATCCGCAGAGATAGGCCCTTTTCTGGTCGGCAACCACCACTGCACACCCCGCTAAAACTGCGTAACCTGCACGGGGCCAATATCCACGGCTTGGGCCAGCGCGTCGAAGTTTTGTTTCAGCAGGGCGAAACGCACGTCTGCGTAGGCTGGGTCGTCCCAGCGGTTGTCGAACTCACTTGGGTCTTCCTCTAGGTCAAATAGCTCGCCTTGGGCGCGGTCGTGGTAGCAGACCAGTTTGTAGCGCTGGTCGCGGATCATCGTGCCGTAGGTGCCTTGGAGATGCTCCCGACCCGGTGCATCTGGATTTAGGGCGCGGTAGTACTCGCTGCGGACGTAGGCGCGGTGCGTCTGGGTTTGGCCGGTTAGCAAAGGCCACAGCGAGCGTCCCTGCATTCTTGCGGGCACGGGGACTTCGGCTAGTTCCAGCAAAGTCGGAGCAATGTCCATCAGCTCGATTAGCGCATCGCAGACGCGGCCCTCCTGTACGCGACCCGGCCAGGAGCAGATCAATGGCACCCGCACCAAGCACTCGTAGAACCGGCATCCCTTGCCCACGAGCTGGTGATCGCCCAACAGCTCACCGTGATCCGAAGTGAAAATCACTAGGGTAGTATCGCGCTGGTCGCTTTCTTCTAGGGCTTGGATCATGCGTCCCACATTGTCGTCGATCAATTCGATCATGGCGTAATACGCCGCCATGACTTCCTTGGCCTGATCCAAGCCAATGGACGCGGCTCCATCTACCGGCCCGAGTTGCGCATGGGCTTGGGGATCTTTTTCGCTCCACAGCGGATCGGGTAGGGCGGCTGGATCGTAGCGGTCCAAGTACTCTTGCGGCGGGTCGAAGGGTGAATGTGGGTCGAACATGTTGACGCTCATTAGCCAAGGCGTGGTGCGCTCCTCGTGCATGAACTCAATGGCCTTGTCCGCACACCAAGTGGTCTGATGTAGCGCGGGCGGCATCTGGGCTGGATCCTCGCGCAGGTCGGCTAAGGTGTGGCCTTGGGTGCGGACCCAATCGGCGTACGCGTGGCCTTCGGGCCACTGGTCGCGCGAGTCGTGGCTCCAGTGAAAGACGCGATAGCCGTCGTCGCCGCGCGGCTCGATCCGGCCGTGCGCGCCGGCTAGATGCAGCTTGCCGGCTAGTCCGCAGTCGTAGGCGGCGGCGGCGGTTAGCAGCTTGGTGACCAGGGGAGCTGCGCTGGACCAGTAGGCATTGCCGTTGGTGCAGCCGTGGACGCTGCTCGGATACATGCCGGTGAGGAAACTGGCGCGGCTAGGGGTGCAGATTGGGCTTTGGCAGAAGGCGTGGGTGAATGCGGTGCCTTCGCCGACTAGGCGGTCGATGTTCGGCGTGCGGATGTGCTCGTTGCCCAGCGCGCCGATCGTATCGTAGCGCTGCTGGTCGGTGCAGATCCAGAGAATGTTCGGACGCATGGTTGGGTCTCCATCCTGTTTAGGCGTGGTTCCGTATATTTAGCCTATATGTCCAACGCTATCAACGCCCTCGTTCTCACCCTCGCTCTCGCCGGATCGACCTTGGCCGACGATACTGAGGTCCGCGGCATCACGATCTCCACGCACGGCATTGGCCGCGACTGGGGCAGTGACGCCATCGTGCCGACGCTAGAGGACATTCGCGCTGTCGGTGCCAACTGGGTGGCGATCCACCCCTACGCCAACATCCGCGCCGACGGCACGCTCCGGTGGTCGGACATCGATCCAGACGATCCGCCAGCCCATATCGTCCGCCCTATCCGCGAGGCCCACCGCTTGGGATTGCGCATCTACATCAAGCCTCATATCGCCTATTGGCGCTCGCCCTTCTCTTGGCGGGGCGAAATCGCCTTTGACCGCGCCGAGGATTGGCAGCGGTTCTGGCGAGACTATCGGGAGTGGATCGCACTGTTGGCCACTGTCTGCCGGGAGGCCGATGGCTTCGTCGTCGGCACAGAACTGGATCGCATGCTGACCTTTGAGGAGGAATGGCGCGCGCTGATTGCCGAGGTGCGCCAGCGCACTGATGCGCCGCTGACGTACGCGGCCAATTGGACTGACTATCGCCAAGTGCCCTTCTGGGACGCGCTCGATGTCATCGGCATTCAGGCTTATTTCCCCCTCACTGACGATCCCGAGTACGACGAGGAGGATATCCGCGCTGGCTGGGCGGAGCGCATGAGGGAACTGCGGGCCTTTGGCAAGCTACACAACCGCAACATCCTCTTCACTGAGCTGGGCTACAACCAGTCGCATCAAGCGCCGATTGCGCCGTGGGCATATCCGGTGGATGGCGAGGACGCGCTTCCCGTCCAGGTGGTCTGTATGCGCACTGCGCTCGACGCCATCGCCGCTGAACCGCGCGTGGTTGGTGCCTTGCTGTGGAAGTGGTTTCCGCATCCGCGCCCGGTCGGCCGCAACTTCCAGCTAGCAATCCCGCCGATCAAGCGCGTGCTTGCCGAGGCATGGCTCAGCCCGCGATAAGCCCGGTCCCGCGCAGTAAAGTTTCCTGCACGAGGAGTTCGTGGTCGAGCGAGCGGTCTGGTCCGTGTTCGCCCTTGAGCACTCGCACGAGGGACGCCAATTCGAGTTCGTAGAGTCCCTGCCGCGAAATTCCCGTAAAAGGCACCATCTGCTCGCCTTGCGTATAACCGTCGGCTGCCTCGGTCAGACAGAGCCGGATGATATGGCCCGGCTCAAAAGGCTCTAGCAGAATCGCGCTGCCGCGCTCGCCATAGACCTCAAAGCGCCGCGCCATCGGCTGCGGTTCCATAGCCGCAATATCGACCCAAGCCATGGCCCGCTCGTATTCAAAAACGCCGAGCGTGTTGTCCTGAAACGCGGGTACGACGCCGGTGTCATTGCGCAGAAAAGTCGTCACTTTCTCCGGCCGCCCCAAAATCCACACCACTTGGGTAGAAGATGCCGCCGTGGTGCCCGGCGGCGATTACTTTGCGCCCGGCCTCGGTGATGTTGGTGGACATGTGGGCGCGCACTGAATAGACATTGCCCAAAAATCCCGACCGCGCCCACTCCGCGATCTGGCTGAAGCCGGGATGGTAGCGCAGCATAAAGCCCATTTGCACTTGCAGGTCTGCGGCCCGTGCCTCTGCGACGACTCGCTGCCACTGCGCCCAATCGTCTCCGGCCGGCTTGTCGTACCACACGTGCTTGCCAGCTTGAACGATGCGCTCGGTCTGGTCCAAGCTCTCGTCGTTGCGGCCCTCGGAGGCGATGGCGACGATAGAGCTATCGCCGAGCAGTTCTTCTTCGCTGTCCAAGAAGCGAACCTGCCGATAGAGTTCGTCGTCGGCGACTTGCTGACGGCGCTCGGCGTCGGGTTCGTACAGGCCGACGACTTCGACCTCGGGGCTGTCGAGCATTGCCTTGAGTTTGCCAGCGGCGTGGCCGTGCTTGGTGCCGTACTGCGCTATGCGGATCATGGGATCTCCTCGTGGGAAAGGGGGAATCAGTCGTAAGATACTGTTTTTACAAGAGACTTTAACATTCGAGACATCGGCAGTGCGCCCAAAATCAAAACCCGATCAAACATTGGCCTCTCACGCCCAAAACATTGGTGAATCGGTTTGGGACAGGTCGTCGTTTCCTAGGACAGGCGCGTATCCAAGCCGCCCGCGGAAATCAGGGCCTTTGTAATATGCGCTTACTTTTAAATAAACAAATCATTGTTTTTTAAGGACATTCGCCTTTGTTGAGCGACGGGATGCACGTTGCAATAAAATAAAGTTTGCGCCAAAAGTCCAAATCGCCCTGCCGGAAGCCGAGCGTTTTGTGGATGGCTGCGGCTTGGCACGACAACTCGGACCACACTGCGACCAAGCCGTTATAAAATGCGGAGAAAATCAATTGTCAAACGAAAGAATGATTTTGCCACCCGGCTCATCCTCGTGTGTGCGGGGAACATGTAGGAGAGTTGGGAGGTGCTTGCTACTGCCCCGGTTCATCCCCGCGCCTGCGGGGAACATTTGCATTTGCCACGCTGCGCTAATTTGCGAGCCGGTTCATCCCCGCGCCTGCGGGGAACATCCGCGATGCCGGTGGATCAGCGCAGCGTGTTCCGGTTCATCCCCGCGCCTGCGGGGAACATCCAACGAGACGGGGGCACGGATGCGCGACAACCGGTTCATCCCCGCGCCTGCGGGGAACATAGTTTCGCACATTCTGTACCACTCTAGTACAACGGTTCATCCCCGCGCCTGCGGGGAACATGCGCGCGTGGATTACAGGGTCGTCCGGGCGAGCGGTTCATCCCCGCGCCTGCGGGGAACATTACAATGCCGCCAAGGCCGAGATGAGGCTACACGGTTCATCCCCGCGCCTGCGGGGAACATGGTACTAGATCCGTTTTGTGGTTGTGCCACGACGGTTCATCCCCGCGCCTGCGGGGAACATATCGCCTCGCCCGGATACGGAAACCCCGTATTCGGTTCATCCCCGCGCCTGCGGGGAACATTACAATCTCCAGCGACATGTTGTAGGTCTCCCCGGTTCATCCCCGCGCCTGCGGGGAACATTGGACTGGCAAGAGCATCCAGACGGAGGCGGCCGGTTCATCCCCGCGCCTGCGGGGAACATACGGACCAAGCGATACTGGAAGCCCAGCACATCGGTTCATCCCCGCGCCTGCGGGGAACATTTCGCTGCCGCTTTTTGTTGGGCGGATTGACTCGGTTCATCCCCGCGCCTGCGGGGAACATGGCTCCACGTTGAGTTCGCACTTGACGCCGAACGGTTCATCCCCGCGCCTGCGGGGAACATTGCTGTATAATGACGTAGTCGCCACGCTTGCACGGTTCATCCCCGCGCCTGCGGGGAACATGTATCCCACATCGACAAGGCGTCGTCCCATATCGGTTCATCCCCGCGCCTGCGGGGAACATTTGCGCTGCTCGTTCTCAGCTATTTGGCAATACGGTTCATCCCCGCGCCTGCGGGGAACATATGAGGGAGTTGTATACGATCATGCAATACCCCGGTTCATCCCCGCGCCTGCGGGGAACATCTACACCTATCAGGTCGAGGATTCCGCATGGCCGGTTCATCCCCGCGCCTGCGGGGAACATTCTGGCTCGACATCGCTCAGCCCATCCCCATCTGGTTCATCCCCGCGCCTGCGGGGAACATTTAGGTTCGATAATCGCGTAATCGGTAGCCGCCGGTTCATCCCCGCGCCTGCGGGGAACATAAAATTATTTTTTATATCTTTCTTCATTATTTCGGTTCATCCCCGCGCCTGCGGGGAACATGCGACGACCAGCCCCAGCCGAAAATCTACATCCGGTTCATCCCCGCGCCTGCGGGGAACATTCAAGCGCCCCTTCAGTGTCTCCCAGCCGCACCGGTTCATCCCCGCGCCTGCGGGGAACATTCGTGTCCCTCATGGAGGCCGTCCGTGAAAAACGGTTCATCCCCGCGCCTGCGGGGAACATTAACCCCTCATTCCCGATTTTCACGCCTATGTCGGTTCATCCCCGCGCCTGCGGGGAACATGCTATTATCCCCTTTGGGAGAAAGAGATACCTCGGTTCATCCCCGCGCCTGCGGGGAACATTTCTCGGGTTCTCCATCAGCGGTATCTATCCACGGTTCATCCCCGCGCCTGCGGGGAACATACATAATCTTAACTGACTGCTACAGTGTAAGTTATATGCTACTCAAAATAGGTACCAACGATTTAGCCCCTGATTCATCGCCCACCTCTGCCAAGCATATACACATCATTCAGGCAAAAAGGATACGAGACGGAGACCATCAAAATCCACAGGTATCCGGCGATTTGTGCCAAAGGTCTCAAACTTAAACCCCGCGTCATTAGGGGCCCATCGCCGATAAGCTCGCACACATTGTCCCAGATCATGGCGCGGGTCTTTGCTGAGTAGTTGCCGATATAGACACCGGCTCGAAGCTCCAAAAGCCAAACTGCGAGCCGGCCTCGCAAACGAGGCGGCACATTATTGGTCACCACTACCATCATCCTCTATGGCCCTCATCTCCGCTTGACGGTGGATCGGCAAAGGCTGGACCTACCGCATCTTCCGGTGTTTTGGGCGGCTCCAACTCTCCTGCCGCGAGCACCTCTCCAATGGTTGGAATCAGCCGCTTGAGTAGGTTGGTCTTGCGGAACGTATCCCGACATGCCAAGCGCACCTCGCGGCCCGGTTCGGCGGCACCCAATCTCCCCTTCGCGTGCTGTCCTGCAATGCGAAACGCTGCTGGCACCGCCGTTTCAAATTTGAATAAATCGGCAATGTCGTACACGAAGGAGAGGGGTTTGCCTGTATGCAAAAATCCAACGGCTGGGGCATATCCAGCCGCGAGCACAGCGGCTTCCGTAATGCCGTAGAGACAGGCCGTTGCTGACGAAAGGCAGCGGTTGGGCACATCGGAGAA
>JAGWBY010000049.1:6764-8152 GCA_021295675.1 Candidatus Latescibacterota bacterium | reverse complement strand
CGCTCACCGAACCGAATCTGATACATCCGCCGCACGACCTTTAGCCGAGCGTCGGGGTCGAGTGCAAGGCGGCACTGCCACAAGAGCCTGTCGGACCGGGCACCACCTGGCTGGCCAGCGGCGTACAGGCGCACCCCGGCTTCGCCGACCCATATCAGCAAAGTGCCAACCCGAGCGGCGAGTGCCACCGCAGCATGACTGACCCGAGCACCTGGTTCGAGCATGATGCAAGCGAGCCCACCGACTGGAATGTGCGTCCGCACTCCGTTCGCATCCACGAGTACAAAAGCCCCGTCGAGCACATCGAGTTGACCTTTATCCATAAAAACGATGGAAGTGCGGTCTTTTATGGGGATCGGTTTGGCTGTCAGGGCTAGCCATCAAGCGATCCTGCGTATAAGCATCAGGCCGCAGCCAAATGCCTTGCCGCGCCCGAAACCCTGCCGAAGACGGGCGAGAAACGAATTAGGCTCGGTTATGGTCAAAGCACCTTTGAGGTCGAAAACGCCCAGCGTGCCAAATTTCCCACCCCACCGCGCAAAACGCTCGGCGCGATAGCCTTCAAGTCTCAGCTTATCAAGGTGGAATCCGTGTTCCGCAGCCCGCGTCGTTAGCCAGTCGTAGGCCGCCTTTTCGGCAAGTTGCATCCGAGATCCAGCACGGTCAATTTTTGCTTCGGCTTTGAGCAGGTCCATAGCCACATCGCAGCGTTGCCGAAGGGCCTTTCCCTGACTGTCCACACCAACTTTTCGATCGACTGTGGCGTTAAGGCGCAGGTCGAATACCAGCCGCTCTCCGGGCGAGAGTGCTGATTCGAAGAGCTGCGATTCTTCCAAAGGCTTGGGACCGAGAAGGTAGTACCGTCCGCGTTGGCGGTCGGCCCGCCAAAGAAACGCGGATTTCGGCGTACCGGCAGTCCGGCTCTGTTCCACCTCAGTACGAATTTCTGTCGGGATGACTGTCCAGAGTAGTCGGTGATCTACTGCGAGACGGTCAGACGACTTCGATGGTTGAAGGACTTGGAGCAGGGGAGCTATGTCCTCGGCATCGCGCCGGAGCGTAAGACGCGAGAAGTGGAGCGGTTCACTCATTACGAAGCCTCCTCTTGGTCGGTAGGAACGTATTCGTATTCGCGCCGTTGCCCGAACTGCCAGTTCGGGCGGTCGCCCGGCTCGTCCATCCGTAGCCGAGTCCGCAAAGGGGAGTCGATCAGGCCGAGGTCTGCCCGGTCCTCCACGGCGATTAGGCCATGCGGCTCGTCGCTATGGCGCTTGAACGCATCAGCGACTGTTTGCGCTTCAATGATCTCCGGCGCGAGTGGGTGCGACAGTGGGCAGGACTTGCGCCCTAAATACAATGTATAAGCTGGCTTCTCGAATCCGATCTTG
>JAGWBY010000049.1:5982-6687 GCA_021295675.1 Candidatus Latescibacterota bacterium | reverse complement strand
TGGGAAAGTGCTTCCGCTCTAGTGTGCGGACGGCCTTTAGCTGAGGGCAGGGACTGGTAGGTGTGAAAATCCGTAACCAGTGTCCCAGCGCACAGCGTACGAGTAGCGACTCGGAAGGAGGAAGCAAGCGCCCGCTGTCCCTCCGCATCGGCTCGATCAATACCTAGCGCCGCGCCAGCCAGCCCCAAAAGGGCCGATCGCGTTGGACGGTCAGCCGTGCCGCGCCGGACATTGCCCGCTTCTTCGCCGAAGCTGGCAAAGGGTGCCGCAAGGGTGACGATCAGCCATTCCGTCATGCTAAGCCCTCTTCCGCTGCGAAGGCGGCTAGTTCGTCTAGGGTGGCACTATTCTCCTCGCCTACGTGGAGTTCGATGTCGCAGCTCCAGTCCTTGCCGTAGGTCTTCTCAAAGGCGGTGCGCTGATTCTTGAGCACCTTTACGGACTCTGTGAGTTGGTCGCCCGATCCTACTGGTTTGGTGAAAGCACTGGCTAAGCTACGAGGTTGGCTATCCCCACTCTCCAGCAACAGGTATTCGGCGCGCACGTGATTGGCAAAGCTGTTTTTCTTACCGGAGGGCGAGGCTGTCGCCGCAGCGCGTACCAGCGCGGAGAGCGCACGGCCTGCTAGCTCTGTATCACCCGAGAGATTTTTCAAAAGTAGCTCCCGATTCACACAGATGTAGAGATAGAATACGCCAGCGCCGA
>JAGWBY010000049.1:0-5964 GCA_021295675.1 Candidatus Latescibacterota bacterium | reverse complement strand
CTGGGGTCTTCAGATCGTCAACAGCCGTGTAGTAGTCATCTTCAATATCGACTCGGTTGGTGGTAAAGGCATGAGCCACTTGCACGGCGGCATCGCGGTTGAAGTCGGGGTTGTCAGCCAACATGCGCCCGAACATGGCGATGTCCACGGCTCCGTCAGCGGTGCTTAGGACCTGTTTCGCCAGTTCCTTTTCCTTCGGTAAGGTTTCCCCGCTCAGTGCCTTTTCTGCCAAATCGAATGCAGCAGCGCGTGTTCGGTATAGGCCGGATTAGCGTCTTTTTCCCCTTTTATTTTTCCGAACAGGGTAGCGATATTCCGTGCGATTTCGAGTGCCTTGTCCTCCGACGCGCCCTGTTCAAGTAGGTGTGAGCGTACCTTATCACCCATGCGCTGGGTTCGCTCTCCTAGATTCCCCATCAGGGCCGACCGGAAAGCGTCATCCGTGCGGATGGCGCGTTTAAGCGACTGGCTGGAAATACGCATACGCGATACACCGCCGATGAAGGCGGTCTTAGGACGGCCGAGGTCGTCTCGGTTGGGGTTGGACGGCGGATAGGTAGTCAGAATGTGCATTTGCACAAAGCGGCTCATAGTTGAGTCTCCTTTTCGGGTTGGGTGTTCTCTGCGGCATCGGTCCGCCGTGTGTGATAGTAATCAAAGGTCCATTTCTGCCGAGTCTGGTCCTTAAAGAAAAGCACATCGCCGATAAAGCGAGGAACGTCGAATGGCGCATCGCCCAGAATAGCAAGGGTCCGGCGCAGTGCCCGTGCGAACATGTCCACATCAGTGCCATCCTTGAGCAGGTTACTGAAGCGCAAGGGCGACAGGCGTGGACGGTCGTCGCCCTTGGGGATGGAGCCATCCCACGTGAGGCCCAAGGCGTCAGCGAAGGGGGGGAGATGGGCGGCCCTCTCGGAGGGTTTAACCCGCGCAAGGGCCATAGCCAGCACGGCGAGGCGCTGCTCAAGCGCGTGGCCGGTGGTGGCCTTTGCATGCACACTGGCGATCAACCTATGGGTTTCTGGCTCTAAGAGGGCGTCGAATACGCTTTCGCAGCGCTTCAGCCGCGCCCGTGCACCCCGGTCTCCGTGGTCCGCGTGAAGCGATACCCACCAGTTCACCACTGCATTGACGGTAGGGTTATTTCGGTTGTGCTGCATTAAGCGGTCTCCTTTTTAGGTTTAGATTTTTTCTCTGGCAAAGGAAGTTCGAGCTTGTCGTAAAGCGACTTGCTCTGCTTGGTCCAGCCAGCAAAGGTTGCGTTCAAGATGCCGTAGGCATTGACGATTGTCTTGGCCTTTTCGGCGTCTTGCAAGGGCACGGGTGCCAGTCGGTCAAAAGTCGCAAGGGCCACGCGGCGCATGATACCTAGCCAGTGCCGTGCGGGAGCGGTCTGGTCGAAGCCCCCATCTTCAGGCATTTCTTGGAGCAAGTCGTCAAGTAGATGATGGAACTGGTCCTCGGTTGCGTCGAAGAATTCTGCCCGCGCTTGGTCGAGAATTCCCTTATCGTTTGAGGCATTCTTCTGGCCGCTGAAAAGGGCCTTTTTCAAGGCTGCTAACAACTGAGAAACCGCTTGATCGGCGGCTTCGGAAAAATGTCGGGCGAGATCGTCAAGTGCATGTTGTTGATCGGCTGTCTTCGCCAGATGCAAAGGCTCCTCGGCGAAAAGGTAGGCGATGGCTTCCATGTTGTTCATGGCCCAACCGCCGACCCGAACACGGGCATCGGTCACCTGTTTATTCTGGCTAAGGGCTTGGGAGCGATTATTCTTGGAGAGCTTGATATTTGTGGGTTGTTCAGCCAGCTTGCCATCCTTGCTCCCCACAGTGACGGCAACCCAGTCTCGATAGCCGAAGCGTCCTGATTTCGGCTTGGCCGAATACGGCTCCCCCGCTTCTTTTAGACGGCGGTAGGGTGTCAGCGGATGCTGCCATAGCCCATAATTGGCACCGTAGGGCCTCTGAATATATCCGGTGGCTAGCGGTTCTTCCCTGCCGGTCATGGAACAGATGCCCGGCTCGCTGGAAAAGACTAGCCGGATGCGGCGCGGCATACCGAAATACGCCTGTAAGGGGTGTGCGTCTGCTAGAGATACCGTACGACTCTTTTCCGATGTGAGTGTCGGGGCCAGCCAAGGCAAGGCTTTAGGCAACTCGTCTATCCGGAGTCGTTCATCGCAAGGCACCACATTAGCGAAAATTTTGCGCCATAGAGGTACCGGTGGTGCGCCGTCATTAATCGCTGGAACGACTAGCGCCGTCAAAGGTCCGCCTCCACGCATGGAAGTGCGGTTCCCGGCACCGCCGGACGGTGCGTAGGCTTGCAGGGTGTACAGCGCCATGGCCGCAGCCGATAGGCCAAGGGCAGGATAGCGGTCGCGGTGCGTTAATAGGTCCGAGTTTTTGCGCTGGCCGTTTTGCCCAGGTGTGTCGATGAGCAGCAATTCAATTGGGGTTTCGTTGCCTTGCAGGGGCTCATAGTCCTGTAGGAAGCGCGGCCCTTCGTCGTTGAGATAGAAGGCAGAAACAAGAGGGGTGAGCTTTTCGGCGAGCGCGTCTCGATCAGGTGGATTGGTCCAAAATGGACGCCAGTCGTCCTCTTCGCGGATATCGAAGGCTAGCGCAATCACGCCGATGCAGAACTCGAAACTCGCCATGTTGAAATCCGGTCGCGGCCAGTTAAATTCGACCGGGTAGTCCCACTAGTTCGGGAAAGGCAAGCCATCTCTGTGCTCCAGATCGCATGACGACCGGGAGAAAGGGATCACTGAGTAGATTGAAAGTCATTGATATCTCCTTAAAAATATTATAACCTACAGCTTACTACATACTCTAAAGAGACAATCGTACCTTGTCAAGGGCAAGTTGTGGCCCAATCAATCAATCCCCGTGTGTACGGGGAACACGTTAGCCGACAGCATACTACGGCTCATTCCCGCGTCTGCGGGACAACAAATCTAAAGCCCAGTTGAGCACAGTACATAAAATAGCCTTCATCCTTCGCCCCTTCCAATCGCACCCGTCCATCTTCTTCTATCACGGCAATAAGTATCTCGCGGCGTTCCCACTCCGGCCAGTCATTTTTAGCCTGCTCTTGCAGGGCCTGATCCTCGGTCGGAGGAGACGCACTATCGAGAAATTTCTCCCGCACCTGGATCTCGGACAAGGCCCAAGCCCTGTTGGGGTCGTCGGCTGCACACCGTGGAACAAAAGACCCTTCCACTAAGCGAGCCAAGCGCAACGTGACGGTCTTTTCTCCTAGCCGGGTGCCGATGTCCTCTGTGCCGCTCAATTCCGTCGGCAGGATACCATAGCCATCTTCTAAGCTGACGACATTGAACCGGCCCAGCGAGCGGTTGCCCATTTCCTTCCCTTCGTCTTCGATTTGCTTTTCTTCAAGGGCCGATGGCACATCATCATTGGTGTAAACGCGTTCAATCAACGGGCGAAAACTTCCCGGCGTGTCAATACGTCCAGTGTCAAACAGGGCCTTTGCACTGCGCCACATCACGCCGGCATGTTGATAGACAAAGGCCGCCTTGCCGAGTACTGGCTCAAGCCAGTTTGTATCTTCTACCTGATCGGGGCCTGGTGAGACAACAAGCACTTGAGGGCCGTCTATCGGGCGGCTTTCCGGCGGGCGCTCGTCCAAATGCCGCCACATCCGGCCGGCCCGCTGAATTACGAGATCTACCGGCGCGAGATCCGAAATGACCAGATCAAAGTCGAGGTCGAGACTTTGCTCAACCACCTGCGTAGCCACAAGGATGCGTCCCGCCCGATCCGTCGCGTCGGCGTCCCTCCCGAATCGGCGCAATATGTCCTCTTCGATGTCCTGCCTATCGCCTTGGGCAAACCGAGCATGGAACAAGTGAATGTGATCTGGGTGATCCACTTGGCCCACAAGCGATTCATATACGGCAATAGCCTCATCTACTGCGTTGCAGATGACCAACACGGCCGCTCCTTTTTTTGCTGCGGAGAGCGCCCGTGTCTCAGCGGTTGTTCGGTCGGACAGGCGTTCTACCGTTACGCTACAACGCAACGCAGAATCGAATCCCGATTCGTCTTCCTGTGCGCTGCCGAGGGCGACCGAGGTGAGCAGCGGGTACGCCTCACTGCATAGTTGATCGCTTAGATCTTCTGGGTCTCGCAGGCCGAGGCCCTTGGCAAACGCCTCTGTCATATCGCGGCGCTGATCTAGAGATAAGGTCGCAGAGAGCACTATAGTGGAGCCGCCGTTTTGAGCGTGAAGTTCCAGCAGCGCGGAAAGTTCTTCGCCCATATAGGCATCAAAGCAATGGGCTTCATCAACGATGAGGATGCGGCCAGCCAGCCCGTATTGACGCAAGGTTAGATGTTTTTTGGGGAGGATCGAGAGAAAGGCTTGGTCAATGGTCCCCGCTCCGACATCTGCGTAAAAGGCTTTCTTTCGGTTATCTGCAATCCATTGGGCGCAAAAGGCGGATGCGGTTTCGTCCTCGTTGCCATTGGCCATGTCAGTGAGGTTGACGATGGCGCGGAACGCCTCGGACAGGTTCGACCTACCGTGTGCCAAGACGAGTGAGAGGTCTTCGGAGACTGAAGTTTCAAACAGCTTCTGGTAAGTCCCCGCCAGCCGACCGTACATAGCGTTGGCCGTTGCCATAGTCGGCAGCGCAAAGTACAGGCCCTCACCTTTGCCCGCCGCCATCATCCGGGCTGCGAGCATGATGGCCGCTTCTGTTTTACCGGCCCCTGTGGTGTGCTCCGTCCTTGAGTGGTGCTTCTTCCGCCAGTTTCTGCATGGGTCTTGGACGGGTGGCAGCTTGTGGAGCGAAACTAGCATAACTCGGACGAGACTCTGGGGATTGGGCCAGTAGCCCCTTACCTGCTAGGGCTTTTTCGGCCTGAGTAAGCGTCCACTCCCAATAGTCTTCCAGCCTCGTATCGACCGATTCAAAAGAGAAGTAATCGGAGTCCGAACCGACCCAGTCGGCCAGTGTGACAAGCCCTGACAAGCGCCAAGACCACTGCGCCGCCTGCTTCTGCTTTTCGAGAGAAGATAGCGGCAGAGGCTCTATCAGGTTCCGGATCATACAAAAGGTAGTATGAGCCGCGTCCACGCATTCCTCACCAAGCTGCTGGTCGCGCCGAGCTTTGCCTGGATCGGCGTTTACTTCATCCTGTCCCTCGGGTGGTCGTCCATGGTGCCCCGCAATGGCAGCAATGATCGGTGCTATATCATAAGGGATGCTAGGGAATAGGCTGGCGAACTCTTGGGAGATTGGCTCGGCTCTGAGAAGGATAGCCGTGTTGCGCCAATGAGGGCGGTCGGGGACCTCTCTCCTCTGGCCAAGTACCTGCTCTGGCCACAATTCGGGCACCTTCGCCTGAAAGCTGCGTGAAATTTTGCCAAGGTCGTGTATGCCAGCCAGCACTCTGGACTCGCTTTCAGCAAAGCGGCCTCGCGCTCAAGACGGGCAGGATTCAATTGCTGCCATCTCAGGGCGACAGCAGCGACATCCATTAAATGATGTAAGACAGGCTTATAGCTAAGTTGCCCTTCGGTATCATTGAATACAGTTCCCGAGGAATTGTCAGAACTACGTGGCGTCTTGCCCCAAAATGCCAAGAGGTGGTCCACTTCCATCTCAGCGGCCCATCCACCCGCCATCGACGAGCACGATGGTCCCATGCACGTAGTCGGCGGCTCGCGACGACAGCCACACTACCGCGCCTTTTAAGTCGTCCGGCGTGCCCCACCGGCCGGCTGGAATCCTCACTAGTAGCTGCTCGTTGCGCACCTTATCGTCGCGCAGGGCCTGGTTGTTGTCGGTGGCGATATAGCCGGGGGCAATGGCATTGACGTTGACTCCGCGCCCGGCCCATTCGTTGGCCAGCGCCATCGTCAACTGTCCGATCCCACCCTTGGCCGCGGCATAGCCCGGCACGGTGATCCCGCCTTGGAAGGTCAGCACCG
>JAGWBY010000197.1:4027-4575 GCA_021295675.1 Candidatus Latescibacterota bacterium | reverse complement strand
TATAATTTAGCCGGGAGCCTCGTTCCCGGCTTTTTTATGACTTTCAGAGACCGCGGGCTTATTGTCTGCGGTCTTTTTTGGAGATAACCGATGATAACATTGCTGCACAAATACGGGAAAACCATCGCCATCGTCGCGACGCAGTCGCTCAACGACGCGCTTTGGGGCCTGATTGGCGATTTTGCGCTGCGGCTATTTCACGTGGCGATTTTGCTCTCGCTTTGGCGCACGGTGATGGCGGGTCAGGGCGTCGTTGCGGGGATGAGCTTGGAGGCGGTGCTGACCTATACCATGGTCGCGGCAATTTTTGCCGACCAGCTAGCGGGCCGCACTCGGATCGACGACGATCTGTGGAGCGGAAATATAGCCAACCGCTTCTTGCGGCCGATGGGGATCTACGGGCAGATGCTGGCCGAAATGGTCGGCGGCTGGATCCCCGGCCTGCTGTTCTTTGCGCTGCCGCTGTTGCTCATCGCGCCGCTGCTGGGAGTTGACCCCTTGCCGGCGACGTGGACGGCTGGACTGTGGTTTCTGCTCAGTTTGGCGCT
>JAGWBY010000197.1:0-3985 GCA_021295675.1 Candidatus Latescibacterota bacterium | reverse complement strand
AGCACAGCGTGTACGCGCTGCAACGGATCCGCACCACATTGACGGTGCTGTTGTCGGGTCGGCTGGTGCCGCTGGCGCTGTTGCCCTGGGGTCTGGGGGACTATCTCGAGTGGCTGCCCTTTGCCTCGCTGGCGTCGGCACCGTTGCGAATCTACACCGGCACGGGTAATCCAGCCGACCTCATCCCTGTGCAGGTAACTTGGGCTGTAGTGCTGTGGGCGGGTGCGCACGCACTCTGGCGACACAATCGCGAAAGGCTGGTGTCTCATGGCGGCTAAGCGCAACCCCGTAGTCCAGGTCATCAGGCGCTGGCGAGTGCAGGCCTATCTCGACTTCATGTGGATGACTCGGGACTTCAAGTTTTTTCTCATCAACGTCGTCTCCGACTGCGTCCTCAGCCTCTCGGGGGTAATGGCGGTGTTCTTGCTGGCCGAGCGCTTTGCCGGGATCGGGGCGTGGAGCCGGGACCAGATTCTCTTTATGCTCGGCTACGCTGCCCTGGTCCAGGGACTGCTCGAAATGTTCTTCCGCTACAACGTGCTGGCCATTAGCCGCCGCATTGGCCGCGGCCAGCTCGACCACACCTTAGTCCAGCCGCAGCCTTTGTGGATGGCCCTGCTCACGGAAGGATTTATACCCTTCTCCGGCTGCTGGGGAGCCATCGTCGGATTGGGGATCAGCGTTTGGTCTTTGGGGCGGCTGGATATGGCCATGGAAACCGGCTGGTGGCTGTGCTATGGAGTCCACCTGCTGTCTTCTTGTGTGGTGGTCTTGGCCTTTTCCTATTTGTGGAGCGCGCTGGCGTTCTGGTCGCCGGTGGGAGCTGAGGAGATCAGCTCCCGCGCGATTGGTTTTGCTTGGCAGTTGAAGTCGTTTCCGCTCGATGGGCTGCATCCGCTCTTGGTCAATGGCCTGTTGAGCGCGCTGCCGGTGGGTTTTGTCGCTTGGTATCCCTGTCGGATACTGCTCGGGGTTGACCAAGGTGCCGGATCGCTGTGGACTACGCCGCTATTCGCCTGCGCCCTGAGCCTTGTGGCGCTGATAGCTATGAACACTGGATCGCAGCGCTACTTGCGCTGGGGACATCGCAGTTGAGTTGCAGGGGGTCAACAAGACCTTCTACCAGCGCCAGCGCTCGGCATATATGCGCGATGTGTTCAAGAATCTCTTTCGGCCTCGGGTGCGCGAGATTCGCGCTCTGCAGGATGTGGATCTGGTGGTGCGCCGGGGCGAGATCGTCGCCTACGCTGGCCCCAACGGCGCGGGTAAATCGACGACGGTCAAGCTGCTGTCGAGCGTGCTGGCGCCGACGTCGGGGAGCGTGCAAGCCCTGGGAATGGACCCGATGCGGGACCGGGTGGCTTATGTCAGTCGCATTGGCGTGGTTTTTGGCCAGCGCACGGAATTGTGGTGGGATCAGCCTGTGTCGGCGAGTTTTGAATGGAAACGGGTCGTGTGGGATATTCCGCAGGAGCGCTACGAGCGGATGCTCGGCTTTGTGCGCGAACTGCTGGGCCTCGACGAGTTCATGGATAGTCTGGCGCGGCAGTTGAGTCTAGGGCAGAAGATGCGGGCAGATCTGGGGTTGATGCTCATGCTTGGACGAGCCGACGATCGGCGTCGATGTGCTGGCTAGGCGCAATATCCTCGACTTTATCAAGGATCTGAACCGCGAGCAGGGCGTAACGGTGATGATCACTAGCCACGACATGGACGAGTTGGAACAGTTGGCTGGTCGGATTGTGATGATAGACCGCGGACGAATCGCCTTTGATGGGCCTTTTGACGAGTTGCGCAATCACTTCGGAGACAGACGGCGGTTGCGCTTGCAGACGAGCGGGGAGGCGGCACCTGATTTGGGCCGTGCCGAACTCCTGACGACGGAGGCTGGCTGGCACGAATACGTCTTTGACGCGGAACAGGTTAAATTGCCGACCCTACTCGCCGAAGCCTCGGCGCAGGCATCGGTGCTCGACGCGGAGACGCATCGGGCACCGATTGACGAAGTGATTGCAGATATTTACGCGGAGTGGGAGAATTGAATCTCACTCAATGCCCAGCAGTTCGACTTCAAAAATCAGGGTAGCATTGGGCGGGATCCCTTCCAGCTCGGGCGGGATGGTCAGCTTGGCCTTGCCGCCCACTTTCATCATTTGCAGTCCCTCAGTCCAGCCTTTGACCACCTGGTCGAGGGCGAAGGTGACGGGCTCGCCGCGCTCTACTGAACTGTCGAAGACCGTGCCGTCAATCAGCGAGCCGTGGTAGTGGACTTTGACCCGGTCAGTGGCTTGGGGCGAGACTCCGGTGCCGGCAGTCAGCTCTTTGAAGACGAGGCCGGAAGCCGTCTGCACGGCACCTTCTTCTTGGGCGGCCTTTTCCCTGAAGGCCTCGCCCTCTGCCGCGGCTTGGGCCTGAACTCTTTGCAAGCGCTCCTGCAACATGGGGTTGATCTTGGGGCCGAATTCCTGCAGGGGAACGATGGCCTCGTTGCCCTTGACGGCGTCGGTAAAGCCCTGCATGACCACTGCTATTTCCGCGTCGCTGAATTGACCTTTGAACGGCTCTAGGGTGTTTTGTGCTATGGCTAAGCCCAAGGCGTAGAGGATCTTTTCTTCTTCGGTCTCCACTTTGGCCGAGGTGCTGGTCTCGACTCCTTGGCCGTTGCAGGCGAGCAGGACGAGCAAGGTCCAACCCACTCCTAGCAGGCGTGCTATCTTCATGAAATTTCTCCGCGTGAAAGATGGGTATTGCGGCCACGCACCCTGACTAGGAAGATAAGAAGGCGATATTATTTTACTGACTTGCAGTGGAACGGGGTCGGTCCCAAAAGAGAAATATTGGACCGACCACGTCAAAAAAAGTTCAATTCCCGCTCGGCTTCGCAGCGGAGGAGTCTGGCCGGATACCCAAGGAAAGTAGGCCGCTCCGGGTCTCAGGGCAAGGAGCGGGACGGCTTCTAGTTAGCCCGCCGATAGGGGTAACACCATTGCCGTGCTTAGGTGTTATAAGTCACAACCGATGGACATTAAGGTCTGAGATGCTTCGACTCCGCTGCGCTGCGCTCAGCATGACACTGGGAAGCAGTCACCAGTACTTGTCATGCTGAGCGAAGCGAAGCATCTCAGACTACTTCCACTGTCGTGTACTTAGCCGCCAATCTAACAATAGGAGAATTAACCATGAGAAAATACGCGCTAGGGATAGTGACGCTTGCGCTGGCATTTGTCGTACCGTCGTCAACTATGGCGCAGGGAACGGGCGATGTGCTGAACGAGGCACCGCTAATACCCATACCGCAGGACATGACCTACAAGGAATACCAGGACATGAACCGCCGCATTTCCACCGGATTGATGCGGAGCGCGATTCCGGTGCCGGGCATGATGCACTTTTACGCGGGGGAACCTACGACGGGAAAGTGGCTTTTGGCGACGGGTCTTGCGGGCGTCGCTTCGATCATCGCTGGGGCGGCACTTTGGGAAGATGGTGAGTTCGCGGATACGGATTTTGATGTCTTGGTAATCAACGCTGGGGACAACAGCAAAGAAAGACGCTACGAGAAGATTCCCGTTTCGCTAGAAGGCGAGACGCCCAAGTACCGCCTGCGCGAGCTTCAGCGCGATGGCGGGGCGGGTGGACCGTTGGTTGCGCTGGGAGTGATTGCCATCGCCGGTAGTATGATCTACGACTTCTTGCACGGCATCCAAGTAATTGAGACCAAGCGCGATCGAGTGCGGTTTAAGTACGGCAAGCGGCTCAAACTGCAAGCGGGCGCGCGGGCGGGGACGCCGAGCGTGGCGCTGAGCTATGCTTTCTGAAGTGCTTCTCAGAGCCGAGAGACCAAATCCCGCAGTTGTGCGGCGGCTAAACGCATGACCTCTTTGTCGTCGCAGTCGTTGATATCCTTGCCTTCAAAGACGACGGAGAGCGGCCCGTTGTATCCGGCCTCGGCGAGGATGGGGACGATGCGCTCGTAGTCGATCCA
>JAGWBY010000196.1:6233-12848 GCA_021295675.1 Candidatus Latescibacterota bacterium | reverse complement strand
AGGGGCATAGGCGGGCGGCTAGGATAAATCCCTGCTGACCTCCGTGCAGGCGCAAGCCTCGTGCGATCTCGGATATATCTCCGACGCCAATTTCCAAGTCGCGGCGCATATACCAGAAACAGCGGGCATAGTAATCGGCAAAGGCTTGGCGGGCGAGTTGTAGCCGCTCGGTTTCGGCTAGCGTATTTTCGCGTTCTGGATGCACGGTGAAGGAAGGCTACGCCACTCAATCAGGGAAAAGACGGTCCACGGCCAGCGTCCATCCCGGAACCGCTGACTCGGCCGCTGCCGACTCGCCCCGCCGATAGGCGATCGGCTCATGGGGATTCATTGTCTTGTAACTGCGCACCACATCTTCACTCATCAAGTCCACATCCAATAGTCCGCCCGCTTTTGCGCCATCTCCTGCTCGGCCGTCGGACCATAATCGCCCTCGCTGCGGACCTCAACGGCGAATACGGGTGCCCCGTTGAGAAACTTCATCGTCAGTTCGCCCGTATAGAACGCCGCGTCCGGGCTGAACGACTGGCGTTCGGGAAGATCGACGATAAAGCCGACATTATCCGCGAAGGCGTACCCATTGCGGGTGCGCTGCGCGTATTCCCGCAAGCTGGCGAAAATTTCGCCCGCCGCATACCCCGGCAACCCTCCTGTCGGCGACATAAGTACTAATTCCCCCTTGACCAGTTCGGCCTTGCCATTTTCTGCTACGTGGCGCAGGTCATCTAGAGTAGCTGCAACATTTGTCATAGCTCATACACATCCTGCTATAAGGTCCTATGTGTACGGTACATTAGAATGAGAACAGGAGCAAGGTTTTGCGGTGCAACTCAATCCCGCGTCAACTGACTTCCGTCTCGTATATAAAAATCGCTTCGATCGGCGCGGAGAAAATGTGGGCGATCTTAAATGCCAGCGGCAGACTGGGGTCGTATTTGCCCTTTTCTAGGGCGTTCACCGTTTGCCGCGAGACCTCTAGACGCTCCGCGAGATCGGCTTGGGTCCAGTCGCGCTCGGCGCGCAACACCTTTAGGCGATTTTTCATCGGTAGCGGAGATGGCCGACGATAACTGAGACCACGAATGTAAACGTCATCAGCAAAATGATATCTGAGACTTCGGCATCCGTTATGAATTTTGCAGTTACCATCAGCGAATAACTAAAACTGCCGACGAGCGCGACGCCCATAGCTATAGCTAGTGCATCGAGTTGGATTTTGCGCTGTAGCTCATCCATGTATTTCAGGTGGCGCAAATACGACAGGATCATGCCGATACCGATGCCCGCGTTGAGGACGATGGCGATAGCGGATATCAAATCAGAGGAATGCCATTCGTACAATATCGCTTTGTCGGCCAACACCATTGTCATCGACCAAGCAAAGGTCCAACAAAGAAAGCGAATTGTGTTTTTTGCATTGCCGCTAGTAAGACAACTCAAATTGACCATTGGCTTCTCCATGAGTTTGCTATCCTTTCCATAAAGTAAAGTTTGCTTTACAAGAAAATATAACCCGAAAGATGATAATGTCAAGCCTATTTGACAAAAAGATTAGCATACATGACTTTAAGGACGATTTTATCCATTATACAGGCGAATCAGCGCCAGTCCATCTTCACAAAGGAGCAAGCAGCGATGTCCACGATACAGACGATGTCACAGAGTGATCTCAGAGCCGAAGCCAAGCGCTACCTGCCGGGAGGCGTCGGCGCTACGGGACGGCACAACCCGTGCTTGGGGTACGCCCTCTACCTGCGCAATGCCGAGGGCTGCCGCATCTATGATGTCGATGGCAAGGAGTACATCGATTTCAACTTGGCCCACGGAGCCGCGTTTTTGGGTTACAACCACCCGGCAACGCGCGAGGCCATGACCGCGGCATTGGACGCGGGCATTCTCGCCGGCTACGAGACCGAAGCACATACTGACCTGGCGCGGCGGATCACCGAGATCGTCCCCTGCGCCGAGCGCGTGCGCTACGGCAATACCGGCTCAGAGGGGACGATGGTCTGTGTTCGTTTGGCTGATTCTCAAATTCTGGGGGCACTTTCACGGCCTCTACGACTACGTCATGTTCAATTCGCACACGCCGTTGACGCCGGTGCCTCCGGGCAGCTACGTCGAGCCGTGTGGTGAGTCTGCGGGCATGCCTCCGCAGATGGACGACCTGATCGTCGTCGTACCGTGGAAGGACGAGGCCGCCTTGGAAAGAGCGCTGCGCGAGCACGGCGACGAGATCGGCGGCATCATCATGGAGCCGATCAATTACAACCAAGGTTGCATCGTCGCCGACACCGAGTACATGCAGTTCGTCCGCGATCAGGCTACTGCCCACGATATCGTCCTCATATACGACGAGGTGCTCTCGGCTTTTCGCACTGGGCCCGACTGCGCTCAGGGGTACTACGGCGTCACCCCGGATGTTTGCGTTTTGGGCAAGGCGGTCGCCGCTGGTGCTCCACTCACCATCATCGCCGGCAAAGCCGAAATCATGGACTTGGTGGGACCGCTTGGCGAGGTGGCCCAGAGCGGTACCTTCACCGGCAACCCGCCGGCCGTGATGACAGCGCTGGCTGCCGTCAACGAGCTGACCAGTCCTGGGTTTTACGATCACATCTATGAAGCTGGAGGTCGGCTCTGCGACGGTCTGGCCGGATTGTTCGAGCGCGCTGGCGTGCCCGTCCGGGTGCAGGGACTGGGCGCGCGCTTCGGCATCTTCTTCGGATTTACCGATCCGGTTGAACGCTTCGACGATAGCCTCAACCGCGACCAGGAGCTGACCGGAAAGTTCATCCGCGCCTGCGCCGACAAAGGGGTCTATTTCCACGACTACGGCACGCTTGTCGCCGGCCACCACGGCGTGTCAGCTCAGCACACCTTGGACGATATTGACGAAGCGCTCAATCGGATCGAGCGCGCGCTGTGTAGTATGTGAGCGGCGATGACCGACCCAAGTCCCGCCACCGCTCGCGCTCATACATTTTGATTGTGCATCATTTGTGCATATATTAAAGACATGAGTTATCAGTGGGACGTCGTCAAAGCCCGATCCAATCTACGAAAACACGGAATCGACTTCGCCGATGCCGTCGGGGTCTTTGAAGATGAGCGGGCCTTTACCTGCAAAGAAGAGGAGATTGAGGGAGAATTCCGCTTTGCGACCTTGGGTATGGATTTTTTGGGCCGCATTGTAGTGGTAGCATCCACATATCGGGGCGACGATATCCGCTTGATCTCGGCCCGACCAGCCACTCCGCGTGAAAGGAAGCACTATGAGCAAGGAAGAATTTGACTTCACTCAGGCCAAACAAGGAGCACTCGTTCCTGCTGCCCCCAATAAGACGCGCATCACGATACGCTTGGACACCGATGTGTTGAACTGGTTCAGAAACCAAGTACACGAGGCTGGCGGCGGCAATTACCAGACCTTGATCAACGAGGCATTGCGTCAATATATCCAAGTTCAGGATGCTGTCCTAGAGGAAACCTTGCGCAAAGTGATCCGTGAGGAACTACAGACGCTTTCCCAATAGTCTGCAGGCATGCCTCCGCAGATGGACGATCCCATCATCGTCGTACCGTGGAGGGACGAGGCCGCCCTAGAAAGAGTGCTGCGCGAGATTTCCACGACTACGGCACGCTCGTCGCCGGCCACCACGGCTTGTCAGCCCGGCACACCTTGGACGATATTGACGAAGCGCTCAATCGGATTGAGAGTGCGCTGCACAGTATGTAAGCGATGGTGAACTACAGAATTAGTCCCGCGTCAGTTGCCGATAGCGGACCCGCTGGGGGACGACCGAATCTTCGCCTAGACGCGCCTTCTTGTTTTCCTCATAGACTTGGCTGTCGCCTTCAAAGGCCAGAATGTGCGTGGCGATGCGGTCCAAAAACCACCTGTCGTGGCTGATGACCACCACGCAGCCGGCGAAGTTTTCCAACCCCTCCTCCAGTGCCCGCAGCGTATGCACGTCTAGGTCGTTGGTCGGCTCGTCGAGCAGGAACACATTGGCTTGCTCCTTGAGTACCTTAGCCAGATGGACTCGATTGCGTTGCCCGCCCGAGAGCGTGCCCACCTTCTGCTGCTGGTCGGCACCAAGGAGGTTGAAGCGCGCGAGGTACGCCCGCGAATTTACCTTGCGCTCGCCCAGTTCTGCCAGACGGTGTTTTCCCCTACCAGGGTCTCCCGGCTCTGATCTACATACCCCAGTTGTACGGTCTCGCCGATGCGGAGTTGGCCGCCGTCGGCAGTCTCTTGGCCGGTAATCAGCCGGAACAGGGTCGTCTTGCCCGCACCGTTGGGTCCGATGACTCCGACGATCCCGCCCGAGGGCAGGGCGAAATCCATGTTCTCGAAGATGATGCGGTCGCCGTAGCGCTTGCTCACGCCCTTGGCTTCAATGGCGATATCGCCTAGCCGAGGCCCCGGCGGAATGTAGAGTTGCACCGACTCGTTCCGCTGTACTCGGTCTTGGTTTAGCAATTCTTCGTAGGCCCTGATCCTCGCCTTGTTCTTCTGCTGCTTGGCTCTAGGCGTCATGCGGATCCACTCCAACTCGCGCTCCAGCGTCCGCTGTCTTTCGCTCTCGCTCTTTTCTTCCAGCCGCAGGCGCTCCTGCTTCTGCTCTAACCAGGACGAGTAATTCCCCTTCCAGGGTACGCCGCGCCCCTGGTCCAACTCCAGAATCCAGCCCGCTACATTGTCGAGAAAATACCGGTCGTGGGTGACGGCGATCACCGTCCCTTGGTACTGATGCAAATGCCCCTCCAGCCACGCCACGGTCTCGGCGTCGAGGTGGTTGGTTGGCTCGTCGAGGAGCAGGATATCTGGCTGGCGGAGCAACAACCGGCACAGCGCCACCCGCCGCCGCTCGCCGCCCGACAGCGTGGAGACCTCTTGGTCTTCGGGCGGACAGCGCAGCGCATCCCTGGCCATGTCCAGCCGACTGTCCAGATCCCAAGCCCCGACCGCGTCGAGCTGTTCGGCCACGGTGGCCTGTCGCTCGATCAGGGCGTTCATGGCGTCGTCGTCCATGGCGTCGGCGAACTTGGCGTTGATGTCCTCGTACTCGCGCAGCAGATCCACCGTTTCTTGCACGCCTTCTTCGACGATTTCCTTGACCGTTTTGCCTTTTTCTAATTCAGGCTCCTGTTCTAGGAATCCGACGGTAAATCCCGGCTGGATGCTAATGGTCCCCTCGTATTCGGAATCGATGCCCGCCATAATCCGCAACAGCGTGCTCTTCCCCGACCCATTCAAGCCCAATACGCCGATTTTGGCCCCGTAGAAGTACGACAGTGAAATGTCGGTGGCTCACCTTGTACATCGAATAGATGATTTTTTCCGCTTCGCTCATGTTATTTCAGTCCTTTATATGCTGTAAATACAATTCCTAAATCCCGTTCCGCCCGCGCCAAGTCCGAATACGGCTGCCGCCCCGGCTCCTGTAAGCACTGCAAGAAGTCCCGCATCATGCCCTTGTAGCCCATCAAATCCTTCACGCCCGGAAAGTAGAGCCGCTTGCGCCGCCCCCGCAACCGCACGTATAGCCCATTGCACTCGAAGACGATCCGCCCCTCGGTCCCCAAAATCCGCGCGTGCTGAAAGGTGCCCTTGGTCAAGCTGAAGGCGTTCCAAGCATAGCGCAACACCAGCTCGGCCCCCGATGGGTATTCGACCCGCACTATCGAATTCCGCTCCGGCTCGCCCGCCTGGTGCCCGGGAAACTCCGCGGTCACCTGCTGAGGCGCGTCGGCGAAGAGATCCGCTCCGAGGGCCACGAAGTGGATCCCTCCCTCCAGCAGCGCGCCATAGCCGCTTTTCCATCCCGTGGCATCTTGCGTAAAGCGTTTGCCGATAATCGCCTGCTGCACTTGGCCGATAAAACCCTGCTGGATGATCCGCTTGAGCAGCTTGAGCGAGGGCTTGTAGTAGTAGTTTTCCGCGATCATTAGCAGCGCATCTGGATGGGTCGTTGCAGCCGCGCCAATGGCCGCCAAATCGTCTGCTGTGGCGCACAACGGCTTTTCCACCAGCACCCCCTTGCCGGCAGCCAACGCGGCGACGACCTGCGGCCGATGGGCATCTGGTGGCGAGCTGATCAGCACCGCATCTACTGCGCTGTCGAGGACGTCGGCGTACGATGCGAAGACCTGCCCCCCGCCGCATTGGCGGCTGAGGGCTTCGGCGCTGGCCTGCGTGCGGCTATGGAATGACAGCTCGACCTTGCCGACGAGGTTTTTCGCGTGCAGGCGACCGATGGTGCCGCAGCCTATTAGACAAACTTTCTTCATCGCTTCTCCAATATCCGCTCGGCGACTCGCAGTGCGTTGGCTGCGATGGTCAGGCTTGGATTTACCCCGCCCGAAGACGGCATGAAGCTGCCGTCGGACACGTAGAGATTGTCGCTGTCCCAATAGCGGCAATCCACGTCGAGGACGCCTTCCTCGGGTGTGGTGGCGCAGCGCAGGGTGCCTATGGCGTGAGAGAAGGAATCGATCAAGTAGCGGTAGCGCAGCAGGCCGCCTGCTTGGCTCAATACGGCTCCTGCTTTGGCTAGCAGGTAATCGCGGCGGCGACAGTCGGCGTCGCTATAGGCGTGCTCTACCTGCACC
>JAGWBY010000196.1:5045-6182 GCA_021295675.1 Candidatus Latescibacterota bacterium | reverse complement strand
GCAAGTTCTGCATATAGCCAGTCAGCAGCCCGACGAGCGTCTTGAAGCCCCAAGGGGAGTGGTGCCGGATGATGGGGGGCGCTGGCGTGTAGATGTCTTGGATGACGCCCACGGCCGTGCCCAATTCTGCGCGCAGGTCTTCGTAGAAATCGGAAAAGCAGAGCTGTTTGTGGAAGACCTGTTGTGGATTGGTGCGAAAGGGAAAGATGCAATTGGCAATCCCGTTGCAATGGCGCATGAGAAAGCGCCCAATCAGGGGGTGGTCGAATCCCGAGCGGAGCATCAGGGCCGGGCTATTGAGTGCCCCTGCGGCCAAGACCACCAAGTCGGCCGAGAGCGCGTGGGTTTGCCGGGAGGCGCTGTCCACGTATTCGACTTGCTCGACGCGCCCGCCCCGCTGCACTAGCCGCCGTGCTACCGCGCCGACGATGATCTCTAGTCCGGCTGCCGAGGCAGCGGCCAGCACGGTGGAAGCCATGTCGTTTTTGGCCTCTACCTTGCAGGGGAATCCGTCGCAGGTGATGCAGCGTAGGCAGAGGGGCCGGGTGCGGTCGGAAAAGTTGATCGCCAGCGGAATCTTGAACGGTCGCAGCCCGAGGGCCGTCCCCGCTTGGTAGATGCGCTGGGCCGGCGCGCTCAGCTCAACGGTGGCGTGCGGGTACGCGGTTAGTCCCGGCGGTTCGTGCGGATCGGTACCCGCCTCGCCGTGGACCCCGAGGAACTGCTCGGCGCGGGCGTAGTACGGCGCTAGGTCTGCATAGGACAAGGGCCAGCGGGCAAAGTCCGCCGGCCGCAGCCGCAGCGACGCCCCGCCGAAAAAGACCGAGTTGCCGCCGACAATCTCGTTGGGATAGGTGCGCTGGAAGGTGCGGCGTCCGTACTGCTTGACCAAAAGAGGCGAGGCCGAGCGGTAGCGCTTCTTCAATAAAATGGTGCGCTGATCCCAGTCCGCGGCGTCGCGCTTGGCCCATTGGCCCCGCTCCAGCAGCGCGGTCTTTAGCCCGGCTTGTACCAGCGCGTGGGCCACCAGCGAGCCGCCGAACCCGGAGCCGATGACCACGGCGTCATAGTGCGCCGCGTTCATGGGCGTAGAGCGCGGCCAGCCCGGCGATAATCACCAAGGCCGCGTAGTGGAAC
>JAGWBY010000196.1:3268-5013 GCA_021295675.1 Candidatus Latescibacterota bacterium | reverse complement strand
ATATTGCGCTGGATGTAGGTCTTGTAGTACTCGACGGTGAATCGCTCTAGCCCGCCGTTCATGTAGATGAGAAAACCCAACCCAACCGGGTGCTCGGGGTTGCCGAGAAAGTAAAAGAGCGGACTCAGGGCGGCCAAGACGACCCCAGAGCGCTGGAATTTGAGCCACTTGAACCCCTCGAAGGGCGCGTCCTTATAAGCGCCCCCCAAGGCCACGAGCAGCCCGGTGCAATACCCGGTCACCAGATAGCCCCAGAAGCTCTTGATGGGCGCGGCGACGAGCAGGAAGGCGAAGACAATGGCGACGATTAGGACCCCCCCGCTATGGCGGACGAGGTCGCTGGTGACCGGGCGGCCAAAGAAGGTAATGCGCGAGGGAACGAAGTACTTTTGCTGATCTTCGGTGCGGAAGAAGCCTTTGTAGATTTCGGCGAGGAAGCGCTCTAGGCCCATGATGAGGAAGAACATTTGCACGAGGCCGAGCTGCTGGAATTGCGCGCTGAAATACGGCAAAAAGATCGCGACGTGGAAGTACATGCTGCGCGGAAAGGTCTTGGGCTTGAAGCCCTCATACGGAGCGTCTTTGAACGCGCCCCACAGGCAGGTGTAGAGGCCGGAGACGAGGGCGGTGATAAACGAAAGGGTGAAGGTCATGGTTCGTTAGGAAGTTGTTGGAGTGGTCAAAATATTTGCCTCCGTACGCGACAGTAGAAGTGGTACGAGATGCTTCGCTGCGCTCAGCGTGACAGGTGCTAGCACTCTGGTTGCCGGTCATGCTGAGCGCAGCGAAGCGGAGTCGAAGCATCTCATACCTACAGGTCCATGCGTAAGTCCATTAGATTACTGTCGTGTAGTAAGGCATCTGCAAATAGTAGGCCCCTCGCCTCGGTTCGGCAAACGCCCCGCGTGTTGACGTTACTTATACCATTGGTCAGTTTTTGAGGTGATTCGGCCACTGTTCACTGCACATGCGGCTCGGCGTCGTCGGCATGTTGCCCCCGGACTTTCGCGAAATCAGCGACCAACACCTAGCGGCGATCAAGGCGCTTAATCTCACGGGCGCGGCCTTTCACGCCCCTGGGGAAAAGCTATCTGCCGTCACCGCCGCAGAGTGCCACAAGGTGCGCGATACTATTGCGGCCGCGGGCATGGAGCTGCCCCAGTTCGGCATTGGCTTTTCCGAGTGCCTGTTCGATCTCAACCCTGCGGTGCGCGACCAAGTAGTAAGCAAGATCGAGCGCGGCATTGAAGTCGCCCGCGACTTGGCTGCCCACACCTGTCTAATCCGCACGGGCAGCCGCAACCCAGCCGGTTCGTACTCGCCGTCTCGGCACAATCTCACGCCCGAGGCCCGCGCCCTGCTCGTCGAGACCCTCAAGCGCGTGGCTGCCAAAGCCGAGTCCGAAGCCGTCACCATAGTCATTGAGACGCATCTGCTGACCATCATGGGGTCGCCGGAAATAAACCGCGACGTGCTGCAAGAGGTTGGCTCCGAGCGCATGACGGTGGTCATGGATTACGTCAACCATTTTCAGAATTTGGACCAAGTGTACAACAGCACTGAGCGTTTGCAGCACATATTTGAGATTATGAACCCCATCTCCACCGTCGGGCATTGCAAGGATATCAAGCTGTCCCCTGGCTTAGTGCTCCACATCGACGAGGAAATACCCGGCGACGGCGAACTCGACCTCGCCACCGCGCTCAAGCTGTGGCACGACGCCCATCCCGACGGCTACATGCTCC
>JAGWBY010000196.1:0-3162 GCA_021295675.1 Candidatus Latescibacterota bacterium | reverse complement strand
AACTCAAACCACTCTACGTCGAAGACGATACAGTGCGTGCCCAACTGCTAGAAGAAGCCGCTGGCCTGCCCGCTGTAGTCGTCTCTTCGGCCGCTGCATCCTCAGCCGTCATGCTCGGCTCGGGTTACTTTACCCCGCTTACAGGCTTTATGGACGCGGCCGACGCCAAGAGCGTGGCGGCCAACATGCACACGGCCGACGGCCTGCTGTGGCCCACTCCGGTCGTCAACATGGTCCCCGGCGATCAGGTTCCGGCGGACGTGGCCCCCGGCAGTCGCATCGCCCTGTTGGATCCTAATGTGGACGGCAATCCCGTCATCGCCGTACAGGAAGTGATTGCGGTCGAATCGCTTTCCGATGCGGAGCGCGCTGCCATCATTGACCAAGTCTTTGGCACGGACGACGACGCCCATCCCGGGGTCGCTGCGTTCAAGGCCGCGGGCGACACCCTCATCGCCGGGCCAATTGAGGTGCTCAACTTCTCGTACTTTCCCGGCGACTTTCCCGCGACCTTCCGCACTGCTGTTGAGTTGCGCGCCGAAATCGCCGAGCGCGGTTGGGATCGGGTTGTGGCCTTCCAGACCCGCAATCCCATGCACCGCGCCCACGAAGAGTTGTGCCGCATGGCGCAGCAGGCCGTCGAGGCCGATGGCATCCTCATCCACATGCTGCTGGGCAAGCTCAAGGCTGGCGACATCCCAGCCGACGTGCGCGACGCGTCCATCCGCAAGATGGTCGAGCTCTACTTCCCGGAAAACACCGTGATGATCGCCGGCTATGGCTTCGACATGCTCTACGCCGGCCCGCGCGAGGCCGTGCTGCACGCCATCGCATCTGATCGTGGGCCGCGACCACGCGGGCGTTGGCGATTACTACGGCGCGTTTGACGCGCAGACCATTTTCGACGGGATCGACGACGCCCTTGAAATCGAAATTTTCCGCGGCGATCATACGGTCTGGTGCAACGAGTGCAACAAGGTGGTGATGATGCGCGACTGCCCGCATGGCGGCGACGCGTACCTGTTCCTATCGGGGACCCAAGTCCGCGAGATGCTAGCCGCTGGCGAGGCCCTGCCGCCGGAGTTTGCGCGGCCGGAAGTGGCTGAGATTCTCGCGGAACACTATCAGCAAGAAGCAGTAGAAGCCTAGGAGTTACAACTATGGAATACCGCAGAATGGGCCGCACTGGCCTCAAAGTATCGGAAGTTTGCCTTGGGACCATGACCTTTGGCCACAGCACCGACGAACGGGAGTCCAAGCGAATCGTCGATCTGGCGTTTGACGCGGGTATCAACTTCTTCGACACGGCCGATTCGTATGGCGACGGCGAGTCTGAGGTCATCACTGGCAAGGCGCTCAAGGGCCGCCGCCGCGACGCGGTCATTGCCACCAAGTTTTTCAACCCCATGGGTCCTGGCCCCAACGACTCGGGGATGTCGCGGGTGCGCATTATGAACGCCGTCGAGGACAGTCTCCAGCGGCTACAGACAGATTACATTGACCTCTATTACATTCACCACGTAGATACCCAGACTCCTTTGGAAGAAATGCTGCGCGCGCTCGACGATTTGGTTCACCAAGGCAAGGTGCGCTATATCGCCTGTTCCAACTATCAGGCGTGGCGCTTGATGGAGGCATTGTGGATTGCAGACGCGAATGGCTTGGCGCGCTTTGAGTGCTACCAGCCGCAATACAGCTTGGTCGTGCGCGACATTGAGCAGGAGCTGATCCCCGTCTGTCAGCTCAAGGGGTTGGGCGTGGTGGTGTGGAGTCCGCTCGGCGGCGGCTTTCTCTCGGGCAAGTACAAGCCCGGCGAGCTGATGCGTGGGCTTACCCGCAAAGCTATTTTGCTGCCAATGCCGACGAGACTTTGCAGACGCTGCTAGCGGTAGCCGACGAGATGGGCCGTTCGCCGGCGCAAGTTGCCCTGCGTTGGGTGTTGGAACAACCGGCTATTACCTCGGTCATCATTGGTGCGCGCACCGTCGAGCAGGCGCGCGACAACATGCTCGCTGGCAGCTTTCGTCTCCCAGACGAGGCCCGCGCACGGCTCGACGAAGTCTCCCACCTCCCGCATCGCTACCCAGAGGCCATGGAAGCGAACATGCACGAGCGCCGCGACGACGCAGTCGATATGCCTGAGCTGGAGTAGGAGGCGGGCTTATCGTAATTTCTGTATGACCGGCAACGAATTTATTCGCAAAGTAAGGAGACTTGGCCGAAAAAACGGGGTTGAAGTCGTATTCGTCGCTCGGCGTGGCAAAGGCAGCCACGGTACACTCTACTACGGCACTCGCTTTACTATCGTCGGCAATTCCAAGGATGAGCTTAAAAAAGGCACGTTACACGCTATGCTAAGCCAACTTGGCCTTACCTCCGACGATCTATAGGAGGTCTTATGCAAAACTTCATCTACTCGGCTGCTTTGACTTCTGACGAAGAGGACGGCGGTTTTGTCGTCACTTTTCGCGATCTGCCCGAAGCCATCTCGCAAGGGGAGGCCGTTGAAGATGCGCTTAGAGAAGCCGCTGACTGTTTGGAAGAAGCGATTGCCAACCGGATCGTCATGGGACTGCCCATTCCTCAACCTACTGAGACGAACCAACCTGAACATGCCATCTCCCTGTCAGCGCAAATGGCCGCCAAAGCCGCGCTCTACTCGACCATCCGCGATAGTGGCCTTACTCGCGTCGAACTAGCCAAACGCCTACAGTGCAACACAAGTGAAGTCCACCGCCTGCTAGACCCACGTCACGCCTCCGAACTGCCGCGCATTGAAGCCGCCTTGGCGGCGATGGGCCGGCAGCTAGTCGTAGCTCTACATAGTGCCGCTTAGCGACGGCCAATCCCTCCTCCAGGCTGCTAAAACTTGCGAGCTGCACGTCCACATCGGCGGCAGTCTCTTTGCCGCCGATCTCCTCGACTTAGCCCGCGATTACTACGAAAAGATCGACTGGTCGCTGTTTGTCGATAGCTTTGAACGCGCCTATGGCCGGCGCCCCGATCCGGTCGCGCTGTTTGGCGAGGCGCTCCACAGCCAATGTCTCGACGCGCTCAAGGCGCACTGCGTGTACGGCGCGGAAGACGGCGGCGACTTTGCCCATTTCCAAGCCAAATTCAATTTGGCGATATGCATCTATCGCCATTGGTGGAACGTCTTGG
>JAGWBY010000048.1:55663-68923 GCA_021295675.1 Candidatus Latescibacterota bacterium | reverse complement strand
AAGCCGACTATAGGCGCGGACAAAGGTCTCCTGCAACAGATCCTGCGCCTCATCGATCTCGCCGCCGCTCAAGGCGCAGACATAGGGCCACAGCCGTGCCGAATGCCGCTCGAAGAGCCGCGCAAAGGCCCATTCGTGGCCTTCCTGTGCGGCGGCCACCAAATGGGCGTCATCGACCGTCTGGCCATGGATTAGCTGGTATTCTCGCATCGCACTTTACGCCTTTCTGTCTTCTAAGACGGGGCGAAGGCGTTAGAGGTTATATTGAGCGAGAAAATAATGGCAACAACGGGGAGGTTCACCTTGCGGTGATCGGAGATCGATCTAACTGCAAGAAATTGTGACTACATTTTAAACAGACACCTAAGTACACGACAGTAGATCGGTATGGGATGCTTCGCTTCGCTCAGCATGACAACATGGGCGTCAGCACCACCTGTCATGCTGAGCGGAGCGAAGCGGAGTCGAAGCATCTCAGCACCCCCATGCCTAACGTCCAGTGGATTACTGTCGTGTACTTAGACAGACACTTAAAAGGCACTTACACGCTTATTCAGCACCCTCTGCGATAATCGGACCCAGATTGGGCGGCGAATAGAGGTCCGATCTCAGCACCTTGCCGTCGGCGCGGTAAATCTCACGGCGTCGGTGCCCCCTCTGGCAGCAGCCCTTCGGCCTTGAACTCCGCCCACAGGGCCGACGGAATCTCCGCCTGCATCACGCGCGCGTTGTCCTCCAGCTCGGCCACCGACGCCGCGCCAGGCACCGCCGAAATCACCGCCTCGTGCCCAAAGGGAAATTGCAATGCCGCGGCCCGCAGCTCAACGCCGTGCCGGTCGCAGACGGCCTTGAGCGCCTTGGCCTGTTGCACCAGATGCTCAGGCGCGGGCTGGTAATCAAAAGAGACCGGCTGGTTCAAATCGCGGGCGAGAATGCCGCTGTTGTACGGCCCGCCCATAGTCAGCTTTACTCCGCGCTCTACGCACAGCGGCAAAAACTCGGGCAGCGCCGACTGGTCCAGCAGCGTATAGCGCCCGGCCAGCAGGATGTAGTCCAAGTCAAAGCGCTCGACCATCCGCCCAGTGAGCTCCCACTCGTTCATACCCATGCCAATGGCCTTGACCCTGCCGGTCGACCGCAATTCGACCGCAGCCCTCGTCGGTGTGCTGCCCCTTGAAGTCGCTGTCGTGGACAAAGAAAATATCCACCGCCGCCAACCCCAGCCGTTCCAAGCTCGAATCGAGCGAGGCCCGCAAGCCCGCAGCGCTGAAATCAAAATCGTAGGTATAGTGCGGGATCCCGTCCTCGCTGTAAGGAGCCAAGTCGTCCGGATTTTCAGGCCGCAAGACCCGCGATCCCTTGGTCGAAATGGCGAACGACTCGCGCGAGAACTCGCCGAGCACCCGCCCGTAGCGCACCTCGCTGCGCCCATCGCCGTACATCGGCGCAGTATCAAAATAGCGCACGCCCATTTCGTAGGCTCGTCGGATGATGGCCAATGCTTCCTCGTAGCCGCTACCCACAAAAATCCCGTCGGCTAGAATCATCCCGCCCACCGCGTCACCTCCACGCCCGTATTGCCAATCGCTACTTTTTCAAAAGGGTCCATACTCACTCCAGTCCGTAGAGCCGCTCGGCATTGCCAGCGAGCAATTTGGCCTGCTCTTTCTCCGACCGCCCGGAGACGATCTCCCGCAGCGCAGCCACCCACGCTCCCAAACTCGCCCCAAAGTTGCACACCGGCCAGTCGCCGCCGAACACCACCCGATCCGGCCCAAAGCTGTCCAAGCAGTGATTGACCGTCGGTGCCAATGTGTCGGCGCTCCACCCTGCGGGTGCCCGGGCGATGATCCCGGATATTTTGCAGACTACATGCTCTCGTGCGCCCAGTGCGGCCATGTCGCCCTGCCACTGCTCTTTGGTATGGCTGAACGGATTGGCCGGATCGTGCTCAGCCGCACCGTTGACGATCTGCGGGTCGGCATTGCCGCAGTGATCGACGATAAAGAGCGTATCCGGACACTGATCCACCAAGCTAACCGCGTCTCCCAACTCGCTCGGCCGCAGGCACAGATCGAAGCTCATACCAACCTCGCCCAGGTACTGCACATCCCGGACGACCCGGCTCGGCGTCGGGCACGTGCAACACCTGCCGCACGCCTTTGATAGCGTCCTCGTCCTTAAAGCGGTCGATATAAGCGCGGAAACCCTTCTCCCCCGGGCTGCCGCCGATCACCGCCCCGGCCATTGGGTTGTCGTCGGCCCTGCACAGGCCGGCGACAAACTCCGCTTCCGCAATGTGCTGCGCAGCGGCGACATCGACTTCCATATAAATGGTGCGGGCGATACCAGCCCCAGCACCCGCGGCCAAGTAATCGCTCATCAAGTAATTTTTCCGCAGCAGGTCCATTCCCTCGCCCTCCAGCCACGGCAGCGCAAACTGCGCCAAATCCCACATGTGTTGATGCGTATCGACGATAGGTAGCATAATCCTTCCTCTATTTAGTGGTTAAATCTCAACTCTACACTCGTACACCTGCGCCCACCCGCTCCGATCCGACGCAAAGACCACGTAGCGCCCATCCGGCGAAAAATTCGGGTGCGGATGCGTGTGCTGCGGCGCATAGACCTCGACCGGGCCGTCGTCGTACGGACAGTGGTCAGTATTCCAGTGTTTGCCCTCGTTGCTCGACTGCGACCGGCAGAGCAGTTGCGGCGCGCCGACCCCGTCGTTGGGATCAAACACCTGCAAGCCGCTATCGGGAAACGTCGTATCCGCCACCATCCGCATGCCGTCGCGGCTGACCATAGGATGCCAAGCGTTGAACGAACAGACCGGCCGCACGGCTCCGCTATCGACATCGACGCCGATAACCCCGTGCGGCCAGCGCGTCGTCAACAGCTCGCGCTTGCGCGGGTGCCAAGTCTCGTGGACGATCCACTCGTTCCCCTCGCGCCTGTACGCCAGCCGATGATCGCTTCCATCCCGATTTACCACCCACATCCGCTCGTAATACGGCCCAGCGTAGCGCAACAGCGAACTGTCATTCGGATGAAATTCTGGATGGCCAATCGAATCCCGCTCCACAATCACCTCACTCGCGCCGCTACAGGTATCGATCACCACCAAGCGCGCCACATCGCCCATCTTCACCGGCACCGCCCACCACTGGTCGTCGTAACTAAGCGCCGTCGTCCCCATCGCCGCTGCAACCATGCCTTTTTCGCGCATAGCCGCAGTGGCAAAAGAAGCCAACTGCTCTTCCCGGCAAGTTTCAGTATCCACCCGCCAAGCCCCTTGACCGTCGGTGAAATAGACATAGCGGCCATCGTGCGACGGCGCGATCGAAAACTCGGCCAGCCCCTCGTGCCCAGTTAGCTGCAGCAACTGCCCGGAATCGCGCAATTCCAGAAAAAGCTCCGGTCGGCCCGTGCGGTGCGAGACAAACACCAGATGCCGCATTGCATCGTCGTACGCGGGGATATAATAGAACGGATGATGGTGAATGGACGCGTGCGCGGTAACTTGGCGGACTTCAGCACCCGTCTGTGCGTCGCGCAGGGTTCGCGACTCGGGCGGATAAAGCGTGCCCCGTCCCACGTCAGGGCTGGGCGTAGTTGACCGACATCATGCCCTCTACATCCATGGGATCGACGCCGTATTGTTTGGTGAGATGCTGGTGCATCGGAGCGTCCGCGGCCGCCTCGTCGGCCAATGGCAGGGCTACCCGCTGCCCCTCGTTCTGCGCCGACAAATCGCAGGCCATATTCATCACCAACGACATCAACGCATCTTCGTCGTCGAACTCGCTCTGCTGCACTCCCCGCACGGCGAGCGCGAAGTCGGCAATGTGGCTCATCGCCGACGCGCCGTAGTCCTTGCGCAGATTCGAATACTCATTGGTGCGGAAGGAATTTTCGTATTCGATCCGGCCCAGGCTGGTGTCGGCATAGCTTCGAGTCCAGCTATAGCCATCGTCCTCGTCGATGACGTCGATGATCTCGTCGGCGATTGAGCGGATTGTCTCCACCCCGTGCTCAGGGTCAATCCCAGCGTCCGAACAGCGCCTAAGCTGCATCTTGGCGACCGTAAAGCCCCCCTTGCTCGCTCCCACCCCCGGATCCTGCGCTCGGTAGAGCAGCGTCCCCCGCTCGCCCTGCCATTCGGTGTACCCTGGCCGCGGATGCCGCCCCAACCAGCCTTTGCCATTGGCGAGCTGATCGGCGACCATCTCGCCAGCGGCAAAGCCGAAGTAATGCGCCGTGAAATGCTCGCCGGAGTGAAAGCGGTGCGGCATCGAGCGGAAGGACGGCGTCTCCATCGGATGCTCAATGGCCTGCGCCCACACCGGATGCCCAAAAAAGCGCACCCAGCGCGAGTTGTTGTGATACCCGGTGTGGTCGGCGTAGCTGAAGATGCGACCGATGCGGCCGATAAACCCGCTGTCCTTCACCGTCAGAGCGAAGCGGTCGCAGGCAAAGCGGAAGAAGTTTTCCGCCACGCGCACCACCACCCCCTGTTCCCGCGCCACCCGGATCATCTCCCGCGCCTGGGCTATCAAATTGCACCAAGTCGTCTCGCACATGTTGTGCATGCCGTGACTCGACAGGTATATCGAATACGCGTAGTGCGACGGCATCGGCGTTACTACCAATGCCGCCTCGGCAATCCCGTCTTTGACCAATTCGCGGACGTCGTAATAAGCCCGCGCGCCGAGCGCGGCAGCCGCCCGGTCGCAATGCTCCCGGACCGGATCGACGCAGGCCACCACCTCGACCCAGTCTTTAAGCACCGGCAGCAAGGGCTGATAGATGGTGCTGGCGCGGTTGCCCGTGCCAATCAGGGCGACTTTTACTGGATCATCTAGCTTGGGAACTTCCATGACAGACCTTCTTTTTTATTTGCGAACGCACTCGTAACCAAGCGCTTCCAACCCCTGCCGAATGCCCTCGATCTCCGCCGGTGCCAAGTCCCGCAGGGGCCGCCGCATCTTCGGCGAGGGGAACTTGCCCAACAGCCAGCGGGCGCACTTCATGCGCTGATGAGCGCTCGACGACGGCTCGCCAAAAGCATAGACGATGCGATTGAGCGGCTCGACCTTTTTCTGCACCTCCTTGGCTCCCGCCAAATCCCCGTCCAACGCCCGCTGCACCAACTCGACGATCAGCTCGGGCACAAAACCGGCAAAGCCGACCAACGCCCCATCAGCCGCCTCCAGCAAACTGGGCAGCAAGAATTCATCGTGGCAGGTGATAATCGGCACGTCCGCGTTGACTTTTTTTAATTCCTGGTAGTCGTAGAGCCAGCGGCTCATATCGCGGGTGCCCATCTTGATGCACTTGACTCGGGGAATCTGCACTAGCGCCTTCATCTCGTCGAGCGTATAGCCGGCCTTGGTCCACGCCGGATACTGATGCACCACAATGTCGATCCCGGCCGAAGCCACATCCTCAAAAAAGCCCACCGCGGTCTGGCTCGATCGACCGAAGCGCAACCAGTGGTGCGGCGGCATCAACAAGATCGCATCGGCCCCGGCTTCCTTGGCCGCCAGCGCGTGGTCAATGCCCTCCAAGCTGCCTTCGACCGACACGCCGGAGATCGTCTTCACCGCGCGTCCAGCAGCCTTGACCGTCTCGGCCACAAGCTGCGTCACTCGATTGCGCTCGGCCGGACGCAACGACATGATCTCGCCGGTATGGCCATTGCAGGTCAATCCATCGACACCATCGACCGCGGCCAATTCGGCGATATAGTCCCGCAGCCCCTCTTCGTCAATCGACTCGTCGGCGTGGAAGGGGCACAACGTCGCGGGAAACACACCCGTCCACGGATGATCCCGCCAAGTAGTGGCAGACATAGGGCATTCCTTTGGCTATGTGAGGCCGGGAATTAAGGGAGGAGCGCTTGGTCCGTCAAGCAAATCCGCGTTAAGCCGGGGTGTCGGCCTTGACACCTCCGCTACCCTATTCGACACTACCTGCCTCATATCAAACCAACAACAAGGAAGGCCCACCATGACTGCCACTATCACCCACGTCGAACGCTTCACCCTGCAAGTGCCATTTGTCGAGCGCGTCCGCCGCGAGATGGAACGCGCTGGTATCCACACCTGGTCCGAGCTCGAAATCACCCGCGTCGAAACCGACGCTGGCGTCGTCGGCTGGGGCGAGACCATTCAGAACTATACTTGGGGCCGCGTCCAAGCCCACGAGCGCGTCCTCGGCCAATCGCCCTTTGCCGTCATGTGGGACGACTCCTTGGGCTCTTCGACGCCGCAGGCAAACTGGCCGGCGTGCCGCTCTACAAGCTGTTGGGCACCAAGTGCCGCGACTGGTGCGCCATCTCGTTTTGGGACCACGACATGTCGCCGGAGCGCTACGCCATTGAAGCGCAAACCGCGGTTGAACTCGGCTACACCAGCATAAAGATCAAGACCCGGCCGTGGTTCGACGTCCGCGAAACCATCCGCCAAATCAGCGCCGTCACCCCCGATCACTTCCGCATCGACGCCGACTGGAACGCCTTTTTGAACAACGCCTCCAACGCCATCCCCCTGCTGCGCGAGTTGGAGCAAACCTTCCCCAAAATCAAAATTTTCGAAGACCCCATCCCGCGCCACGACGCCTCCGGCAACCGCTTCCTGCGCACTCAGATCAGCACGGCCATCGCCCATCACTACGGCGTAATCCACCCCCGCGAGGCCATGGAGCTAGGCGGCGTCTGCGACGGCTGGATTTTGGGCGGCGGCGTCAACGCGATCACCAGCCAAGGAAGCACGTGCGCGGCGCTACGCATGCCCTTCTTCCTCCAAATGGTCGGTGCCGGGCCAACCACCGCACTCTCGCTGCACCTAAGCGCAGTGCTAGTCCAAGCCCAGTGGCCGACCATCACCTGCCACGAGCTGTACGAGCACAGTCTGCTCAAACAGCGGATCGAGGTCCTCGGCGGCCACGCCCGGGTGCCCGAAGCGCCGGGCTTGGGCATTGAAATCGACGAAGACGCGCTGGCCAGGTACCGCGTCGATCAAGCCGACCACAGCCTGCCTAAGCGACTGGTCAAAGTCACCCGTGCCGGCGGCATCAACATCTATTTCGCCAACTCCGGTCAGAAGTGGACCTTCTTCCAAGGCGGCAATCACCCCGTTGACGAATGGGGATCGAACACCGAGCTAGTCGACGACGACGGCAGCGCCGAATTCGCCGACCTCTACGCCCGCGCCGCCGAGTCGCCGGTGATGACGGCGGAGTGAGGCGATTCGGAGCGGATGCCGTAGGCGTGTATCGTGTATATTTGTACCAGTTGCAGACTGATCGTCCACGGGTGCAAGATGGTCCTCGTCAAATGAGGCACCAAGGTGCGTCTGGCGAAGTCCCGCAGCAATCTGCGCTTAACCAAAAGGAGGCTCCTCGGATGAAAAAGAGACTGCTGTTCAACTCCGCCCTTCTGTTGGTCGCGATCTTGTTTGTCCAAGACAGTCTCGCCCAGGATCATGTCCGCTTGAGTTTGCCCGAAGGAGCCAAATTGCGCCTTGGAAAAGGTCAGCTATCGGGGAATCTCGCGTTTTCGCCCGATGGGCCCGGTGGTACTCCGCAGATAGCGGTGGCTAGTAGTATTGGTATTTGGCTCTATCGCACCGAAAGCACCCTCCTGCTCACAGGACATACAGATGCGATCCTTTCCGTGGCGTTTTCGCCCGATGGGCGTACGCTAGCCAGTGGGAGTCGGAACGACGGCACGGTTCGATTGTGGGAGGCGGATACGGGCCAACTCCAGACGACCCTTGGGGGGAATATACGAGATATCCTTTCCGTGGCGTTTTCTCCGAATGGTCGCACCCTGGCCAGTAGCAATCAATACGGCACGGTTCGGTTGTGGGACGTGAACACGGGCCAAGAAAAGGCCACCCTCGAAGGGCATGAAAATAGTGTCTCTTCCGTGGCGTTTTCGCCCGACGGTCGTACCCTAGCCATTGGAGACGGTTATGGGCCAACTGATACCAATTTAACGTACACGATTCGGTTGTGGGACATGGACACGGGCCAAAAAAAGGGCACCCTCGAAGGGCATACAGATGCGATCCTTTCCGTGGCGTTTTCGCCCGATGGGCGCACGCTAGCCAGTGGGAGTGTCGACGGCACGGTTCGATTGTGGGAGGCGGATACGGGCCAACATAAGGCTACCCTTGGGGAGGATGATACGTGGGATGTCACTTCGGTGGCGTTTTCGCCCGATGGACTTACCCTAGCCAGTAGTAACAATGGGGATTACACGGTTCGGTTGTGGGAGGCGGATACGGGCAAACATAGGGCCACCCTTGAGGGGCATACAGATGCGATCCTTTCCGTGGCGTTTTCGCCCGATGGGCGCACCTTGGCCAGTAACAGCCGGAACAACAAGATACGGTTTTGGGATGTGGACCCGGGTCAACCCAAAGGGGCCTTTGAAGGGCATACGGGGAGTGTTGCTTTCGTGGCGTTTGCGCCGAATGGTCGTACCCTGGCTAGTAGCAGGAACTGCCATCTGGGTTCTGGCAGGAAATGCGATAGCAGCACGATACGGTTGTGGGAGGCGGATACGGGCCAACATAAGGCCACCCTTGAGGGGACGGAGTGGCGTATGGAAAGTCTCCGTTCCATGGTGTTTTCACCGGATGGAACCACCCTAGCCGGTGGGTATTCTGACGGGAAGATACGGTTGTGGGATGTGGATACGGGCCAACATAAGGCCACCTTTAAGGGGTCTGTTATTTCGTTGGTGTATTCGCCGGATGAGAGCACCCTAGCCGGTGGGGATAGGGACGGCATAATACGGTTATGGGATGCGGACACTGGTCAAGAAAAGGCCACCCTCACAGGACATACAGGTTGGGTCCGTTCTGTGGCGTTTTCGCCGGACGGGTCCACGCTAGCCAGTGGCAGTGGTGACGGCACGATCCTGCTGTGGGATGTGGGCACGGGCCAAGAAAAGGCCACCCTCACAGGACATACAGGTTGGGTCCATTTCGTGGTATATTCTCCAGACGGGTCCACGCTGGCTAGTGGCGGTAATTACGACACGATTCGGTTGTGGGATGTGGACACGGGCCAACTTCAAGCGGTCCTAGAGCATAGGTATAATATTACCTCGGTGGCGTTTTCGCCGGATGGGAGCACCCTAGCCAGTGGTGGCGGTTGGTTCGACGAGACGATTTGGTTGTGGGATGTGGGCACGGGCCAAGAAAAGGCCACCCTCACAGGACATACAGGTTGGGTCCGTTCCGTGGCGTTTTCGCCGGACGGGTCCACGCTAGCCAGTGGCAGTGATGACGGCACGATTCTGCTGTGGGATATGTCGTCCTACATCACCCCCTCGGCACCGACGGCGATTGAGCTTTCCGCAACGCTGCCGATGCAGACGGCCCTCCTAGCCAACTACCCCAACCCCTTCAACCCAAACACCTATATCCCCTATCAACTCCACGCCCCCGCCCACGGGCGCCTGACGATCTACGACATCAGGGGAGCCTTGATCCGTGAAATCGATCTCGGCTACCAACAGGCGGGCCAATACCTGACGAGTGCCAGTGCCGCCCACTGGGATGGCCGCGACCAACGCGGTCAGCGCGTCGCCAGCGGCGTATACGTGTATCAGTTGCAGGCCGGGCCGGTCGCCCACGGGCGCAAGATGCTCCTCGTCAAATAGGAGGCGGCTTGGTAATGTCTGGGCGCAGCGTGCATCTAATTGGCAATACGATAGAAGGGGACTATTATAAAGTCTGCCGTGGTCTCGGGCGCGTTCCTTGGCGTCCGGGCAGTCTGGGTCGGTGGCCCTGCTGAAGTACAAGGCCGTTTGGTCTCATCTACGTCATGTTGGTGTCGCCAAGCTGGTAACCGTGCATTTTTTCGACGGAGGTTAAGCCATGCGTATTCCTGGACAGCGAATCAAGCGGACACGACTGATTCAGACCGATAAGTATGTCGTTGCGGTAGAGGTGGAAATGGTCATCCCGGCCGATGATCCGAGCGAGCCATGCTATGAATCTGAAACTATTCAACTCCTCCAAGAGATCGAAGCGCACGCCAAACGGGAAGATGTGGCTTGGTTGACCGAAAAAGGTAAGGTCTATGCTGCCGTGGATGCGGCTTAAGAGATGAATCCTTGCATCCGCTGGCGGCGTGTATGTGTACCAGTTACAGGCCGGGCCGATCATCCACGGGCGCAAGATGCTCCTCGTCAAATAGGTTCTATTTTTCCAAAAGTAAATAGTATATATTTCACCTAAGTGTGAGGTCGGCCGGAATCCCTCCCCTCCTCCGGCCATGCCCTTGCAACCCTCCCCGAGCCACAAGGCCCTCGATCGGAAAGTCGTCCCATGCACTTCGACGCCTACGATCTCAATGCCGCAATCTACGATGAGATGTTCCTGCCCGACGGCACGCCCCGCGAGCACTGCCGCGAATTATACGACACCCTGTGCCGGCTTTCCGACGAGGAACTCAGCGCAATCCAAGAGCGCGTAACGCACTCCTTCTCCACCGAAGGCATCACCTTTACCGTCTATGGCGACGACGAAGCCGACGAGCGCATCATTCCCATCGACTGCGTGCCCCGGCTCCTCTCGGCTGCCGAATGGCAGCATCTAGAAAGCGGCCTAACCCAGCGCATCGCTGCCCTGAACCGCTTCCTAGAGGATGTGTACGGCGAAGCCCGCATCATCGCCGACGGCGTGATCCCAGCCGACGTGGTGCGCGGCTGTCCCCAGTACCGCATTGAGATGCGCGGCGTCTCCGTCCCCCACGGCACGTGGGTCGCCGTCTGCGGCACCGATATAGTGCGCACTCACGATGGCTTTCTAGTGCTTGAAGACAACCTGCGCGTGCCCTCGGGCGTGTCCTATATGATCGCCAACCGCAAGGTGGTGAAGACGAGTTTGCGCCGCCTCTACCGAAGCTGCCGCGTGCGCGAGGTGGAACACTACGGGCAGGTCCTACTCCAAACCTTGCGCGACCTCGCCCCCGAGGGACGCATCGACCCCTGCATCGTCCTCCTGACGCCCGGAGTCTATAACTCGGCCTTTTACGAACACATGTTCCTAGCGTATGAAATTGGCGCGTCGCTCGTAGAAGGCCGCGACCTGCTGGTCAACGATGGCTTCGTGTACATGCGCACCACCAAGGGACTCCGGCGCGTCGATGTGATCTACCGCCGGGTCGATGACGACTTCCTTGACCCTCTCGTCTTCCGCCCCGACTCCCTGCTCGGCGTGCCTGGGCTGCTGCACGCCTTTAAGCTTGGGCACGTGGCCTTGGCAAACGCACCGGGGACGGGCGTGGCCGACGACAAAAGCGTCTATGCGTACGTCCCCGACATGATCCGCTACTACCTAGGCGAAGAGCCAATCCTCGCCAATGTGCCGACCCACCTGTGCCGACGGTCGGAGGACTTGGAGTACACCCTCGACAATCTCGAAAACCTAGTGGTTAAGCGCGTCGGCGAATCCGGAGGCTACGGTATGCTCATCGGCCCGCACGCAACGCCGGCAGAGCGGGCAGCCTACGCCGAGGAAATTTGCGCCGACCCAGCCGATTTTATCTCTCAGCCAGTGCTCGATCTGTCAAGCGCGCCCTGCTTTATTGAGGGCCGCGCCGAGCCGCGTCACGTCGATCTGCGTCCTTTTGTCCTCCACGGCCGCGAGACCCGCATCGTGCCCGGGGCCTTCTGCCGCGTGGCACTGCGCCGAGGCAGTCTCGTGGTCAATTCCAGCCAAGGCGGAGGTGGCAAGGACCTCTGGGTACTGGAGGACTGACATGCTCTCGCGCAGTGCTCAAGGGCTGTACTGGATGGGCCGCTACCTTGCGCGGGCGGAATATCTGTGTCGCCTGCTGCGCTTGCAGGTGGAAGCGCTGGTGGACCGGCCAATTGCTGAGATCCATTTTGGCTGGAATCGGATCTACACGGCCCTAGGGCGACAGCCGCCTTGGGGTAATCTCACGTTCGACGAGAGCGACGACTACACCTTGGCCGATTCCTACACCCTAGCGGGCGATCTCACGTTCGAACGCGACAACCCCAATTCAGTGCGGAACTGCTTCGCCCTCGGCCGCGAAAACGCCCGCCAAGTGCGCCACTGCATCAGCGCCGAGATGTGGACTTGCCTGAACTTGGCTTGGCTGCGCATCCGCGACCTCGACATCGAGGACATCTGGAAGGTCTCCCCAGAGAGCTTTTACGCGGAGACCTCGCGGGAAATCGACACCTTGACCATGTACCGCGACGAGGGCTGGAACTTCATGCGGCTCGGCCGGTTCATCGAACGCGCCCAGCTTAGAGTCTCCTTGATCCTCGCGCAGTACACCGCTAGGCGCGCGCAGGGCGAGACCTCAGATGCGGACTGGACGGGCCTGTTGCGTTCATGCAAGGCATTCGACGCCTACAAGCGCAACTACAGCGTCGAAATCCAGCCCGACCGGGTGATAGACCTGCTGGTCACCGATCCCCTGCTGCCCGGCTCGCTGTGCCGCGTGCTCGACGCGCTGGCGACCGAGCTAGCGGCCATCAGCGTGAGCCCTGGCTCGCACGCGGGAGAAGCAGCCGAGCGGCTCGCCGGCCGACTCGGCACCTTGATCCGCTACGAGTGGCCGGATCGGGAAGATCGAGAAGCGGTCCTCGCGCAGGTGGGCGACGACTGCCGGAAGCTCCACTCACTCGTGATGACTGCGTATATCGACTACGCCATCGAGGACTCTCCAGTGCAAACGCCATGATCGGAGCCGTCCGCTACGAAATCGAACACCTCTCTCGCTACTCCTACACGGCCCCAGTCCAGCAGTGCGTGATGCTCCTGTGTCTGGAGCCGCGCAAGGATCGAGGGCAGCGGCTCCTCGACTTTGAGATTGAGACGCAACCTCCGGCCAACCTAAACCGCGAGACGGACTGCTTCGGCAACACGCGGCACCTCCTCGACCTCCACCAAACGCACCAAATTTTGGAAATCACAACTCGCTCCACGGTCGAGGTTGCATACGCCCCTCCGCTCCCCGCGCACTTGCACACCGGTGCTTGGGAGGAAATCCGCTCCCGTAGAGAATCGTGCGCCGATTGGGACTTTACGCACCCAAGCGCGCTGGTGCGCCCCTCGCCCACACTTGCAGCCTTCGTCAATCAGCACCACATCGCGCCTATGGACGACCCGCTCGCAAGCCTGCTGCAACTGTCGCACACGCTACACGACTGCCTGCAATACATCCCGGGCAGCACCACGGCGGAATCCCCCGTCGAGC
>JAGWBY010000048.1:42374-55646 GCA_021295675.1 Candidatus Latescibacterota bacterium | reverse complement strand
GCCCATCTCATGATCGCCATTGCGCGCTCTTGGGGCATCCCCACTCGCTATGTATCGGGCTACCTGAATCCAACCGATCCATCCGGCGCGCCGACACCAAGCAATGCCACGCACGCTTGGGTCGAATGCCGGCTGCCAGAGCTTGGCTGGGTCGGCTTCGACCCGACCAACCAGAGTTTCGCTGGCCAAGGAGGGAAAGTACATATCGCAGTAGGGCGCGATTACCGCGACGTGTCGCCGACGCGCGGCGTCCTCCAAGGCGGCGGAGAATCCCACCTCGAAGTCGATGTGCGAATTGCACCTCACACATAGTCCGCAATTCGCTTGGGCTGTCCATCCACCGTCGTCTCCATCGCCGCAATCACCAGCGCGAAACTCTGCAAATTATCTTCAATCCTCGTCGCCGACGCGGCCCCACCCTCCAGCCAATCTACAAACTCCTTGAACAAATGATCGTGCCCTGCCCACTCAATCGCCGGCGCCGCATACACCTCCACCTCCTGCCCCACCCGATAAATTCGCACCTCGTCTCCCGCCCCTATTTCCACCGTCCCTTCCTCGAACTCCAAGCGATAGTACTCTCTATGCCAACAACTCGTAATCCCCGCCGCCGAACTGTTTCCCTCGTACGCCGTGTGCACTCCATTGTCCATCCTCATCAGATAAAACACGCCGGGTTCCACCCAAACCCTTGCAACACCTCGCAATCCCCCCCCGCTAAAAAGCGCATCATATCGAAGTGATGCACCGAGCCTTCAAAGAGCAAGCTAAAATCCATGTCGTGTCGCCACTCCTTGCCCCACGACATGTATTCGCGATAGTCGCAGGCGTAGCGGCCGAAGATGTGCTGCAGCCGCCCCAGTCGCCCTTCGTCGCGAATCCGCACCACCTCCTGCTTGTTGGGCTCGTAGCGATAATTCTGGATAATCGCGCAGGGCAACCCCGTCTCCTCAGCCTTGGCGGCCATGGCCTTGGCCGCGGCTAAGGTATCGGCAATCGGCTTCTCGCAGATAACCGGCATCCCCGCTTCCAGCGCGGCAATCGCCTGCGGGCTGTGAAATTGCGGCGGGGTGGCAATGCCGCAGAAATCGGCCTGCACCTTGGCGCAAGCCTCTTGGTAGTCGGCAAAGAGCTGATCGGCACCCAAGCCGAGCTTAGCTCCTTGCGCTGCGAGCACTTCCTCGTTGACATCCGCCAAGCCGACTATTTGAATCCGGTCGCCGAGTTGCTGGGTCATCCGCTGAATCCAACCACCGGCCATGCCGCTAGCGCCGATCATCAAACACGTCTTAACTGCCATGCTATCTACCTTTGCTTGTTGGGGTTGAGGAATTAATAGGCCAAGGCAAGGGGCCGCAAAATCGCCGCGCTACCGCTCGCCGTCCCCGGGTCAATCCGGCAGAGGTACATCCCCGGCAAGGCCAACGCGCCGTCCGCAGCGTGCCCCGACCAGCGAAAGCGCCAGCGTCCGGCTACCTCGTTACCACCCGGCTGGGCCACCAACCGACCGGCGACATCGAAAATCTGTACTCGCGGCTGGATGCCCTGCGCCTTGAAAACTATAAAGCCGATCTCCACCGCGTCGTTGACCCCATCGCCGTTGGGCGTAAACGCCGCAGGCGCAATTTTCACATCGCCGACGAGCGCATATTGGCCCGGCAGATCGGGCAACAATACGATATTGGCCCGTCGCTCGCTCGGTACCACCGATTGCCAGATCCCAGGGCGCTCGCCCGCGCCTAGATCGAGCGCGAACAGCGCTGCATTGTTCCACAGCCGGGCCGTAAAATCCACTTCCACCGAATCGGCGACCACGATGCGCGGCAACAAGACCAATAGTGAATCGCCATGCAACCTCACCGCCTCGGGTGCTACCTCTTCTCCGCCGATCCGCAGGGCTGCGTTGCCCGTGGTCGCGCCGGGAATGAGAAAGCGCAAGCGATCGAAGCCGCTGTCCTGCCCGTCGGTGCCCGGCCACAGCGTATAGGTAAAGCGCGTATCCTCGTTGAGCCGGGCTTCCCGCGGCCAGATTTGTCCGCGCGCCTCTTGCACTAGCGCGTCGGTAAACTCTACCGTCAGCGCATCTACTGCCGGAGCTGCGTGCGGGTCGTCGGTTGCGAGAATCATTTCCAATTGCACGAAGCGACGCGGGCTCGCCGATTGGAAGTCTTCGCCCGAAGCCTGGTACACATTGCTCCAAGCGTCCCAATCTTCACCGACGACCAAGGTCGTATCAATCGGGCCTTTTAACACCTTGGGCAAGCTGTTCCACTTCTCCTCGGTGACGATATCGCCTTTGCGGTCGGAAAAAGTGTACACCTCCTGCAGAGCATTGCCCGAGCGCGAGCGCAGTTGGATTCTAGTCTGCGGCGGCAGGTCGGCGTCCCACGTCAGCCGCTCAATCACCTGGGGCCGCCCGTCGCCAGCTTCCGCCGCTAAATCGACAAAGCCCGAGCGCATCTCCACGCGCGCCGGGTACCCCGCAGAAAAGAGCATCGTCTCTAGGCCCCAACCAAAACCCCGAGCCGTCCCATCTATCTCGTGCCAGAGTAGGTAGCGGACCTTGCGCGGGGCGAATAGGTAGCGCTGGTGAAAAAGTCGCCCCAAACACTGGGGCCGACAGCGATCTTCGACGAGCACCTCGTAGTCAACCTGCTCGGGTACCGGCAATCCCGATCCCGCGGCCGGACGGCCGTCGGAGACCAAGAAAAGCCCGCCCGCCGCCGAAGGATTGCCGCCCTGGACCTGACTGCGTAGCCCTTCGCCTAGCTGGCTGAAATAAATAAAAAGCTCGTCGAGGAAGAACACCGCCCCTAAATCCACCCGCCACCACACACCCGCATCGCGCCAGCCGCCTTCGGCGCTGGTCAACAGCGCAAAGCTGTCCATATCGCCATCGAACATCAGGGCCGCCCCCGTAGTGCGGCCGCCTTCGAGAAAACTGCCACCGCGACCGGCCGTGCCTAGGCTCACATTGTCTCCCACCGCTAAGACCTCGACCTCGGCCAGACCCACGCCTGGGCTATGCTCGTCGATTTCGATAATGATATACTGGACCACTTGAAAGCGCTTCTCGCGCTCTAAATCGAGCACCCGCCCCTCGTCGAGTACATAAGTGCTATCAGTTCTTAGATACTCCAAGGGGATCACCAGTTCGGTAGCGGTATTGGGTCTGGACGTGCGATAGACCGCTTCAAACTTGAAGACATCGTCGAGCGCCTGGATTCGGGCACCCGAGGCGACAAAGACGCTGAATTGCCGCAAGGGCCGCGCCCCCTCGCGGTCGGGAAAGACCAAGCGAATCTGGCGCGCCAGCACCGGACGCCCCAGATCTAGCTGCACCGACCACTGATCGAGCGCATCGTCGGGATCGGGTTGCCAGAAGGTTTCTAGATCGCCATCGACAATCAAATCTGCCGTCTGCGGATTGCTCTTGGCCTCCCAGATCCCGCCGCTCACCTCGCCGCGCTCCTGCGTTGGATGGCTAAAGTCCCCGGCGTTGGCCACGGCGTTGATCTCCTTGCGGAACTTCGTCAGCCGCAATCCGCCATCGGCATCGATCTGCACCAAGTCGTTGGGCATCTGCCAAGTCCGCCACGCCGCCGCACTGTCGAAGCGGAGCGCATCGGCCCATACCGCGCCGCTTATTCCCAATAGCAGCATTGCCCCTAGCGCGTAAAACGAGCGCATCGCCATGCTCTCAGTAGATTAGTGTTAATGGACGCAACCGACGCACCCCCTGCCGCTCGGCTTCAGGCGCTACTTCAACTAGATAGAGACCGGGCGACAATAAAACCCCGTCCTCATCGCGCCCATCCCAGCGCACCCGCTGCACACCGAAACGCTGCGCACCCAAGGACCGCTGGACCACCCGCCTCCCATCGAGCGCATACACCTTGAACATCACGGGAACATCCTCAGGCAACCCCACCAGCGCATAGCCAATCTCGACCTCGTCGTGGACTCCGTCGCCATTGGGCGTCAGCACCCTCGTGGAAAAATCCAATCCCACCACCGGCCCATCGCTTTGCCCGGCCATCCCCAAGACCCGCAGACTATTGGTTCCCAGTTCGGCACTGGCATCGCCCGGCTCGACGGGCTGGGGTAACGCATCGACGCCGTCATTATAGACCTCGCCCGAAAACGTCCAGGCCAGCGAGAACACATCGGCGACAAAGACGACCCGCACCCCCTCCGCGGCCCCCGGCCCGACCCGCTCCGGCAACACGACCGCCAGTTCCTCGTCGCCCTCGACAACTTCAACCGGCTCGATCGCCCTCGGAGGATTCCCCATCTCTAGCCGGGTAAATACAGCCCGCGTCCCAGTGCGAATCCTCAGTGCATCAAAGCCCGCTCCCTCACCGGCAAATTCGCCGCGAATATCGTAGATCAGTTCCGCCGCTGCCCCCAATGGCACTTGGGTCAAGCCCCCGGCCGGCTGCACGTCGTCTGCTAGCGCCACCTCGCCCACGACCCGGCTAGCCAACAGTGGCGCGGTCTCAATCCACAGCGAGTCGAGCCGCACGAATGCGGCGAAATCCTCGCTTTTGAGTGTAATCCGCAACTGAAAATGGGTCCCCCCCTTGAGGTCAAGCGCCTGCCCCGGCTCAGAAAAAGGCAACGACCAGAACGACCAGTTATCGCTATCGTACTGTATAGAGGCCCGCATTCCCGGCCGGGGATCGCGCAGGCGACCGGCGCGCCAGCGCGGCTGCAAGACCAAATCGTAGCGCTCGCGCGTCACCACTTCCTCGCCGCCGCGATCCGTGTATTCGTGGTAGATATTCGGGTCCTCGTCGCGCCCCGTACGCACCTCCACCTCCACCCCCACCTCGGCCTCGGGTGCCTCCACCAGTTCTCCATCGACTGCGCGCAGTGGCGTTGCCGCCCAGAACAGGCGACCAAAATTGCGGGACGCACCCAAGTCGAAAATCCGCGAGCGGTACACCACTTTGCGCGGCACCCCCTCGCCAAAGAGTTCAAAGTCGCCGATGGATCCCTTGAAAGCAGTCCCCGAACCCACGCTAGTGTTGCCTCCCCTCCCCGAATCCAACAGCGAGGTCTTCCGCTTGTAGCGCACGAAGCGCACGTATTGTCTGGGAAATTCGATCTGCACCCGGGCGACAAAATTCTCGGCTACATCGGCGATTAGCGGACCAATGCGCTTGTAGGGTTGGCTCCCTTCGAGCCAACTCGGATCGCCTTCCGCGGCGATAGACACCTCGTAGGCCGGCACGGCATCCTCGGCAAAGGGGATCCCGTCGGAGCGAAAGCCCCGAGGCGGAGTAAAAAAACCAAAGCGATGCGCCGGCACCGGCACGGCTAGATCAATGGTGTACCAGACCGATTCGGGATTGGACGACACCGGCGGATTGAACGACATACTGTCGCCATCGACCATATAGGTACCATTGTGGGCCGTCGTCTCGTTGCCCTGTGAACCCTTCCAAGCCCGTGGCGTCTCGCCCTCGACATAGGACAGCTCGCGCGGCTCTTTGAGTGGTTCCCAGCCGGTAAAGAGCGCAAGCAAACTTTGGTTGGGGTCGATATAGACGGGTTGGATCGCGCCGGGCACCGAATCGAAATCAATGAGCACCACCGAGGAATCGCCTTCGCTCCAAGCCAAGCCCGCGCCGCCGATTTGCCAACTTTGCCGCTGGGCACTGCTAGCCGTCGCCCAGCAGCTCAGAAGCAGCCATGTGATATTTATCGCCGCGTTAGAAATACCTACTCGTAAACCTACCATGCCAACACCTTGGCGCGGGTCTCTTCACTTTTCACAATAGGTAAAACAATTGGCCAGATGAATTTAAGGTACGACAAACTGTGACAAACTGTGCAAAATTCCTTATAATAAGTGTTTCTCTATAAAGCGCCTCTTTTATCCACATCCCCAAATTAAACGGCAAACGCATGCCAAAGCGCGCAATTGAACAAGGAATTTTGGTCTTTCCCGCTGGCGCGGCAACCGATGTGCAGGTTGCTGGCCGCACTCTCCTCCAACGCGGGGTCCGCACCATGGCCAGCGCGGGTCTCAAGCGCATCTTGGTCGTACTCCCCCCCGGCCACGCCCCCAGCGGCAAATCCCCGGTTCCCGACCTCGACATCCAAGTAGAGCAAACCACCCCGGAGGCCGCTCGCCTACCCGACGCGCCCTCGCTGCTGCTCAGGGGTGATTGCGTCCACCACCACTCCTCGCTACAAGCCCTCATCGGCGCAGGCCTGCAACGCGACGACCTCGTCGCACAGACCAGCGACGGCGTCAGCAGCGGAGCATTCCTCTGCGCGCCGAGCACATTGTCCCCGGATGCGCTAACCGGCGACCTCTGGAGTTGGCTCGCAGCGCGCTCGCAGCGCCGCGAAGACATCGCGCCGCACCTGTGGCAGCAAGTAACCGACAAGCGCAGCGCACGCGCCGCTAAGAACATGCTCTTCGACCAAGTGAGCAAGGCCACCAGCGGCACAGTGGCGCGTCTGCTCAACGTGCGCATCTCCGTGCCCATCAGCAAGCTTATCGTCGATACCGGCATCTCGCCCAACATGGTGACCTTTTTCATGGTCCTGTGCCCGGGCCTGTTCGCCGCCTATCTGGCGACCCAGCCCGATGACTATCTGCGGCTCGCATGCGCCGGCGTCCTCTGGCAACTCGCCTCCATCCTCGACGGCTGCGACGGCGAAATCGCCCGCGTCAAGCTAGCCGAGACCAAATTCGGCGCTTGGTTCGACACGGTCACCGACAACCTCGCCTATCTCTTCGGTTACGCCGCGCTGATGGCCGGTATGTGGCACCTCTATCCCGACAACTACCTGCCCATCTACGCCGGTATCTCCGCCATCGCCTCAATGGTCCTGACCCTAGGCCTGCTCTACAGCTACGCCTTGAAAACCGGCACCGGCAGCCTCCAGTACTACCTCGGCGACTTGGGCAACAAGGTTCCCGATGGCGAAAAAGACTGGAGCTATCGGTTCCTAGAGCGCGCCGGCTTTATTACCAAGCGGGATTTTCTCTCATTGTTCATTGCCATCGGGCTGGTGGCCAATCTGTTGCCGATCCTTTATTGGCTCCTCGTCGTCCTGATTCACGTGGCGGCGCTGGGCGTTTTGACCACCCACTATCGGCTGATGGGCAACCAGCGCGCCGCCGAGCGGCAGATCGCCTCGCTGCGGGCACCGGCTGTCAACCCGGAGGAAGTTGCGTGAAAGCCCTGCAAATTTCCATGGTCGCCTTTGGCTTCCTGCTGCTGGGCTATCTCGTCGGCCAGCTCGGAGTCGATGAGGTCCTCCACCATTTAGACGCGATCAAGTGGGTGTTCCCCCTGCTGTTGCTGCCCTCGTGCGCCTGGCACCTTTCCAACACCATCGCCTGGAACTTCGCCTTCCCGCCCGACGCCTTCAAGCCGAGGCTACTCACCCTTTTTGCCGCCAAGCTCGCCGGCGAGGCGGTCAATCAACTCACGCCGCTGGCCAATCTCGGCGGCGAGCCGGTCAAGGCCTATTTGCTCACCCACCGGACGCCCGGCCCGCGTGGCATGGCCTCGGTGGTCGTTGACAAAACCGCGCAAATTGCGGTCGGCCTGTCCTTCACCGTCCTCGGCCTCGGGCTGTTGTTCTACTACCACGACGTGTCTGAGCTTATTCCCTTGGAATACCGGATCTTTTTCGCCGGTCTGCTCATTGTCAGCTTGGCGGCCTTCTGGGTCTTCTACAAGCGTCAAGAGCGCATGTTCACGTCCCTGCTCAAACTGCTCCGCTCAGCCGGTCTGCGCACCGACATGATCGAGCGCAATATGGGGCGCGCCGCGCGCATCGACACCAATATCGGCACCTTTTACCGCACCCACCGCACTCGCTTCCTCCGCGCCTTGTTCTTTCAGAGCATCGGCTGGTTTATGGGTACCTGTGAAACCTACGCCATCCTCTGGGCACTGGACGCGGGTATTGGTTTTTGGTTTTGTTTCCTGCTCAACGCCCTGGGCGCGGTCATCAACGGCCTGTTCTTCTTCATGCCCTCCAATATCGGGGTCATGGAAGGCAGCCTCGTGTTCCTGTTTTCTAGCTTGGGGCTGGACCCGTCTCTCGGCTTGTCTTTGGGTCTTACGCGCCGCATGCGCCGCGTGTTCTGGATTTTCATCGGCTGGACTTTTCTCAGCTACATGAGTCGCACCGCGCTCCAGCGCCGCCCTTCGACGGCCTTAAGCATGCTCCAGGAACAAGAAAACCCGCGCTGACCCTGCCCCAACAAGAGATGGAGCAATGCGTCGACACATACTCGCTTGCCTAGCGGGCTGCTGCGTCCTCTTTCTCTACACTGCCTCTGCCCAAGATGCGCCACCGGATGAGGGCGGGCATGAAGCCCCCCCTTACCTCGTCATCGAAGACTTTGCCACCACGCCCCTAGACAGCCTGCCCCGGGACTGGCGCTGGCGCCGCAAAGACGACGACAAACCCAAGCTCTATGCCGTCCGCGAGGCCAACGGCCGCCGCTACTTAGCCGCGCAGGATACCGGCCACTCGGTCGTCCTCATGAAGCGATTCCACTGGGATCCTCGGCAATACCCAATTATGACTTGGTGCTGGCGCGCTGACGCCCTGCCGCCGGGGGGCGACGAGCGCTATACCGAGACCAACGACAGCGCCGCCGGAGTGCACGTCATTTTTTCGCACAACTGGCTCGGCATCCCGCGCCAGATCAAATACGTGTGGAGCACGACCTTGGCCCCAGGCACCGTCTCCCGCCGCAAAGGCATTGCCCGCCCTTGGTTTGTCGTGCTTCAAAGCGGACCGGAGAAGTTGGGGCAATGGCTCCAAGAGTGGGTCGATCTGGAAAAAGATCACGAACGCGTCTTGTCGTCCAAGCTGCCGAAAAAAACCATTGGCATCGCCTTGCTCACCGATGCCAATTCGACCCGAGGGTACGCCGCAGCCGCCTACGCCGACTTCCGGGTCTGGCCGCGGTCAGCGCTAGCGCACATCCCCAACTACTGCGCCGGCCTCCCCCCATGAGGATCTGCATCGACGCCCGCTCCCTGCGCGACGTGCCCACCAGCCTCGGTCGCTACGCCGCCGACCTCGTCAGCCACATCGCCAAGCTAGACCGCGAAAACGAGTATATCGTCGTCCGCCGGCCCTCGCGCCACGGCCCTATCGCCGATCAGGCCAACTTCAGGGAGATTTTCGCACCGCACGACATTTCCTCGCCGCACAACATCCTCGCCGGTGCCCGGGTCATCAACGGGCTCGACGCCGACGTGTACCACTCCCTATACCACTTTCTCCCCATCGGCGTGCGCGCTCGGCGCGTCATCATCACCCTGCACGATCTGATCTGGGTGGATCATTCTTACCTCTCCGACGGACGGCGCTGGCGGCGCTGGGTCAAAGGGTCTCTGGGCAGCTTTGGCATTCGCCGGGCCATCGCCGCAGCCGACCACATCGTCGCCGTCTCCGCAAGCACGCGCCAAGCTGCACTCTACCACGGCGTCCCCGCCGACAAAGTAACAGCCGTCCTCCATGGCGTGGCTTCCGCCTGGCACTCGGACAATTCGGAACCAGCCCAGTTTGACTTGGGCCATGCGACCGACCAAGACCATGCGCAGCGGGATATTCTCGCCAGTCTTGCAGAACGGCCTTTTGCCTTTGGCCTAGGTAACAGCTTGCCGTACAAAAACTTACCTCGGCTAATTCGCGCCTTCGCCCAAGTCGCCTCGGACCATCCCGACCTCGCCCTCGTGTTCGCCGGCCGCGGCGAGGGCAATCCCGCACTCGTGCGCCTGGCGCATCAACTCGGCCTGAGTGACCGGGTGCTCCTCGTCGGCCAGCTCAGCGACGAGCAAATCCGCGGCTGTCTTGCCCACGCGCTCTTTTTTGCGTTTCCATCGCTGATAGAAGGATTCGGGTTGCCCGTGCTCGAAGCGATGGCTAGCGGCTGTCCAGTGCTCACGTCGAACTGTTCATCGCTTGCCGAAGTCGCTGGAGAAGATGCAGTGCTCGTCAATCCGCTCGACGTCGCCTCCATCGCCGCCGGGATGCAGCGCCTGCTGACCGATTCCGCACTCCGCCAACAGCTATCGCATCAAGGACGCCAACGGGCTGCGGCCTTCACGTGGGAAGACGCGGCCCAGCGAACTATTCAACTGTACAAGCGGCTATAGCCCGTAACTATTCGCCGTGCCGCAGACGGTCGCGTCCGGTCCACTTCACATTTGGGTTTATTTGTCGCGAGTTGTAAACTATTACTAGTTGAGGAAGCTGGCGGGTCCTGTCGAGGGGTTCCGAAGCAAAAATAAAAAGGGGGGATATATATGAAAACGTATTTGTTTCAGGCTGTTTTAGAGCAAGACAAGTGGCCCGATGAGAGCCTATATTCCCGAGCTAGAGCATAAAGGGGCTGCGAGTTGGGGATATACCGAGAAAGAGGCTTTAGAGAATTTAGAAAATGCTGTTGATCTTCTCGTTGCGCATCTGCTGGAGATTGGAGAAGGCATACCTACTGACCCACCTTCGCAAATTCAGGTCAGCGACGTTCCTTTGGTCGCCATAGCCATCTAGTATATGGCCATTGATTATAGCAGGCTTCGTTCGCTTACAGCACGCAGATTGATACGGGCATTAAAAAGAGACGGGTTTCGCGAATACAAAAGAAAAGGCGCAACCCGTCTTTTTATTCACCTTCATAACATGAACCAGACCTTTGCTATCGGCACTCTCAAGTCAATCATTGAGCAACAAGTTCGGTGGGGTGAGGACGACCTCGAGCGTCTTGGACTTTTGAAATGATCTTTTTATACCGCCCCTTCGACACCCCAACGCCCGTCTCAAGCCATATCTAACGACAGAACACATCCCGTAAATCTGCGCTCCTTCCGCATGTTCCCTCGCGTCGCGCTCCGCCAACGGCTATCGCACCAAGGACGCCACACGGGCTGCGGCCTTCACGTGGGAAGACGCGGCCCAGCGAACTATTCAACTATACAAGCAGCTATAGCCCGTAGTTTTTCGCCGTAGCATCAGCATCATTAGATACTAGGCGTAGAACCCATGGGATATGGGCCATTGGTCAGCGGATTTCTGCGGGCATGGTCGTACACCGCGTCCTGTATTTCGAGGATGCGCACGGCTTGGTCGATATTGGGGGTGAAGGACCGCCCCTCTGCCAAAGCGGTCAGGGCTTGATCGACAATGGTCGTCATGCGCTCGCCGTGCGACAGATCTTCACTGAACTGCACGCCCTCGGTAGTGTGGACTTCGATGAGCGGCTCGCCCTCTTTGCCGTACTGCTGGAAAACCATGGCGCGGGTCCCGATAAAGCGGAAGAAATGATCGCCGCCGCGCACCCCTGACGGATAGGCGTAGCCGCTTTCGATAACGCCGGTCACTCCCCCATCCGTGCGCAGCATTCCCAAACCAATATCCTCCACTATACGACCGTGAGTGGCATTGGACATGATGGCACCGACCACGTGTACCGTCTGCTCGCCGACGAATTGCAGGAAAGTGTCAATGCCGTGGGCCGCCTCTACGGCCCAACTGCCGCCGCCGGAAATGGCCGGGTCGTTGTGCCAAGCCGAGGGCGTCGGATCGTAGCGCGAAGGCGGGCCGTTGTTGAGGCGGCTGCTGTACTGGACCAAATCGCCCAGCGTGCCATCAGCTAACAAACGCTCCACAGTGGCGACGATGCGGCTGGCGCGGTTGGGCAGGGTGAGGGCGCTGAAGACCCCGTGTTTGGCCGAAGCTTCGGCTGCGGGACGAAGCCGAGCAGCACAATCGGCAAAGGGTTTGTCGAGCAGGTAGGGAATGCGCCGATCGACGCAGGCCTGCACGTGATCTGGCATTTCAATGTGCTTGCCAGCGACTAGGGCGGCGTCGGGCTGCGCAGCGTCGAGGCACTCGCCCGCCGTGGCAAAGCCCGGACATTGGAAAATCTCTGCAAGTTGTTGGCGCGGGGCTTCTTCCCCATCCATAACCCCGATTATATCGTGCCCCAAGGCGCGGATGGTCTGGCCGATGCCGCGACCGTGGTGACTGTACGACAAGATGACTAGGCGCATAGGTCGGCCTCCTGCTGGCGGCGCAAGGCGAGCAATTCGGAGTCGGGCAGTTCGACATCGTCGTAGGTGATCAGATCGTCCTCGGGGATGTCGCGGGTGAGCACGGCCCGTTGCGACAAACCTATGGGCAGCAGGTTGCCAGAGCGGGCGAGGGCGGCTTTTTCCAACAGACCGTACGCGCAATAACCGCCCTCGCCGTCGAGCACAGTACCAGCGGCGAGGGGCTTTTTGGCTGCGGTCACGACTTCGGCGTAATGGCCGATGGGGTGCCCCGAGGTCTGGCCGTCGAGGGCGATGCGCGCCGCGCTGATGAGCATTTCGTGGCCAACCCAGTGCTGCGGGCGGTAGATCATGCCGTAGCCGCTGCGCCGGCCGATGATCATGCCGATAATCTCGCCGTACGAGCCGAGCGATTCCATGGCAAAGGACGTGGCCCCATCGACGACGCAGTACAGACCGCCGCGCAGACCGCGCTCGACGGCCTGTTCGTTCTCGTCGATGAGACTGACCGCCTCGACCACGCCTTCTGCGTTGAGCAGGCCGCCCTTGCTCCGATGGCACAAAATATCGGGGATCTGGCGCAAGTCCACGGCTGGGAAGTGCATGCCGCGCACGTCGGGCACGAGGCCGCTCATATTGGCCAGACAGGCCATTTCAATGGCGTGCTTCGTGCCGTCTAAAAATGAACCAAACATCTGGGCGTTGTAATCGCGTCCGGTAAAGCCGTACAGACGCGGCACATCGTCGGGATTGGCTTTGCGGAAGTCGGTCTTAAAGCGCGTGCCCTTGCCAGCGGCTATTACCCTGAAACCGAGGGCTCGGGCCCAGTCCCACAGTTCCAAAGCGCAGGCCGGCTCGTCGCCGTACGCGGCGCTGTAGAGCACGCCGGCTTGATCGGCCAGTTTTTTCAGTTGGCTGCCGACGACTACATCGGCCTCCACCGTGACCATGACTAGGTGCTTCTTTTGCGCTATGGCATAGCGGGCGTGGGTCGCTCCAGCTTCGACGTTGCCCGTGGCCTCGATAACTAGGTCGAGGCTGCTCTCCATCAGGGCGCGGGCATCGCCGGTGACGGCGTAGCGACCCGCCTCCATGGCCGCGTCAATGGCCATAGGGTCGTCGGCTGTGTCTATCTGGTCGTCGGGGATCTGGCCCCGGCCGTATGCACGCCGGGCTTTGGTTAGGTCCAATTCGGCAATGGCGGCCAAGCGCATGCCGGGGGCGT
>JAGWBY010000048.1:17976-42352 GCA_021295675.1 Candidatus Latescibacterota bacterium | reverse complement strand
AGGCCGATCTGAATGGGTGTGCCCCTTTGGTCGAGTTGGCGCAAGCGGTGGTACAACATGGTCTGTCCTTTCTCAAGAAACCGTCTTGAATACTACGACTCGGAAGGGAGACAGCCAAATTTTCCGCTTAGACTCAGGGCGGCGGATTGGCACCTGTCGCCCACTCAGTTTGGGCGATGCGCATGTCGCAGGTGGAGCGCGCCTTGCCGCCGGGCGGCTGGGCGATATGGTCCACGACGCAGAAGCCCACTTTGGCAAACGCGGCTCGGCTGCGGGGATTGTAGTCCGCAATGTCGCAGGCGAAGATAAAATCGGCCTTCTCCTCGGCAAAACCAAAATCGACCAATGCGCGGATTATTTCCGTCCCCAAGCCTTTGTTCCAGTACTGCTTCTCGCCAATGGACAGATCAATGCGGCGGCAGTCGCAGCCGGGATGAGCCTCGATAATCCGCGACAGATTCATGGCCTGCAACCAAGCCTCGGCAATGGGCTGGCTATCGAGTTCGGCGATAAAGCAGAAGGCGGCTTGCGAGATACCGCTGTAGATGCGCTTGATCTCGTCGAGTGTATAGGCCGTCACCTCTGCGCCATCGGCGTAATACAACACGTCGGGATCTTGGTTCCAGCGCAGCAAAGTGCCCCAATCGGCGTTGGTCATGGGACGCAGGTGCAGGCGGGGCGTGTGCAGGTGGATGGTGTGGCTTTTGCGGGAGGGCGACATGGTGCCTGTGAAACCCAAACTGATCGGAGCTATGCAGTCCGCGGACAGGGTGCGAACTTGGTAATCCCTACGTCGATACCGACCGCCTCAGTACTGTCCGGTAATGGCGCTGCAAAGAGGCGCGGCTCGCGGTCGTCCTGCTCGCTTTGGATAGGTTTCTACCTACTTTAGAAAGATACCTCTACGTCCCCGTCACTCTGTCGGCATCGGCGACGGGACGACGGAGATACTTTGGATCGGAATTGCTGAGACCACGCCTTCTGCGGATCGTTTACGTACTCCCAGAGATTTCCGGGCAGCCAGCCATCTACGGCCTGGGAGGCCATTTCCGCGACCATGAACCACACATTGTTAGGCAGTCGCTCTCTTCGGACGACGGTCTAGGCACGTCCGGCTTTTCCTTTGGGTCTGGAAGCTCAAAAGGGTCGGCCTTAGCTATCCACACGCCCCATCGGCTGCGGCCTGTTCCATGTCCTCCACACTGACGGCAGGACCATCGTGCTGGAGCGCACCGAACAGCCGACGGATCGGGCGCACCTCGCCATCGGAAATGACGTAGCGCACCCTGTCCCCGGCCTTTAGACCAAGCGTCTCCCGCACGGACTTAGGTAGTGTCGTCTGTCCTTTTTTTGTTATAGAGGATTCGATCATGGCAATGCCTCCAATCACCTTGTAATATACGGTAATGTCGCCGCTGATACACCCGATTCGGAGAAGGCCCTGTCTTCGCCTAATCGGACGCAGTCGCCGACCACATACCCTCGACCGGATAGGCTTCGTCCTCCCCAGGCCAAGGAGGCATGGTAACGGCAATCGCGGCCAGAGGCTCGTCGCCCAAGGTGCGGAACTGGAAGTGGGTGCCCAGCGGAATGGTCAGGCAGACGCCCGGCTCGACCACCACGACTTCCTCGCGGCCGTTCTGCCGCCGCCACATTTGGCCGCGACCGGCGAGGAAAAACCAGATCTCTTCGACCGTGCGATGGGCAACGGCCTTGGACGTCTGACCGGGTTGGAGTTCAAAATGCGCCATGCCGCCGCCTTGCAGACCCAATAGAATGCGCACGTCCGAGCCGTCGGGGGCAGTCACGTCAGGAGTAGCGGGCAGTTTTTTAGTGTCGAATTTCAAGGTCGGATTCTCCTCGATAGCACAGGATGACAGGTTCCAGCTCAGCAAGGTGTCCCAATCGGCGTCAGTCATGGGACGCAGGTGCAGACGGGGCGTGTGCAGGTGGACGGTGTGAGCCTTGACAGAGCTATCATTTTCGTTTCCGTTTATAAATATCCCAAACTTAGGGAGAGAAGTTGATGGCGTTGGAGTTTGCTTAATTTGGGTTTTGAAAGGAGGTTGTCATGATTGATTTAGGCACTGGGATTACCTTAGCCGGAATAGCTGCTGTTCTGGCGTTTTTGTGGAAACTTACTAAGGATATTTCGGGCGTTGAATTGCGTTTAAGCGAAAAAATAACGGCAGTAGATAGGCGCGTATCAAGTTTGGCAGAGCGCGTAGCCCACATAGAAGGATTGCTAGAAGGATCCCGAACTAAGGCGAGTGATATAGATAACTAGAGCGGTCGGCGGCTACGTGTTGGAGACGATCCCATGCCAAAGCTAAACATTGTCGGTGCCGGTACGCCCACCCCCACTCGCGACCGCTGGGGCACCTGTTTCATTCTCGAAATCTGCGACCAGCGGCTGATGATCGACTGCGGCCCTGCATCGACCTTTAAGATGCACCGCTTGGGCATCCCCTGCACCTCGGTACACAACCTGTTTTTCACCCACCTGCACTCCGACCACATCTCCGATTATCTCTGCTTCCTGATGACCCGCTTCGACCAGTGCATCGGCACCGAGCCAGACCTGCGCGTTTACGGGCCTCCCCCGATCAAGCGCATAACCGACGGCATCTGGAGTCCCGATGGCCTCTTCTGGTACGACGTGATCGCCCGCACCAGCCATCCCATGAGCGTCCACGCCTACCAGATGCGCGGCGGCGTAGGCGATTCCAGGCCGGAACCGGTAGTTCACACAACCGAATACGCCGAGGGAAAAGTGGCATCAGGAGAAGGCTGGACCTGCTATGCGCGCGAGGTCAAACACGCCCAGCCCTACATCGAATGCTACGGCTTCCGCTTCGAGACCGAAGAAGGCGTCGTCGCCTTCAGCGGCGATACCGCGCCGATCGAGTCCGTAGTCGAGCTAGCCCAGGACGCAGACCTGTTCGTGATGGAGGCCGTGCACCGGGAGGAGAAAATCCAAACCTTCCCCAGCGTCATCTCCGAAACCGGCACCCTGAACGCTGGACGCATGGCCGCCGAGGCCGGTGCCAAGCGCTTGGTAATCAATCACCAGTCTCCGACCCTCGATTCCGCAGAGGAGACCACTCAGGGAATCGCCGAGGTAAAAAGCGTCTTCGAGCGCGGGACATGATGGAAGTGGTCTGGTGATCGGTTCAGAGTCATGGCGTCCTTCCGCTTCGTCCGCCTCAACGCCACCCTGTATCCAGCCGGCGAGCTGGAGCAATCGCTGTACGCCAAGTTCGGCATCGAACCTGAATACGTCGAAGAAGAAAACCCGCAGGAACTCATTCGCCAGCTAGCTAACTGCGATGCCGTCGCCGTCATCTCGACCGGCTTGCCCGCGGCCGTGGTCGCATCGCTGGACCGCTGTCGCCTGATCTCCCGCCTCGGCAACGGCACCGATAAAATCGCCGTAGCAAAGGCCACGGAATGCGGCATCATCGTCTCCAATGCCCCTTTCTTCTGCGCCGAGGAAATGACCGACCACATCATGGCCATGCTGCTGTCTTTAGCCCGCCAACTACCGAGGATGGAGCAGTTCATGCGCGCCGGCCGCTTCCGCCAAGCCCGCGCCGAGTCCACCCAGTTGCAGCGACTCTCCACCTGTGCGCTGGGCATCGTCGGCTTCGGAGCCACCGGCGAAATGGTCGCCCGCCGCGCCAGCGCCTTCGGCCTCCGGGTCTTGGCCACGCGCAGAAACCTGCAGGCACCCCTACCGTCAGACTTGGACATCGAAATGGTGGACCTAAAAACGCTACTAGCCGAGTCCGACTTCGTCTCCTTGCAGGTGCCCTTGAATGCGGACACCTACCACATGTTCGACGAAGAGCTACTGCGCAAGATGAAGCCGGGATCCTACCTAATCAACACGTCTCGCGGCGCTTTGGTAGATGAAGACGCGCTGGTGCGGGTCCTGCGGGAGGGGCCACTGGCTGGCGCAGCGCTGGACACCTACGAGTGGCTCAACGTGTTCACGGACGAAGATCAGACCTTGCAGCATCCTCTCATGGAACTAGACAACGTCCTGATGACGTCCCACGTCTCTGCCCACTCGGTGCAGTCGGGCGAAGACGTGGCGCGCACGGGCGTCTGCAATCTGGCCTCCGTCCTCAAGGGCCACTGGCCAGCGCCGGAAAACATCGTCAACCAAGGTGTAGTGCCGAAGTATCCGCTGAAACCGCACGATGCGGAACTGTACGCAAGCGCGTAATCGCATCAGTATCCCCCCAAGAAAGGAATCCCATGCGCGTCATCCTCTTTGTCCTCGACGGACTGCGGCCCGACGGCTTGCAACAGGCCTCCACCCCCCACGTCGATCGCTTGATCAGCGAGGGTGCCAGCACCTATACGGCCCGCACCGTAATGCCCTCATCTACCTTGCCCTGCCACACCTCCATGTTTCGCGGCGTGACCCCACAGCGGCACGGCATCCTCACCAACACTTGGGTACCCCAAGTCAGACCCGTGCCCAGCTTAGTCGACGTGCTGCACCAAGCTGGCAAGCGCACGGCCTTCTTCTATAACTGGGAGCAATTGCGCGATCTGGCCGATCCAGGCTCGCTGGACCGCTCGTACTATATGAACAATTGCCACGAGCCAAACGGCGATTTAGAATTGGCCAGCTTGGCCGCGGCGACACTGCGGGAATGGACGCCCGATTTCGCCTTTGTCTATCTAGGCTGCACCGATATAGCTGGCCACGACCACGGCTGGATGTCGGCCGAATATCTGGCCACTATTGGGCGGGCCGATACAGCCATTGGCGCGGTGCTGGAGGCAGTCAACCAAGAAGAGACCGTAGCCATCGTCACCAGCGACCACGGCGGGCACGAGCGCACCCACGGCACGGAAATGGACGAGGACATGACCATCCCGTGGGTAATCTCCGGTCCTGCGATATCCCCCGGACGGAGCTTGCAGGAGCCGGTGAGCATCATCGACAACCCAACTACCATTGCCGCTTTGCTAGAAGTGGCACCGGCACCGGATTGGGCCGGACAAGTAGTGCGGGAAGCCCTCGCATAGCGACCTAATCTCAGCGGCTAAGTACACGATAGTAACGTTACGCATGGCCATCGAGGTATCAGATGCTTCGACTCCGCTTCGCTTCGCTCAGCATGACAAGTGGGTGCTCTGCTGCACCGTGTCATGCTGAGCGAAGCGAAGCATCTCAGACCACCTCCTCAGCGGTAAAAGGGCGGCGGCCTCAGCAGGCACTTGATGACGTGGGTGCCGGCGCTCATGTAGAGCACGCCGGGATTTCCTTCGGTCAAGGCGTAGAGTTCGGGCAGGGGCGGATCGTTGAGATAGGTCAGGACGCGGGACGAGCCGTCTATGCGGAATAAGTCGAAGCGCGTCAGGCCATAAATAAAGCCGTCAGAGGCGCTGATCAGCGGGAACATCTCCACCCCTTCGGGCACGCCCATCAATCGAGTTCCCTCCGAGCGCAGGGGACCTATCACTTCTTCCACGACAAACCGCTCCGGGTCGAAAGCGAACAAGCGGCGGTTGTCCGTAGTGCCAAAAACCAGCCCCGAGGGGTGAGCGGCCAAGCTGGTGACCGTGTTGGCCCCTTCCACCGGACGCAATTGGCAAACGCGCTGCTTAGTCTGGGGGTCAAAAACAAATAACAAGCCGTCGCTGGTAGTAATTTCCGAGCCGCGCCCCCCGTAAATGCTGGTACCACCGTACACATAGCGTTGGTCCGCGGCCACGCACTGCACGCTTTGCTCGGAGTCGAGGTAGATTTCCCTATCATCGAGGCCGGTCGCGGGATCGTACGAAGCCAAGGAGCCGCCGGGAATGCCATAGTTGCTGCGGTTGGCCACGTAAATGCGACCATCGGGGCCGGTCACCGCCTCAAAGGGTCGGTTCTGATTCTGGCCCAACTGCCCCCAATTGCGCGGATTGCTGTCGGCCTCCGCGCCAGGACTCCACGGCCGACTCGGGTCGTACACGCCGATGTTGGAGCCACCGTAGCTACCCACGTAGAGCTTGTCTTTGTGGGCGTGGACGTGGTAGAGTTCGCCGCCAGACCAAGTGTAACCCAAATCTTCTATTGCATCCGTAGCGGGATCAATGGCGCACAGGTGCATGCCGTAGATATTGGTGCCGTAGATTTTGCCGTCGGGCCCTTTCCCTAGGGCGCATACCGCGCTGCCGCGACAGCCTTGATAGACCTCAAAACTGCGTTCCTCCCGGTCACCAGTATCCCGCGACTTGGGCGAAGACCAAATGGCCGTCTTTGCTCAGCCCCGATATGCCGACGAAAGGACCTTGGCAAATGGAGCGGATGTCCAAGGTCTGGGCGTCGATGGCTACCAATCGGTCCCCAGCCCAAGCGTACACCACCCCGCGTTCACTCGCGCGGCTATTGCGACCCAAGGCTAAGAGCGCGAGCGCCGCGCTATGGCTGTCGAGGCGAGCCACCTCAGTAAAATCAGCCTCGAGCACGCGCACTTGCTCGCCAGCCGCCAAAAACAGGCGATCCCCTTCGGATACAGCGCCGGCAATCCCCTCGGCTCCGGGCGGTACATCGCTCAACTGACCGCTTTCCACATCGTAGATTTTGGCCGGGACGGCCGGATAGCCACTGAGCAGCAGCCGGCCATCGGGCAGCAATTGGATGTTCACTAGGCGGTCGGTAGGCGGGGCAAACGGGCGACAGAGTTTGTCAAAGCACCGCTTTTGCGGGTCGTAGCAGAACAGTTCGGCCAGTTCGTGGCCGCCCATATACAACAGGCCGTTGCACTCCTCCATACACAGGAGGCGCTGATCGCCGGGGGCGGGACGCCCCAGACTGCTGAAGGTGCGGGCCTGGGCGTCAAAGACCATGAGATGGTGGCCGTGATCGGCCGACAAGCCGGACATGATCCGGGCGTAAATGGTGCCGTCTGCGGCTTGGAAGACCGGGCCGTGCTCGCGGCAGGGCATGGGAAAAACTTCCAAGCTGCCAGTGTCGAGGTCGTTGCAAAAGTAGTGCGCCCCGTCCTGCGAGAATTCAGCACCCCAAGCCAAGGTGTGCCCATTGGCGGGATCGTAGGTGATGGAGAAGCCGTTCCACACGGCACCGACAAAGGGGATGCCCAAGTCGTAATAGGCCACGCGCGGGCGCAGAGTCGGCGGTAAGGTGGGAGCGCGGGAGGTGAGAGATTGCATAGAGGCTCCTGTGGGTCTGGCGGGTGGTAGGATTGGTCGCCCCAAAAAACTGCCAAAAACCGTCGCAAGTCCACCCCAAAAATCCGCATCGCCATAGTCGCACCGACGGACAAACCTTCAGCACCTAACTATTGCGAACGAACTTGACCCACGACCAGCAAAGTTCCTTTATTTGCCTTATATCCCGACCACATGCTGGCCCCCTCCAGCAGAAAGAAGCTAGCGGTAACTGTATGCGAGCAATGACGCGGCGATCGCTGCTCCGTGCCGGCCTTACCGGTTGCTTGGTCGCCCCTTGGTGGCACGCACTGCGGGCCTTTGCCGACCGTCTAACAAAATCTGGCGTGACCGATACCGAGATCATCCTCGGCACGTCCGCCGCTTTCTCTGGCCCCTCCCGAGGGTTGGGCATCGAACTCTATCGGGGGGCCGGTGCGTACTTTACCCACGTAAATCAGCAAGGTGGCATAGCTGGCCGCACCGTACAGGTCAAAGCCTACCCGGCCCTTCGGTCAAAAACACCATGAAGCTGATGCTCGACGATCAGGTGTTTTTGCTGTTCGGCTACGTTGGCACGCCAACGGTGACGCGCGTGTTGCCCATCCTCAAGAAATTCCAAGACCAGAACATCCTGCTGTTCTTCCCCTTCACCGGCGCACAACCTCAGCGCGAGCCACCCTATGGCACCTTCGCCTTTAATCTACGCGCCTCCTATCGCCAAGAAACGGCTGGCTTAGTCGATAATTTCGTGCGCATCAACCGTCGGCGCATTGCCGTGTTCTATCAGGCCGATGCGTACGGCCGCAGCGGCTGGGCCGGCGTGCGCAGCGCCCTAAAAAAACACGGCGAACAAATCGTCGGCGAGGCCACCTACCGGCGCGGCGAACGATTCACCGGCACGATGCGCAAACAGGTCGAAATCCTCAAGGAAGCCAAGCCCGAAGCGGTGATCTGCATCGGGGCCTATGCCGCTTGTGCGGCTTTCGCCCGCGATGCCGTCGATCCTTTGCCAACCTGTCGTTTGTCGGCAGCGAAAATCTCCTCAAGCTGCTCACCGAAGGGCGCGACGACAGCCAGCGCTATACGCAATGGCTGGTCAACTCCCAAGTGGTGCCCAGTTACGAGGACACGTCCATACCCGCAGTCCAAGAGTACCGCGACTTGATGAGCCGATACGCCCCCCAGCCGCCTGCGGAGCTGTTACAAGACCCCTATACGCCCTTTGACCACAGCTTCGTCAGTCTCGAAGGCTTTCTCAACGCCAAGTTGCTGGTCGAAATTTTGCACCGCCTCGGGTCCGAGCCGCAGCGCAACCAACTCGAAGACGCGGTGTTCTCCGTCGCGGACTTCGATCTCGGCATTGGCGAACAGGTTTCCTTTGGTCCCGACCGTCGCCAAGGGCTCCAACGCGTGTACTACACGGTAGTCAATGAAGGCCGTTTTGTCCCCTTGGACGATTGGCGCGTTAGGTTTGCCTGATGATAAAAGTCCAAAAGCTCTTTAAGAAAACGCTGTTCGGCGTCTTTGCCCTGTTTGGCTTGATCGGCCTATCGACCTCCATTCTCTGCGTCTATACGGTCGATACGCACCTGTCGGCCGAATACGAGAGCAACAGCCGCGACATTGCCAAAACCATCGCCGATTCCAGCGTCGATATTCTCTTAAATCGCGACTTGTCGGCCTTGCAGTCGCTCATCGATCAGTTCGTCGAAATTCAGGGCATCAAGTACATCTACATCACCGACGAAGCAGGCGAGTTTCTCGCCCACACCTTTGTGCCGGGCATTCCCGCAGAAATTCGCGCCAGCGATCCGTTTAACATGGAGACGGTGGAGCGCAGCCTGCCTGGGATGGGCGATTTCGTCGAAGTGGGCAGTCCGATTCTCGCCGGCGTTGCCGGGACGGTTCACGTGGGCATGGACACCGGTCTGATTGCGCTAAAAATTCAACGCGCAATCGGCCAGCAGGTGTACCTCTTCTCCATCATCCTCTTCGTCGGCGTCTTTGCCGCCATCTGGTTGGTCAATCTGGCGGCCAAACCGCTGGGCGCGCTCTTGGGCTACGCCGTGGGCGTGGCGCGCGATGAGAAGCCCACCGACGACAACCTGCTGGCGCGCGACGACGAAGCTGGACACCTAGCTCGACTCTTCCTCTACGTTGCCGACAAAGGACAACGCTCGCCTGAAAGCGCGGAGTAGGTCTCGTTAGGGGCTGTTGTAGTGATTGGCTTAGTACTCGCTAGTAATCCAATGGACGTTACACATGGGCTTCTAGAAACAAGATGCTTCGACTCCACTTCGCTCCGCTCAGCATGACCCTAGAAAGCAGAATGATACACTTGTCATGCTGAGCGAAGCGAAGTATCTCATACCGCTTCTACTGTCGTGTACTTAGGTGCTTAGCGATTGAGGTCTAGGAAAAATGGCACGACAACGGGTACTAATTCCGCGCTCGCTTATGGCGTTGTTCTGCACGGTCCTGCAGGTCTGTTTTGGGACGGTGTATGCGTGGAGTTTCTTCCAAACGATCTTGGTGCGGCAATTGGGTTGGTCGTTTACGGAAACGGCTTGGGCTTTTAGCCTGACGATCCTTTCGCTCGGCACTTCGGCGGCTTGGGCGGGCGCGCTACTGCCGAGGGTCGGCCCGCGGCGTTTGGCCGTGACCGGCAGCGTCATGTTCTCGGTCGGCTATGTGCTGGCGAGTCTGGCGCTGAAGTGGGACATGCTTGCGCTATTCTATGTGGGGTACGGTGTCATCGGCGGCGCGGGCATCGGGCTGGGCTACGTCACGCCCGTGGCGACAGTGGCCAAGTGGTTCCCGGACAAAAAGGGCTTGGCCACCGGCATCGTCGTGATGGGGTTCGGGGTGGGTGCCTTTCTGCTGAGCAAGGGCTTGGCACCCCTGCTCGTATCCCATCTAGCAGGCGATCTGTCTCAGGTCTTTTTTGGGCTTGGGATAATCTTCGCCTGCGTCCTAATCCCTTGCAGCTTGCTATTGAGCAATCCCCCAGCCACCACCGAAGCGGTTGCCGCACAAACGCCCGCCGACGAGTCCGATTCGGTGGCACCGTATCTGCGCTCCTCTGAGTTCGCCCTCATGTGGATCGTCTTCTTCTTCAACATCGCCGCTGGCATCTCCGTCATCAGCTTTCAGTCGGAACTTCTCCAGGAAGTCTGGGGCCTAGCCGATCCCACCGTAGAACCAGCGACGCTGGCCGAATATGGAGCGACGCTGATCGCCGTCAGCTCGCTGTGCAATGGCGTGGGCCGGCTGTTTTGGGGCTTGCTCTCGGATCGGCTGGGGCGCGTCAGGGTCTTCAGGATTCTGCTCGCCAGTCAGATGGTCGTGTTTGGCATTTTGATGACCGAGCGCAATCCCTATGTCTTTTCGGTTCTCGTTTGTTACGTCCTCTTGTGCTTTGGCGGCGGTTTTGCCACCATGCCCTCTTTCGTACTCGATGTTTTTGGCCCGCAAAAAATGTCGACGATCTACGGCACCATTTTGACGGCTTGGGCGGCGGCGGGAATTTGCGGGCCGCTGTACGTGGGGTACCTGAAGGATCAATACCCCGACCGGGCGTTTATCTATTGCTTCCTAATCGGCATCCTGATGCTTGGGCTTGGCTACGTATTCTCCTATTTGCTGAGCGACGATCGCATTCGCCTTCGCCGACCGACCTTGGAGGACACGCTGCGCCAGTACGGCATTTTGCCCCAAGGTAGCTAATAGACACTTGGTGCCTCAATGTGGCTGCACGGTGGCCGCGAACTCAATGTGCAGACACGCGGTTAGCAGTTGCCCTTCCCCCCCTTTTTCTATATATCCCATAAGTACAGCCTGTTAAAGATCGTTCACGCCGCCCGAAGGGGATCGTTCAGATGAGCCGATGTCTGGTATTGCCATTTATAGCCTTGGTATTTTGCGCTACGCTGACCGACGTGAGTCATGCGCTGACCATCTACCGCATCGGTGGCTCCGACCTGCCGCCGCCCGAGCGCGACGCGCCTTTCGACTTCATCCAACTGGAATGGGCCGATATCGACGCCAAGCAGCACGGCAGCACTCTGCTGACTGAGATCAGCACGACCCTCGCACCCGAGCAACTAGACCCCACAGTCAACCTGACACCGTTGCTAGATGAGCGGGGCGGAAAAATCGAAACGCTGCGCTCGATCGTGGGCTGGGCCGATTTTCCCGCCCGCGACGCACCGATGTTCGACGGCGATCCCACTACTCACTTTCTCGGCGACGGCGATTGGGGCGGAGACTACGGCGCAATAGAAAACAAAGTGCTGGTATTCGACCTAGGCGGGCTATTCAACATCGACCGGGTGCGCTTCTATCCCCGCGAAAAGCACCTTGTAGATCGCTTTATCCAGACCTGTATAGTCGGCATCAACGACGGCGATCCCCTCAAGGACGGGACTCGGGAATACCTCGTAGGCGAGGGGTGGGCAAGGCGGCCGCCAGGCGCGCGGAAAGACTTTGAAATCGTCCTCAACGCCACCGAAAACACCCGCTCCGATATCGTCATCGAAATGCCCGATCGGCCCATCCGCAACATCCTATTTGAAGCGCCGGCCAATATCCGCGGCGTCTGGGAAATCGCCGAATTTGAAATTTACGGTTCCGGTTTTGCACCGCAGGCCACCTACGTCTCCAATGTGATTGACCTAGGCCAACCCGTCAGCTTGGGCCGACTCAACTGGTCTGTGCAGGAGGACGAAGGCGCGGCGATTGATCTGACTATGCGCAGCGGCGACGATTCCGATCCCAACACCTACTGGCGCAAAACCTTCCGCGGCGACGAGACTACGCGCTATAGCGACGGCAAAGCCTTGGTGTTGGCCACGTACAACAGACTGGACAAAGGGGAGCGAGCCGGAATCACGCCAGACACCGAAAACTGGCAAACTTGGAGCCCTCCGTACGATCTGGCCCTCAGCAGCGGCGACCTCGCCGGCAACAAGCCGCGGCAATTCGTTCAGTTTGCCGTCCAGTTCGCCTCTACCTCGGCAGCGGGCGGATGGCTGCATTATCTGCAATTTGAAGTATCCAATCCGCCGGTGGCATCCCAAGCCCTAGCCGAGATCGTCCCGGTGGAGGTGCCAGCGGGTGCAGTAACGCAGTTTACCTACAAGATCCTGCCGCGATTAACCGGCACTGATCTGGGTTTTGACAGCATTGAGATCAAAACGCCAGCTCGGGTCGCCAGCATTGATCAGGTCCGACTGGAAGGCTTGCCAGTGGACTTCACTGAGGTCCGCGTGGAAGAAAATGAATTTGAGTTGCGAATTCCCCGCATGGACCTACAGCGTACCAACGAATTGCTGGAAGTGGATTTCCAAGCCCAGGTCTTCCAGTTTGGCACGGTATTCGCGGCGCGGATTTTCGATAGCGAGCAGCCCCACGAAGTGCATCAAGAGGTCACGGCAGGAGATGCCGACCAATTGGTCGAGAGCAATACCTTGCGCGTCGGTCTAATAAATATCGACAAAAAGGCGGTCAATGACCTGCGCTTGACCTCGCGGTCATTCACTCCGAATGGAGACGGCGTCAACGATCAGCTAAAAATTCAGTACGAATTGCTCAACCTGGGTGCTGTACCGGTAGCTATTGATCTATACGACCTTTCAGGGCGGCGCATCAGCGAGCTATACCACGGCATCGCGACCAGCGGCAGTTTCGCAGTAACTTGGGACGGCCGCGACGCCCAAGCCAAATTGGTGCCGCCGGGCCTCTATATCCTGCGCCTAGAAGTAGAAAGCGACGGGGGCATAAAATCGGAGCAACGAGTGGTTTCGCTGGTTTATTGATCTGCACACTTAGCGAGTGGTACGAGATATGGAACGAATTCTGCGGTACATACGTTGGACGGCCTGGTCAGTGGTTTGCTGTACGGCAGCGTACGGTCAGGGGGCGGGCCACCGAGTGACGTCCGACCAAGTAGTGGTCAACAGCGCAGCGCACTGGCGCAATTGGACCTTTCCCAAAGGGGTAGTGGAAATTTCGTCCAGTGGAGCCTTGACGCCGCACCAGTTGCACCGCGACATCAACGCGGTACGAGACATTGCCGCTTATCTGCAAGCCCGCCCACCCGAAGGGATAAAAAAGGCCCCCGAAGAAATTACTGTCCTAGACGGCATCCAAGCCGGAACCGCTGGCAATCAAGCGGACGTGGTCAACCTTTTCGACGGCGACCTAGCAACGTACTGGCAGCCCGACCCACCCACAGGTGAGGGCGAGCTGGCCGGCCAGTGGTGGTTTACCGTCGATCTAGGGCGGATAGTGATCGCCAAGAGCATCGTGCTGAAATTCGTCGACGAGGCATTGGGCGATCCCTTCCTACAGTTCGACGTGCTGGTGTCCCAGGGCAACAAGCCCACGGGTAGTCGTGGGCCCTCTCTCGAATACACCACTATGTGGCGGACCCTCAAGCCCAACAAGGAACAGCGGCTCTTCGAGATCGACATGAAATTGGAGCGCGAGTTCGAGGGCGTCGGCATTCGCTTTGTGCAGGTGGTGGTGACTGGCAGCAACTTCGGTCGAGGTCGAGAAATCACTCAGGCCGAATACGATCAACTCGCGGCCGACGAGCGGGGCGAGGTCGATTACTTTAAGCTCCATGCGAACGGGCGCGAGACCCTAGTGCCCCAAGAGGTACACCGCCAACTTGAGCCCGAACAACAAGGGTCGGTGCGCTATTACCGGATCGAGCGTCCACGACTAGCCGAGTTGGAAGTGTGGGCCGAAGGCGACGAGATCCTCACCGGAGCGCTGAACAGGGGCGGTTTTGGCACGGCTTCCCAGACGGCATCGATCAATAGCTTGATTGACGGGCAGATCGAAAGCAAAGTGCAGTTCATCTACACCTACGGCAGGGGATCGCTCAAATCGCCCGAAGGGCAGGTACTTTTCGATTTGGGTGCCTTTTACTGGATCGACGCTTTCAGGATGGCCTACGGCGGGTCTAGGTTTTCCAATTATCGGCTGGATTTTTCGGACGGCACGCTGGCCGCCGACGGCAGCATCAAATGGAATACCGCCGTCGATCGCGAGCAGCGCGGCGGCGGTGGGATTTCGGCTTTGGGCTTCGGCTTTTACGAAGGCAATGATTTCGCGCAACTCAAAGCCCGTTTCTTTCGCTTCGTCTGGAGGCAATTCGAAAGCACCAGTTCCACGGGCAAAGGCGGAGCCACTGGGCAGCCAGCAGAGCTACAGCTATACGGGCGAGGTTTCCTCCCTGAAGTAACGCTGACCTCCGATCTGATCCGTTTGGGAGGCAGCCGCAACCTGCTCTCTGTCGAGTGGGATGCCGATACGCCACCCGGAACCAGTGTGCTGATCCAGACCCGTACTGGCAACGAGTTGAGTGAAACCCTGCATTACTTTAAAAAAGACGGCACCGAAGTATCCAAGGAAGACTACGACAAGCTGCTGTCTATTTTCCGCGGCGAGATCGTCGCCGAAGAAACCGCCGGTTCCGACTGGGAGCCGTGGAGCCAACCATACGAAGACCCGACCGGTTCGCCGGTGACCTCGCCCAGTCCGCGCGAGTTTCTGACTTTGCGGGCGACCTTGCTGTCGAACGATCCAGAGGTCAGTCCGACCTTGCGCTCGATTCGGCTCAACTTTAGCAATCCCGTGGCACAGAGTATCACCGGTGAAATCTCGCCGTTTCAGGTGGACCAACTGGGTAAGGAACAGATGTTTTCGTTCTATGTGCGTCCAGACTTCGGAAGCCGGGATCCGGGCTTCGACCAGTTGCTGCTGGTGGCACCGTCCGATATGCCGCTGCGCTTTGTGGGATTATATGCCGGTGCCGAGGACGCCTTCGGGCCCAGCGCCGACCTATCCAGTCTGGCTGTGGCCGACGTGGAGGTGATGCAGACGCGTGCGGACAGTCTGCAATTGGCTTTCCCGCCGGTGGAACCGCGCTCAGGCGTAGAAGTGATGCGGCTAGATTTCGCAACGGCGTTGTTTTCCACGGGCGCGGTGATGCGAGCGCTGTTAAAAAATAGCGACGCAGGCGAAGGCAACTGGCAGCGCGTCGATGCCGGCGAGGCCTTAGTCGGCATCGAGAGCAATACTACGACGCTGGTCGGTGCGGTGCAGAGTACCTCGCTGCTGACGGAGGTAGAAGTGATCCCACGCGTCTTCACACCCAACGGCGACGGCGTCAACGACCAAACTCAGTTCGCCTTCAAGGTGGTGCGGGTGGGCGACGATAGCCCGGCGGAAGTGGAAGTTTTCGATCTGGCGGGCCGTCGAGTGCGCCGGTTAGTGGAGCAGCGGGATTTGAGCACTGGTTCCTACGCCATCGGCTGGGACGGCAGAGACAACGCGGGGGCCTTGGTGCCGCCCGGAGTGTATTACGCTCGCTTGCGGATCGACACCGACACCGAGGGCGCTGGCATTGATGGCGAACAGGTCCTGAAAACCATTGTCGTCGCGTACTGAGGGGATCAATCCAAAATGGATGAGGAACAACGCTTCGCTTTTGACACGTGGGGCTTCCTCGCGGTAGAGGATGCGATTACCCCCGAACAGGTCGCCGACCTCAAGGCCACCGTCGATGCCAAAGGCCCAGAACTCCACTCGCAGCACGCGGACCGCGGCGGCTTCTGGTCGCAGGCTTTCGTCGATTTACTGGACGTTCCGGCAATTTCTGCAATCCTAGCAGAAATCTACAGCGGCCAACGGGTCGGAGGCCTCCCGCCCTTCCGCATCGACCATATCAACGTGCACACGCACGGCACCTTCAACAAAAATCTCGCCGGAGGTACCATCCACGGCGGCAACGGACGCTTGCTAGATCCCAATCGGCCGCATGAGCTAATCACGCATTACTTCGAGCGCGACCCCGCAAGCGGGACGTTCTCCAACGGTCTGGTCACCGTGGCGTACGAACTGGAGGACACTGTTTGTAACGGGGGTGGATTCGGCTGTTTGGCGGGCTCGCACAAGGGATATTATCCCGTCCCGGAAGCGTGGATCGATTTGTCCAAGGGCGTGCATCCAATGGTCACGCGCGTGCCGGCCCGCGCTGGCACTGCCATCATCTTCACCGAGGCCCTATGTCACGTCACCCTGCCGTGGACGGCTCCGAGCACGCGGACCACGCTCTTTTACAAATACACGGCGCGCGGGGAGACCTATTCCGGCCCGGATAATTTTTTCAGCCCAACCGACGTCGACCAATGGGAAGGAATTGACGAGCGCAAACGCGCAATCCTCTCTCCCCCACCCCAAGCGTTCGTCGAGCGCAAGGCGGAACTAGCTAAGGCCGCTTCGCAATAATCCGTCGGATCGCACCTCACGCCACCGTTTGAAATCGCTCCCACGCCTCGCCAGCCGCCGCCGCTTGGCGCTCCAGCTCGCTGCGCCAACCCACGACCTCCCCCGCTTTAATGCGCTGGACATCAAACCCCGCGTACCGATCTTCAAGCGTATCCCCCAACTTCTGAGTTTCGGCCCAACGATTCCACGCCGTCTGCATCCACTCGTACGGCAATGCCTCGCGCACCGCGGGATCGAGTTGCCACGCACTGCGCGCGTCCGCCACCGCCGGCTCTCCGGTGAACGGACCCGACCACTTCGACCAGCCAATGGACAAGGTGTTGCGCTCGCGCTCGGGGACGGTGTGCCCGGTGTGGATCGTCACCCCATTGCGGATGAGGGCTTCCCCGGGCTTGAGCCGGATCGACACCTGACCCGGCAACGGATCCTTCCTATTCCAACTAGGCGTGTACGGCACCCCTTGGTCCTTCATCGCTTGCGGCAGGAGCACATCGTGCTCAAACGGCGTGCGCCAGCGCTCGTGACTACCGGGGATGAGTTCGTGGCACTCGTCGTCAACCAATGCCAAGAACATGCTCACGCCATTCCGCTCCGTGAGCGACTTGGCGTTATTGGCGCGGATTTCTTCCCAGCGGACTTTTTCGACTTCTTCGGAGTAATCCTCCGGGCTTTCCCCTCGGTTATCCCGCTGCGAAAAATAGGGCTTACCCTCGCCCCACCACGTCACATCGCGGTGCCAACTCGGCCCATTCTCGTGGTGCCGGGGATTGCACCACAGCAGTAGACCGCTCAGAGTCATATCTTCAGGCCCAAGCCCGTCGCACCACGAGGCGACGAAATTGAGGAAATCGTCCGAGCCGTGGAACTCGGCAAAGCAAGGCTCCTCAAAAGCGGGATGGATGAGACCCCGAATCGCCCACGGCTCATTGCCGCCGGCGCGATGCACGTAGCCCTTTGAGCAGTCGATCTTGCTGTAACCATGCTCGGGCGCGCACGCTTCGGTGACGCGGCGGCCGGCCTCGCGGAGCACGGGGATCCACGGATTATCGACAAAGTCGGTGATGATGACGAAACCATGCTCCCGCAAGTGTTCCAACCGCTCGGGCGTGGCCCCGGGAGCGGCGAGTTCGGGCTTGGAGTCGGCAAAAGCTGTGGCGCGGTAGGTCTCCTGCGCCGGAGATTGCTCGGTAGTCATTTTGCACCCCTCTTTCGGCGGATGGGAAGGTTGGCCCTGTTATCGGGCTTAAGCTACGTTTGGCCTTATTCGATTGTCAATGAATTTTAACCACGGACAGTTTTTTCGATAACTTAGATATCTCAAACTGACAAACCGCAAAGGCAACCGGATGCACAAAATCGTCTCGCTATTTCTCTTAGTATTATGTAGTGCGCCGCTCCACAGCGACGAGGTTTTGCACCGAGCCGCCGTGGAAACCATGGCCAAAGCGACGCGCTATTTTCGCGGCCAAGTGGCCACCAACGGCGGCTATCTCTGGCTCTACCAAAGCGACTTTAGCCGCCGCCAAGGCGAAGGGATCGCATCGCCGACCACTATCTGGGTCCAGCCCCCAGGCACCCCGTCGGTCGGCATGGCTTTCCTCCGAGCCTACGACGCCACCGGCGACACCCTCTTTCTCAACGGCGCGGTCGAGGCAGCGCAAGCCCTCGTCTGGGGGCAACTGGCTTCGGGTGGTTGGGATTACCGAATCGACTTTGCCCCAGAGACGAGCAAAAAATGGCACTACCGGCGCGATGTCGAACAAGGCGACCACACAACCGGCGAACGCCGCAACCGCACCACCCTCGACGACGACAATACGCAGAGCGCCCTGCGCCTGCTGATGCAAGTCGATCAGCACCTCGACTTTGCCGCTGCGGATATACACCGCGCCGTCCTCTACGGACTGGAATCCTTGCTCAAAGCTCAATACCCCAACGGCGCTTGGCCCCAGCGCTACAGCGAATGGGCCGATCCTAGCCAATTCCCCGTCAAAAAGGCGCGCTATCCGGCGACTTGGTCCCGCCAGTACCCCAAAGAGCGCTATCTCGCGTACTACACCTTTAACGACAACGCCATCGCCGACGTCATTGCAACCATGATCGAAGCGCACAAAATCTACGGCGACGAGCGCTGGCGACGGGCAGCCGAACGAGGCGGCGACTTCATTATCTTAGCCCAGATGCCCGATCCGCAACCGGCTTGGGCACAACAGTACAACTTGGCGATGGAGCCAGCTTGGGCGCGCAGATTTGAACCGCCCGCCATCACCGGCGGCGAGAGTTTTGGCGTGATGCAAATCCTGTTGGAACTCTATCTCGCATACGGCGAGGCGCCTTGGCCTGGGCTAAAGCAGCGCAATTGCCCGATGGGCGCATGGCCCGGTTCTACGAATTGCAGACCAACCGGCCTCTTTACTTCACCAGAGAATACGCGCTCACCTACAGCGATGCAGACCTACCGACGCACTATGCCTTTAAAGTGGGCAACCGCACCGGTCGCATTGAAAGCCTGTACCAGCGCATCCTCAAAGAAGGTCGCGAAGCCATCCTCGCCGAGCGCGCCCAAGTGCGCCCGGTCGCTGATGAACGTATCAAAGCCGTCATCGACGCCCTCGACGCAGAGGGCCGCTGGCTAGAAGAAGGCCTCTTGCGAAACCCCGCAGACCGCCACGCACCCATCGTCGCCGAGGTCATCTCCTGCCGCACCTTCAACCGCAATCTCACCCTGCTATCTCAATACGTGGCCAGTCAGAGTCGCCCGTAACACCCGCTTGCATTTGGGGTAGATTTTGGGCCGTATAGGGACACGTTTGCAGAGTAAATAGAATCGGGCGTATTTTATCCCATATTACGTATATCTTCCAATAGAGAGGAAGCCATTATGAAGCGTCTGATCGCATAGCCAGTCTCTCGCCCGCCATGGCCCAAGACCCAGAGCGCCCTAAGGTAACGGCCAGTGAGGTGGTGGACCGGGAAACATTGAAGGCTTTTGTAGAAGGAGGAAAAGAATACCTAGAAGGCATCAGAACTCTTACCGAAACCGCGAAACTGCGGGCCATCTTCAGAGCCGAGGGGGATTGGAAATCTGGCTCCACGTTCCTCGTGATATTGATCAAAGACGGTGCCGTTCTCCTGCACGGGGGCGATGCCGCAATAGACAACGAAGTCCTGATTGATGTCGAAGACGGCAAGGGCAAGAAAGTCGTGCAAGAACTCCTCGCCGCGGCCGGCCGGGGCGGCGACTTTGTCGAATACTATTGGGATGATCCAGCGGTAGAAGGAGACGCCAATCCCAAGGTAAGTTACGCGGTCGAATACATCTCTGGTTTATTTGGCAAGCCCCTCGTCTTGGTCGGAGGCTATTATCAGGATGTGTCCAATGTGGCCACCAAAATCAGGTAACGGCCAGTGAGGTGGTGGACCGGGAAACCCTGAAGACCTTTGTAAAGGCGGCGGCCCAAACCTATCGAGAGGCTATGCTTGGCGATTTCAGTGGGCACACCCACGTAAAGAAGGCATTCAGGATGGAGGGGAGCTATTGGAAGTCCGGCTCCATCTACACCTTCATCATGAGCAGCGACGGGTACGTGCTCTTCCACGGAGCCGATCCATCCCGAGAGGGTATAATCGCGCTGGACCTCGAAGATAGCTATGGCGTCAAAATCATAAGACGGCTCATAGATGCAGCCACCACGGGAGGCGGCTATGTCGAGTATCACTACAATGATCCGACGGTGGAAGGAGACGAAGCCTTCGGCTCGCCCAAACTGACCTACGCCGAAGGCTTCCACCTGCCAGACAGGGACCAACTTTTTATTCTCTGTGCCGGCATTTATCTGGAATCCGCTACGGCCGATTAAAAGCCAGTCTTGGGGACAGCTCAAAAGTCGCTTTTAGCTAGTAGGACACTCATTACAGAACGCACTTAGACACACAGACGAAGGGCAGGGATATGGTAGAAGGAGGAGCGGCGGAAAAACGAGAAGCCGATGTAGCGAGTAACGGCCTCCAGATGGCACCCGAACAGATGCTCGATCTCGCGCGCAAGGCCGCCGAACTCGTGGTAGAGCGGATTGACGGTCTGCCCAGAGCAAATGCTTGGGAAGGAGAATTTCGGCGCGAACTGGAGCAGTGGCTGCTGGAGGAGCCACCCGAAGCTGGCCGACCGGCAGCGGAGGTCCTTGAGCAGGCCGCGCGCGATATCCTCCCGATTGCGACGCGGCTGGACCACCCGCGTTGCTTTGGGTTTGTTCCTACAGCACCCACATGGCCCGGAGTGCTGGCCGACTTCATGGCCGCCGGATACAACGCCAACGCCTGCACTTGGCTGGTCGCGAGCGGCCCGAGCCAGCTAGAGTTGGTCGTCATCGACTGGTTGCGGCGCTGGCTCGGCTATCCCGACAGCGCCGGCGGGCTGTTGATGAGCGGCGGCTCGGCGGCCAGCCTTGACGCCTTTGTCGCAGCGCGGGAAGCAGCGGGCCACCCCGAGCGGATGACGGTGTACATGAGCGACCAGAGCCATAGCGCACTCGTTCGCGCGGCCAAGATCATCGGCGTGCGGCCGGAGTGCATACGCCTGCTCCCGAGCGACGAACAGTTCCGCTTGGACATGGAGACGCTCGCGCGCGCGGTGGCCGACGACCGCGCAGCGGGGTTCAATCCCATCGCGGTGTGTGCCAACGCCGGTACGGGCAGCACCGGGGCCATCGATCCGATCGGAGCCATGGCCGATTACTGCGAGGGGGAAGGCATCTGGCTGCACGTCGATGCGGCGTACGGTGGCTTCGCAGTCGTGACCGAGCAGGGCAAAAAGCTACTGCACGGGATTGAGCGCACCGATTCGATTGGGCTAGACGCGCACAAATGGTTCTTCCAGCCTTATGAGGCCGGTTGCCTACTGGTGAAGGACCTGAGCACGCTTGAGAACGCTTTCGGCGTTCACCACGACATTCTCCAAGACACGATCTCGGATCGCGGCCTGCAACTGAGCCGCTCGGTGCGGGCGTTGAAGATTTGGATGTCGGTCCAGACCTTTGGGATGGCTGCGTTCCGGCAGGCCGTGTCAAAGGGAATGGAGCTGGCCGACCGGGCCGAGGAATACGTCCAAGAGAGCCAGACCCTAGAGATGTTGACCCCTGCGTCGCTGAGCATCGTGTGCTTCCGGGTCAATCCCGCCGACACGGACCTCGACGAGGAAGCCCTCGAAGAAGTCAACAGGACGGTGCTCGCCCACATCTTTTGGGACGACGACGCCTTCGTATCATCGACCCTTCTGCATGGAAAGTTTTCGCTGCGGATGTGCATCGTCAACCACACCACGACTTGGGACGATGTGCGCGAGACCTTGGAGGCTATCGAGCGATTCGGGCGGGAGGCGTTGTCCTAAGTCCGCTGAGAATGCTAGACAATAAGAGGAGATTTCCATGGCACCGCTTTCCACCCGCGTCACCGCCACGCTAGCCAATGCTGCGGAGCGCCGCAGCATTGCCTTCGAGTACCAGCAGACGCCCATCTACCACAAGCCCATTACCGTCGAAGCCCCCCTCGACGAAAAGGGCGGCCTCTCGGTAGAACTGCCGTTTACCGAAGCGCAAATGGTTTCAGTCGATCTCGGCGATGAGATCAAACTCTTCTTGGAACCGGGCGACTAGTTGCACATCGACGCGGACTTGCTCGACCTGCCTCAGTCCCTGCGCTTTTCCGGCCAAGGCACGGCCAACAACCAGTTCCTCGCTGCCCTGCGGTCCCGCTTCCCCGATTACCTGCGCATCGACTACAAAGACCTAGAGGTTGATGCCTTTCGCAAAATGATCGATCAGCGGCGCTTGGAATTGGAATCCTTTTTGGCCGAGGGATGCAACCAGTACCAACTCACGCCGGGCTTTATCGCCTACTACCGCGCTGAAATCGCCTATGAATGGGCCAATTTCATAGTCTCCTATCCCACTGACTACATGTTCGCCAATGGAAACAGAAACGAGAACCTCCCCGCGGACTATCACGATGCCCTTGAGCAAGTCGGGCACCACCGATTACCGCACCTTTCTGGAGCGCAATTTCTGGCGTATAGAAGAAGAAGCCGCGACGCGAGCCTTACGGGAGCAAGTATCCGAGGAGCAACGACGAGCCTTTATCCAACCCCACACCATCGAGTACCTGCCAGACTTCATTGTGCGGTTGGACGAAGAACAACGCCGAGGCGATTTAATCCAATTCCACAACGTCGTCTACCACTTGGCCAAGCGGCTCTTGCACGGCAAAGCCCTGTACTTCTTTCTCGCCGGGGAGATCATCGATGACTTCCAACAGGGCCGTTTTGACCAAGGCGAACAACGCCTAGCCGAATTCCTCCAAGACAACCCCTATCCCGCATACACTGAAGTAGTAGAGGAGATCGTACGGGAAGCATCCAAACTCAAACCCGGACAACCCGCCCCTGACTTCACCTTCGACGATCTCCAAGGCCGAAGCGTCTCCCTGAGCGATTTCAAAGGTCAGGCGGTTTTCCTGGACTTTTGGGCAAGTTGGTGCGGCCCCTGCATCGGGGCAGTACCCCATCTGGAAGAGCTCAAACAGCGGACCCGAGATCAGAAGGTGGTCTTTTTGAACATTTCTTTGGACCCCGCCGACAAGTGGCACCAAGCGGTGGAAGAGCACGGTCTGACTGGCGTCCACGTCCACGCCCCAGGCGGCTGGCGGGCAGCGGTGGCTCAGTTGTACCAAGTCCGAAGCATACCCTCCTATTTCCTAGTGGGTCCAGACGGCCGGATGGACGGCCGCGTCAACCATGTCGTCTATATCGAGGAGGTAGTCGCCCGCATTGAGGAGGTGATCTCTGGTAAGGTGCCGTCGTCGACGAGCGGACAATCGGGAATAATTATCAAGGAGTAGCCGCATTGAGGAGCTGGCTGGAGATCGCTTTTGCAGGTGGGCTTAGCTAATAGATTTTTTGCAGGGTCGGGCGTATCTTATTCCATACCATTCATACTTAGCATAAAGAAAGGAGATCGTCATGAAGCGTCTAACAGCAGTACTCATTCTGGCGCTCGCTGCCCTCTTGCCCGCCGCGCATCCCGCCATCGCCCAAGACCCGGAGGTAACGGCCGGTGATGTAGTGGACCGAGAAACCCTGAAGGCATTTGTACTCGCGGCAAAGGCGTACGGGGATAAAGCCACAAGTCTTCCCGAGTACCTGAATATCTTGCAGGAATTCAGAACCGAAGGACCTTGGAAGCAAGGATCCATCTACCTCTTTCTTTTTACCACTGAAGGTATCTTCATCCTGCACGGAGATGATCCAGACCTCGAGGGCCAAAACTTGATTGACCTCGAAGACGCCAACGGAGTCAAAATCGTCCAAGAACTCATCGCCGTGGCAGCAGAGGGAGGCGGCTACGTCGAGTATCTTTGGCCCGATCCAGCGGTAGAAGGGGACGAAGAAACCGGCTCGCCTAAAGTGAGCTACGGCATCCCCTATTCCGCTCTCGGCCAAGATTTCGTCTTAGGCTCTGGCTTTTATCCGGGATCCGCTTCTTCGGCAGTTGCAGACCAATCTTGGGGACAGCTCAAAAGCCGCTTTTAGACGCGATCGCACTTGAACGAGCGATAAGCAACTGAATGGGGGGCATCCGGCCTGCGGATAGCCCCCCAATATTTGTTGTGAGATAGTGCGCCCCGGACTCCTAAACGGCATTCAATAATAGACTAGGATATTGCCCTGCATACCGGTGACGCCATCAATCGCGAACCAGAGCCCACCCGCAGTTACATTGCCCAAGATCAACCCTAAAAAAAACGGCTGGAGCCGCTGGTACAAACTCGGCCCCCCGTACTTCAACACCACATTCTTGAGCGCCCACACCAAGAAAATACTCAGCCAGATCTGACTAGCTACAGC
>JAGWBY010000048.1:16219-17953 GCA_021295675.1 Candidatus Latescibacterota bacterium | reverse complement strand
ACAGGAAGTGCCGCGCCACCATCAGCCCCACCATGACGATCGCACCCACCAGCATGTAGAACCACCCTTCCCAGTTCACGGCCGTCGGATTGTCGATCCAGCCAGCCACGTCCCCGAAGGGATTCTGGGCCCGCACGAAAAAGTACTGGTTGAGGTTGATGCCACCGTAGGTGTAGGCTTGGTGCAATAAGAACCAATTCGATGCCAGCAGACTGACCACCAACGCCAGCGCCAAAGCCCAAAACAGCCGCCGCCGATCCACTCCCCCACCGTGGAGTTCTCCATCGATCTTCAGCACATTGGCGCACGCGGCCATGGCGAAAATGCGCACCTTCAAAATCCAGCCGTACGTCATCCCCAAGGCGACTAAACCCTCCGACCCAATCGCCGTTGTTCCCACAGTTGAAGTCATGAGCGGCTGGGGATAAATGGGGGCGCGAATGGTCGCTAAACCAGCTTCGGCGACAAAGCGAGTCAATCCCACAAAGAGCACGAAGGCCACAAACAAAAACCAAGGTACCAGCCAGCCCGGCAGCCCAGATCGCTCGAGCCACACACCCAGCAGCACCATGCCAACCAAGATCCCGAACACGGCCGTGCGATACGAGAGCATCTCCGTGGAATCGTCCACAGTTGGATCGCCCCGAAAGGCCTTGCGACACACGGCCTGCAAATGGTCTCGGGCCACCCACAGGCTGAAGAGCACAAAGGCGATCAGTGCCCCCATGCCCTCGTGCGCCGGGATCGCGCTCGACGTGCTGTAGCCGGTCAGTCGCTCGGTCATAGCAATCCCCAGAACCCCCAAAACGCCCTGTTGCACCGTCAGCAGCAAAAAGAAAATCCAGATTCCGAGGAGTACCTGTAAATTGACGAAATAGGCAAAGCCCAAGCTCATAAAACTGAGGCCAATGGGTAAGACTAAGGTATTGCGAAAAATGGGCAGACTCGTCTCCAAGGCGATTGCGGGAATGTAATTGTAGTAGCTGTGCAGGGCGTTCAGACTCAAAACCACGAACGGCAGCGAAAAACCCAGCCACATCAGTGGACGCCGAAAAAAAGGTCCGAAAAATCTTTTATTCTCCTCCTCCGCAAGCATCTCCAACGGCAGTTTCACCAGCGGATAGACCAAGCGTTCGTGCTCGACCCACTGCCGGCGCAACACCACCATCATACACAGCATCACGAAACACAGGACCAAGAAAAAAAATCCCCAATAACCCAGCGGTTGTATCCACACCCCCCAGGGAATGGGCTCGCCCAGCGGCAGGCCCTCGAAAAAATGGCGCACGGCCTCCTCGTCCTGGGGCGCGATCCACTCTTTGAGGTGCGGATGGATCAGCTCGGCCCACTCGTTTTCCGGTGTGGCATAGTACAACACGCTGGCGATCTTGGGGACCATGTGCTCGACGTATCCTTCCGTCGGCACGGTGGCCGCCATCATCGTCATGATGAATACCACCCCTAGCTCTGCTCGGCTTAAACCCAGCCGGTGGTAAAGTCGGGACAGCAAGGGGTGAAGGAAGGCTGCAAAGAGGAAAAAGACGAACAGGGCGATGGGCGCGCTGATATTAAGAGCCATCCACGAGGCGTTGATGAAAGTACTGTACAAGGCCCCCACGCTGGTGGCCAGCGACAATGCGCACCCCCAAATCACAGCCTTGGCCGTCAAACCCGAGGATTGAGGTTCTGTCTGCATTGTTCCCTCGGCCGCTGTATTCAACGTTTCTGCCTCTC
>JAGWBY010000048.1:8574-16150 GCA_021295675.1 Candidatus Latescibacterota bacterium | reverse complement strand
TGCCCAGCCCAAAGTGCAGTCGCGGATCGCTGATCGACAGATAGCTGGAGCCGCTGCGCACCTGCCGCACCTGGACCAGATCGCCGGCGACCACTTTCACCTCGGCACCCACGCCATCTCGATTGCTTTGGGTACCCTCGGTCCGCACCATCAACCAGTTGTGCGCGTTGCCTCCCTCATTGCGAACCAGTTTGGCCGCACCGCCGCCATTGGTCGCCAAGATATCGATATCTCCATCCTCGTCGTAGTCGCCAAAGGCCGTGCCCCGGCCGACCTGCGCAACGGCGAACCAAGCGCCCGAGTTGGTGTCCGCCAAGGCGAAGCGGCCCGTTCCATCGTTGAGAAAGAGCTGGTCCTCTTGGGCGTATTCCACGCCGGACTGGAACAGGGCAATCTTGTCGAGGACATGGCCATTGGCCACATACAGGTCGAGGTCGCCATCGTTGTCGTAGTCGAGGAAATTCGTGCCAAAGCCCAAAAAGCGCCAACTCGGCCGCCCCAGACCAACGGCGTCTGTCACATCTTTGAAGCGTCCGACATCGTTGCGGTAAAGCGTGTTGGTCTCGTGGGAGAAGTTGGTGACAAAGAGATCGTAGTCGCCGTCGTTGTCGTAATCGCCAAAGTCCACCCCCATGCAGGCTTCGTCGTCGCCGTCGGCGTTAAAGGCCGCGCCCACCTGCAGCGCGACATCGGTAAAGGTCCCATCGCCGTCGTTGCGGAAGAGATAGTTCTCCATGCCGTCGTTGGCGACAAATACGTCTTGGTCGCCATCGGCATCAAAATCCCAAGCCACCACGCCCAAGCCCTTGCCAGCCAAATCCGCAATGCCGGTTGCGGCGGATACATCGGTAAAGGTGCCATCGCCCTCGTTGTGGAAGAGCGCGTCGGGTACGCCTCCGTAGTCGGAAGGCGCGCAATAAGACCGGGTGCGCTCGGTAATGGCCAGCATCCCCAAAGGGGTCGTGCCCACAAAGCCGCCGCACACTTTGTTGGTGACGAACGTGAAATCGACGTTGTTGACCACGTACAGGTCGAGGTGCCCATCGTCGTCGTAGTCAAAAAAAGCCGCGCTCGAACTCCACTGCGGAGCCGCTACCCCGGCCCGATCCGTCACATTGGTGAAAGTGCCGTCTCCCTCGTTCCGGTACAGGACATTGGGTCCGTAGTTAGTCACGTACAGATCCTGATCGCCGTCGTTGTCGTAGTCGGCTGCCGCGCTGCCCATGCCATAGCCCGTATCGTCGGCCCCGGATTCTCGGCTGATATCGGTGAAAGTACCGTCGCCATCGTTGCGGTACAATACGTTGGCAGCACGCCGGCCGCTGGCGTCGTCTAGCATTGAGAAGTCGATGGCTCCCGGCCCCGCGGACCTCACTTGGTCCGGCCGCTCGACCCAATAAGTCCCTCCCCGCCGGTGGTCGAGATTGATGGGCGCAGTTTGGATACCATCCAGATCAAAGCCATTGACGAGGTAGATGTCCAAATCGCCGTCGCCATCGCTGTCGAAGAATCCCCCGCCAGCACCGTACGTCTCTATCAAGAAATACGCCCCTGAAGCGCCGTCGATGTGGACAAAGTCGATCCCGGCCTGGGTCGTGACATCCCTAAAGCGCACACCCTATGTATAGGCAAAGACCAACTAAAAGCGGTTTCATAGTGGTCGCCGCGTTTCCGCTCATCGCCCAAGCATCAAAACGACTCTGCGATCGACTTTACCGAACCGTAGGCTCCCCACAGTCCCAAGGCAAACAACACGCCCATGAGTGCGTTCTCCCACAGGCGATTCTTGTACTCTGCGCCGATGTAATCCGCCTTGGCGGTAATCCACCACAAGCCGCCCACGAGCAGGGGGATCAATACCACTGAGGCACTAGCGACGAAGACGGTCATGACGACAAATCCCGGCATACCGGGCGCAGTCCAGACGACCGGGGAAATCAGACACCAGACTACGACCCACCGGTAGCTCGGATGCGCTTGGTAAGCCTGCAACTTGACTTCTGGGCCAGCCCGCCAGCGCTGGTACCCGTGGGAGCACAGGGCACCAAAACCAAGGGCCTGCCCCACTAGGCCCGTGTACAGGACGGCAAAGAGTCCCAGATAGAACAACAAACGGCCGCCCTCTCCGAGGATCGTGCTCAGCAGTCGGGGCAGATCGTCCATCTCTGCGATGGTCAAACCGCGTGGGTGAAGCACTTCGGCACCCAGAGTCCAGATCGCCAAGTCGAGGATGATAAGAACGACGATTCCCAGCAGGAGATCGTAGAACTGCACGCGGCGGAACGCGGGCCCGATCCAGCCCTTTTGTTCTAGGAAGTAAGGGTAAACCAGATTGGCTAGCGATCCGCCGATGGTCCCGATCAGCCCGATGGCTACTAGCAGCGAACCAAAGGGGCCCACCTGTCCGGGCAGGTCGAAAGCAAAGACGCCTTGCAGGATCTTAGTCGGAGAAGGACCGACCCACAGGGCTGCGCCGAGGAAGGAGACCGAGAGCAAGCCCAGCAGGACCTTGAAGAGCAACTCGAGGCGGCCGTACTCCGGGCGGAAAACAATGACCAGCGTCACCAGATTCCAGAACAGCCCCCACAGCCAGACGTACCCGATGCCCGTCACATTGACCGAGATTTCGCCAATCCCCACAATGAGATACGCGCCCTGGATATGTCCGATGACGAAACCCATCAGCGCCAGGAAGGGAGGATACCAAGGATGCAGACGGCCCAGCCCATCCAAGACTCCCTCGCCCCGTTGGTTGCACAACTGGTACTTGGCGATCAGAGATACGAACAGGAAGCGCACTACCAGCGCCAGCGCCAAAACCCACATCAGCGCGTACCCGTAGTTGCCACCGGCCACGGCCGACTCGACCACGTCGCCGGCACCCATCCAGGTCATGGCGATGACTATGCCCGGCCCAAAAGAGCGCAGGTACTGAAAAAAAGTCCGAGGCACCTGTGGGGCCGGTGCGCCAGTGGTTTCTGCGGAGGGTGATTTGTCCATCGGATTCACCTTGGACTCTATGAGGAAATTCGCTCTGTGACCCACAAGGGAGCGAGAAGCGGTATGTCCTCCCCTATAGCCTAGGACTACTCTTGGCGCACCAATCGGGCTCCGGTACCGGCATTGCGGCTGGTCGGGTCACCTCCCGAGCGATTGGCCGACCGCAGAACGTGACCGTAATTGCCAAAGGCCCCGCCGCGACCGACGCGCAAAAACCCCTTGGCCGGCCCCTTGGGATCAACCTCGGGCTCGTTGCTGTAGGGCTCGTTCGAATACCAGTCCTGGACCCATTCCCACACATTCCCGTGCATGTCGTGCAGGCCCCATGGGTTGGAAAGCTTGGTGCCCACGGCGTGGCCGTAGCGCTCGCCCGCTGCCCAAGTATTGTCCGCGTACCAAGCGTGCTTTTGCAAAGCGCTATCGTCCTCTCCAAAGGACCACGGCGTCGCGGTGCCGGCGCGGCAGGCGTACTCCCACTCCGCAGCCGTGGGGAGGCGGTACACTTCCGCTCCGGCCATCCGGTTGAGACGACGCGTGAATTCCCACACATCTTCCCACGAGATGTACACGGCCGGATGGTGCGGATTTTCCTCGACATGGCTCTTCCCTGCCCACGGTCGTGAGTGCATGACGCTGACCCACTGAGCCTGCGTGATCTCGTATTTCCCGATGTAGAAGCCCCGGCTGATAGTAACTCGGTGCTGCGGTCCTTCGTTCTGATCCCGTCCGGGTTCGTCGGCGGGCGAGCCCATGAGGAAACTACCCCGGCCGATCCACACCATAGCCATGGTCGCACCACCGGGTAGTTCCACGGCGATGGCTTGGCCCGTGGGCCTCCTCACCTCTTGGATGTATCCGATCACTCTGGGCGAAAAAAAATATAACGCTCCAGCCAGTGCGCCCAAAATCGACAGGACCAAGAGGCCAATCACTCTTCTTGACAGGCGAAAAGCGAGCATCTATATCTCAGCAATGAATGTACACCCAGTGAAAGTACGCCTCTGCACTGTTGCCGCTTCTATAGTCTTGGCGTCCTGCAAGCAGGGGCCCGGCACAAAGCGCATGGCCGCCCGCCTCGAAGAAATCGCCCGCAATCTCAATCCCGCCACAAACACCTACATCAATGATGCAAGAGTCGAGTACTTGCGCCAACTCGACCTGCCCGCCGATCCGGTTGACAGATTGCGCCTACAGGTGCATCTAGCGCGCGAATTCCTGCGCGCCGGCCAAAGCCAAGAGGCCATCGACCGCTTCCTGAGCCTAAAACAACAACTCGGTGCGACCAAGACCAAACCCAGCGTCCACAAACTCCTCGCCCTAGCCTATCTCCGTTTAGGTGAACAAGACAACTGCCTCCAACAGCACACGAGCGAATCGTGTCTCTTTCCCATCAGCCAAGCCGGAGTACACGACAATCAGGGGGGAGCGCGGGCCGCACTTGGAGAATTCACCGCCATCCTACAGGACGACCCCGGCGAAATGACAGCCCGCTGGCTCCTCAACATCGCGTACATGGTCCTGGGCGAATATCCCGACTCCGTGCCGGCGCAATGGCTCATTCCGCCAACGGCCTTTGTCTCCGATAGCGACATCGGGCGCTTTGGCGATGTCGCCCCGCACCTAGGACTAGACGTGGTGTCTCTGGCGGGAGGCAGTATTGCCGAGGACTTTGACAGCGACGGCGATCTGGATATCATGGCCTCATCCTGGGGTCTCCGCGATCAACTCCGCTACTTTCGCAACCGGGGCGACGGCACCTTTGACGATGCAACCGCAGAGGCCGGCTTGAACGGTGTAGTCGGCGGGCTGCAAATCGTCCACGCCGACTATGACAACAACGGCTTTGCCGATGTGCTCGTCTTGCGCGGAGCTTGGTGGGAAGAAGACGGCCGGCACCCCAATTCGCTGCTGCACAACTACGGCGACAGCTTTTTTGACGATGTCACCGCAGAGGTCGGCTTGCTCTCCTTCCATCCCACTCAGACGGCTGCTTGGGGTGACTACGACAACGACGGCTGGATCGATCTGTACATTGGCAACGAATCTTTTCGCCATAACATCCACCCCTGCCAGCTCTTTCACAACCAGGGCGACGGCACGTTCGCCGATGTGGCGGCAGAAGCGGGCGTCGCGGTCTCGGGCTACGTCAAGGGCGTCGTCTGGGGCGACTACGACAACGACGGCCAGCTCGATCTGTACATTTCGCGGCTCACCGCTCCCAATCTCCTCTTCAGGAACGAGGGCGAAGATACATCTGGCCAGTGGACCTTTGCCGACGCCACCGCCCAAGCCGGAGTGGCCGAGCCCGTCTGGAGCTTTCCGACCTGGTTTTGGGACTACGACAACGATGGCTGGCTCGACCTATTCGTCTCCGGGTATCACGCCAATGCCGGTGATCTAGCGGCCGAATACCTCGGTCTGCCCCACGATGCCGAGTTCCCTCGCCTGTACCGCAACCAAGGCGACGGCACTTTCGCCGATGTGACCTTCCAAGTCGGGCTCGACAAGGTGCTCTACACTATGGGGTGCAATTTCGGCGACCTCGACAACGACGGCTGGCCCGACTTTTACGCGGGTACGGGTTCGCCTTCGTTCCGCTCGGTCATGCCCAATCGCATGTTCCGCAACGCCGAGGGGCAACGGTTTCAGGACGTCACCACCTCGGGCGGATTCGGGCACCTGCAGAAAGGCCACGGCGTGTCCTTTGGCGATCTCGACAACGACGGCGACCAAGACATCTACGCGGTCATAGGAGGCTCCTATACCGGAGATCTGTCCCACAATGTTTTCTTTGAGAATCCCGGACACGGCAACCACTGGCTCACCCTCCAGTTGCAAGGTGTGCATTCCAACCGCGCCGCCATTGGGGCCCGCATCCGAGTCGGCCTGCACACCGCAAGCGGCCGTCGCGACATCTACGCTACGGTGACGGCCGGGGCCAGTTTTGGCGGTTCGAGCTTACAGCAGGAAATTGGTCTGGGCCAAGCGACGACCATCGAGTCAGTCGCAGTCACCTGGCCGGCTTCTGGTGAGACGCAACTTTTCACCGACCTAGTCATGGATCGGGTCTATAAAATCCGCGAAGGGGATCCGGTTCCAACTCCCATCGAACTGCAATCCTTTGACTTGTCGCCCACTGATGCCCATGACGCACGAGCGGGGCGCGATCACCATCCCTGAAGAGCTTGGAAGTCAGCGTCACCAAGTCTGAACGCCGTCCCGTCCTAAAATGGTCTTCACCCGTTCCAGTTCCTCCCCCGTCAGTCCCATTCCATTGGACGCCCCGGCGTTCATTTCCAACTGCTCCACGCGCTTGGCCCCGGCGATGATGGTGGACACCACTGGATAACTGAGGAGGTACTGGAGGGCGGCTTGGGCTAGGCTGCGCCCCGCCCGCTCGAGAAACCGAAGTTTTTCCACTTTCTGCAAAATAATCTGGTGGGCCACCACCGCCCCTTGTTCGTGCCATCCACTTCCCGTGAAGGCGTGATCGGCCGCATACTTGCCGCTCAACAAGCCCCGGGCCAGCCCCTGTTTGACCACGACGCCCACATCCCGCTCGGTCGCCAGCCCGAACATGGTGTCCGCCATATCGTGGTAGAGCATGTGGAAGGTGGGCTGCAGCGAGTCGATCAGATCCTGTTCCAGCAGCCAGACACCGGCGTCGATGTGGTTGACACTGGCCCCCCAGTAGCGAATCTTGCCCTGTTCCTTCAGGCTCTGCATGGTCTCCAGCCAACTGTTCTCCTGCAGGTGATGTAGCTGTGGACTGTGCAGTTGGTACACATCGATATAATCCGTCTGCAGCCGACGCAAACTCGCCTCTACAGCCTCTTTAATATGCCCGGGAGAAATATCTCGTCCCTCTCGGGGGATGATGCTGCCGACCTTGGTGGCCAGAATCATTCGGTCGCGGCGTCCCTTCAGCGCCTTTCCCAGCATGACCTCACTCTGCCCTCCCTGGTACACATCCGCTGTATCGACGCAATTGATACCCAGTTCCATGGCCCGATGCACCATGGCGATGTGCTCGGACTCGGTCAGTTCCGGCCGGCCCAGCATATTGGTGCCATAGCCGACTTCGGATACCTTTAGTTCAGTCCTTCCCAATCTTCGGTAGTGCATATTCACCTCGCTTAGAATAGACCAAGATATTTCCCCTGCACGCATGGACCTCAGTTCGCGGGGGTAGTAATAGCCAATCTCGCGGTCAAAGGCGTACTCGATGTCGATCGTTTCGATCGGCTCATCGCGGAAGTTGAAACGCAGGGCTATATCGCCGAGGCGCAGGCGCACTTTGCGTACCTCTGGGTGGAGGTCCGTAAAGGCAATGAAGCCTTCGACCTCCTGCCCGCTGAAGACCACCCCGCCAGGATATAGCGTTCTGCTCAGCAGATCCTTCCGACCCTGAAAAGTGGTGTAGAGTTGACCGACATAACCGGTGATGTACTTGCGGTAGTATTCTTCCATATCGGTCTGGCTCAGCGCTGGATAGTAGCGGCCGCTATCGCTGATGATGGTGCTCTTTGCCGGATCGATCAGGAGTTTCGGGTACTGATAGTTCTTGACTTTGAGC
>JAGWBY010000048.1:0-8468 GCA_021295675.1 Candidatus Latescibacterota bacterium | reverse complement strand
CGCGGTCGGAAAACGGCCGCACCGCTATCTCCAGCCGATCGGCCACATAGGTGACCGTCCCATCGTCGCTGACGATCATACCGGCAGCTTGCCCCTCTTCATCAAGAGGACGCAGCGGCTCGGCGTAGTATTGGTAGCCGTACCTACAGCTAGAAAGACCGAGCGCCAAGACGAGAATACACCCCCATTGTCTGCCGCCAAAAGGAACCAAAGCACGCATCGGCAATGCCTTTTTCTAGTATGCTACGGCCACTGCGCCACCGCGGACCTGCGCGCCGACGGCGGCGTCCATTAAAACCCGGTAGATGTACACCCCCGGCGGTACGAGTTGCCCAGCCCCATCCCTACCGTCCCATAATGCGCGGCCGAAACCGCTGGACTGGAACATCGCTTGGCTCCAGACGAGGCGGCCGGAGAGGTCGTGGACTGAGAGTTCAACGGGAACGGGTACTGTGGCCTGAAACAGGTTATACGTGAACTCCGCCCGATCGTTCACGCCATCCCGGGGTGGATTTCCACCTCAGCCAACAACTTGCCCTGCTCTTCCGGGACAAACCCGACGAACAGATCCTCTGAATTGAGGTCAATGTGTACATCGCCGGGAACAATTGGCTGGGGCATCTCGTCGCGTCTGCTGTTGAAAACTCGGCCCGCAAAGCGCGTGCCCGCAACAAAGACGCGGCAGTCGAAATCGACTTCGACTAGGATCGCATCTCGGTCGATCAAGCGCCCGGGAAAAGAGACGCGCAAACGGTTTTCCTCCATCTCGGCGACAAAATCGTCCAAGCCTACCCCGGCGATCCTCACCTCTTGCACCACCGCAGCGGTAGGTGTGACGATCTCCACCCCGTCGAAACCAGGGTCTCCGGGAGCCACGCGCGGCCGCAGCGCATAGGTGAAGCGCACGAGTTCGCCCGGCGAGACGAGCGCGGGCCAAATCTCGCCTTCGACCTGCTCGACCAAGGGCGGCGAAAACTCGACCGAGAGAGAATCGATGCGGGAGCGCGACAGCGGCAGAGCGCTCTCAAAGTCAATCTCAAACTGGAAATAGCGCGCGGGTTTGGGGGCAACCAAGGATTCCCTCCCCGTGGGCGGATAGGGCGCTGACCACGGAGTCCAATTTTCCGTATCGGCCACAATAGGCCCCCTCGCCTTGGGGTGCAGCGCCTCGTATGCGCTGCGCGATACAGCCTGTTGGCCATTTTGTCCTATGCCTGTAAAGCTGAGGTAGATATTCGGATCGGACGTCGAGCCGCTTCGCGTGCGAATCTGCAGGGTACTGCCGGGATCGTCCACCGCCTCCCAAGTCATGGCCCCCAGAACGACCGGCTCGCCAAAGTCGATGATGGCGGATGTAAAGGCGGCCGAGGAGGCATACCCCTTGCCCCAGACCTCCACCTCGCTGAGTTGCCACAGACGGGCACTGGGCAAGCTGATCGTATCGGACAGGGCCACATAGCGCACCAAGCGCGGCGGTATTTCGATCTGCGCTGCGTCTCCCTCGGTCTGCTCCACCTCGGCTACCAGCTCCCAATTGCGCACGAACCAGTGCCAGTTTCTCTGTCTTTGGGGAAAGGCGACGGGTTCTTTGCCGTCTTGGATGAAAACTTGGAATCCTTCGATAAAGCGGAACTCGAGTCCTTCGACCGCCGAAAAACCAATGCGGTCCACGCCGAAGGGTGCCCCCAAATCGACGACTAGGACGACGGCGAAAAAGGGGTCGTTCTCGCGCGTATTGACGATATCGAGTTCGATGGGGGGCCAGCCGCTTAACCGATCGCCGTCCACTACATTTTTCAGGCTCTCGAATTTGCGCCAAGTGTAATTGGTCAACACCCGCGCCGAGTCCAACTGTCGCAGGTTGAGGGCGAGGTTCTCGCCCGACACTTCGAGCGGCTCCAGCCAGCCGGAACTCTGCTCGTCGCTCAACAGCTCTAAGGTGCCGACGGTATTCCAGGGGCGCTCCTGCCCGCCGACTGTCCAGAGGTCCACGGCTGCGGCCCGCGCCCAGAGGCCCAGGACGAGGAACAGAGCAACTGTGCGTCTTCTGGCCATCAGTCCAGTCCGGCAAATATGACGAGGAACGACTCGACGCGGTTTTGTTCCCGGCTCTCAAAGCGCTGCTGCTGCACTTGCGTCCCCAAGTTTATGGTCACCTGATATCCGAGGTATGCCTGAGTGACGCCCAACCCCAAAAATCGAGCTGCGCCCCGGGTTTGTCGGCCCAATCCCAGAATTTGGTCAATTCCGTGCCGCCTTCCAGCTCGAGATTGGGCATCAACTGCACCGCCAGCGTTAGAAAGAGGATCTCGGACAAGTCGTTTTTGCTGCCCACACTTTCCAAATAGGCGGTCTGACGCCGGTACATGCTCTTTAATTTGGGGTGGAATACCAGCGCTTCCGTGAGTTGGAAAGAGTAGTCGAGTTTGTGGATTAGGCCGAGGAAATGGGAGTCGTCGATGATCTCCGGTTCTTCCCCAGGCCGGGTGAGCCGGGCGACATTGTCGCTGCGCTGAGCGAGGCCCTCGTATTTGACCTTGGCCGACGTGTTGAAGCGGCCCCAAGCCTGGTCGAAACCAATAAAAACCGAGTTGACGACCGCGTTTTGGGCCAACATGGGATCTGCAAAGGGAAATTCGCTCACGCCGAACGTACCCGGCGGCTGCGTCCAAAACAACTGGTCGTCGATGATGTTGTCCTCGACGAACTTGAGCTGGTAGAAAAAGCGGAACTGGCCCAACGCGACCCGGTCCTGCTGCATTTTGAAGAGCAGATAGGAGAAGCGGCTGCGGCGGTCGGCCGACAACAACCACTGGTTTGAATAGCCCCCTAGCAGCTGGACCCCGGGGAAGATATTGAGGCCCAAATACCCGTTGTACCCTCGGTGGTCCCGTTGAAACGGGTAGTCGGCCTCGTCATCGTCCTCAAAGCGATCAATCAGGGTGTTGTTGTCCATGTCGATGCCAAAGAGGAATTCGGGCGGATCCACGGTATAGCGGAGGAAGGGTTCGTCGTAATCGGGCCGGGTGTTGTCGTTCTGGTTGAAATCCGAGATAAAATCGTTGTTCTCGTCCAAGCCGGGAAATATCCCGCCTCTGGGTCCGCCGGAGATGGATCGGCGCTGACTTTCGTTGGGTTGCTGGGCCCGGCGCCAGTCGGGGAAGCGATCTTGGTCGTCGTTGTCGTCGACAAATTCGTACACGCCGCGCAGTTTGTTGGTATAGTCGAGCTTGCCCTGCTGATCCTGGATGTACATGGACGTGGAGTAGTCCTGATCCACGCTGAAAACTTCGCCGTACGCAAACCACGGATAGTACCGACTCGTAGTGCGCGCGGTCAGATATCCGACCTGGGCGGTATTCGCGGCCCGCACATGCCTCTCGAAATTCACATTGGGCAGGCGGTGCCACTGATTGTTGTTATTCCACTCAGCCAAGATGTCGAGTCCGGCGACATCTTGGACTTCGAGCGTCATACCGTAGATTTCGTTGGCCGTCGGCAGGCCGTAGTCAAAGCGGACGAGACGCTGGTTGGAGCCGTCTTGCACATTCCGCGCGGACTTGGCCACGGGCAGGTACACGGGTTGGTCCGAGAAATCGGTCTGTAGGTTGGAAGTCACCTCCACCAAGTAGTCATTAGCCAATACCAGTTCAAAGACTAGCTTGCGGATCAATTCGGGCTGGGTGAACGCGTAGGTCAGGACGATCTGCTCGGCTCCGTCGGCGACCAAGGCTCCGCGGCGCGGAGTGCCACCCTCGACTAGGGGGACAATATCAAGCGGTTCGGCGTCCGCATTGGCAAAGACGCGCTCGGAAAAGAGGATGGCTCCCCCCTTGCCGTCTTCCGGCGAATCGTCGCTGATGCGAATTTGCACTTGGCGGATGACGTCGCGATTCTGCTCGGTCGTCAAGTTCCCCGCGCGGATCCCGGCCAGACTCAAATCCGGCGAGGTCCGCCCCAGATGGGCATTGACGTACGTACCGCCCATCTGGACAAAATCCCCGATCTGCACCGTCGTCCTGAAGCCGAGCAAATTGTTGAAATCGGTGATCTTCGATTCGTTTACCTCCCCTCCTTCAAGCGCTATGGGCAAGTTTACCCTGGACATGAGCAAGGTCGCCGCGTACTTGTCCGACTGGAGATCGACCTGGACCCCATTGAAGGCCGGTTTGGAAAAAGTAAAAGGGGTCAGGGCCGTGCGGATCTCATCGCCGACCGTCACGGCAAAGTAGTACTGGCCCCTTTGGACCTGCGTCACGACCAACCTGTTGAACCAAGAATTGAAGCGGCTGCTCTTGAGGATGTCGCTCCCAAAGGTCGTAGGCTGCTCCTGGGTCCAGCGATAGATCCGCCACCCCTCGGTAACGTAGTTCCCGTAGAGATCGTACCAGCGGGTGCCCTCCAGTTCGGTATCCACGTAGCGCTGGTAGGGGACTCTGGCGTAATTGGAATACTGCCACCAGTCCCACTTGTACTCGGCGTAGAGTTGCTGGGGGCGATACCACTTCTGGATGGTGGGATCAATGGCCGCAAAAAAGGTCTGGGCTCCCGTCGGGTTCAGGGCCTGTGCCCGGCTCGGTGGCGGCACGGCCGCAAGCAAGGCCACTGCGATTGCGATGTATTTGCAGTAAGTCACGGAAAACCGCCTCAGTAGGCTACCCCGACGAGCCGCGTAAACGCCCTCGTCGGCTCATCGCTGTCGATGCTCAGGCGGAACAGGTACACCCCAGGGGGCACCATATTTCCCGCCCCATCGCGGCCGTCCCACAAAAGGGCGTACTCCCCGCTGGACCCGGACTGGTCGCGCAGCCGGGCGACCAGGCGCCCACCCAGATCATACACGGCGGCACGGAGTTGGCGGGACGCCTCCAGACCAACCAGCGCAAAGCACACAGTCAACTGTTCATTGCGCCCATCTCCGTTCGGGGTGATCACCGCCGGATCGATTGTCGGGGTTTGGAGACCCCTGCTACTGGCCGGTAGAAAAACCCTCAGGTCGTCGCCTAGAGCGTCCGGGCTCGCATCGCCTGGATCGATCTGTTGCCAAGAGTCCGGCTCAGCCGAGCGCCGTACAAAACCCTCAAAGAGCGTGGCATTGAGGAAGACTTGGGTGGCGAAATTAACCTGCGCCGACTGCACCGCAGTCGGCAGGGTGACGACCAGTGAGTCCGCCGCGGCCCGCACGGCAACGGGATCTATTTCCTCGTGGTCTAGCTTCAGGCCCCGAAAGACAGGATCGGTCGGAACGCGAATCAAAATCTGGTCGAAACCGCGAGTCCCGGACCCGAAACTAGGGCGGATGAAATAGGAGAATTCTTCCATCTGTCCCGGTGTAGCTACTCGGGGGACGATTTCGGCGACGATCTGTTCGGCTGCCGGGTCCGTGAATTCGAGCGCCACACTGGACAGAGTTGGAGCCCGCTGCGGATCATCGCTAATCAACTCCACTTGTATCTGGGCATAGCTGCGGGGGCTAGGTGATTGAAAGCGAGCACCCGAATACTCGTAGGGCAGACTCCACGGACTCCATCCTGCGCCCGGGATGAGTTCGACGGTGGGCTCTTTCTCGCGTTTGAAGGGCGGCAGCTTGTTCCACGCCTTTTCAGTGTATTCGTTGCCCTCCTTGTCGAAGTAGTGCAGTTTCTCGCCTAGCTCATTGCCCGTGCGCGTGCGCACCACCAGTCTAGTAGCTGGCGGCGTTTCTCCGCTCCAGTGGATGGCCGTCAGATTTTTGGCACCGCCTAAGTCAATCAAGCCGGAGGTCAAGGTGACGCCCGGAATGAAACCCTCCCCAAAAGCCTGGATCTCCCGCACAGTTGAGACACCCGTGCGCCGCTGGTTGCGATTCGACCAGAACAGGTAGCGCACCTTGCGCGGGGTCAGGTGCTCTTCAAAAATGAAGCGCTCGGGAGCGGGATTGGCCTCGAGTTCGGCAATCTCCTCCCAGACTAGGTCGTCGAAATCGATGAACTCGCCCGCGCCGGCGCCGCTGCTGCGCGTCCCGTCCGAGGCAAAGAGTTTGTACCCGAAGACCGGAACATTGCGCTTACCGGTGAACTCGAAAGACGTGATGATGCGCACATGATCTACCCAGAATAGCGTTCCCAAGTCTATGTTGACCCATCCCCACCGCTTGGGGTCACCGACGAAATTTCCGAGGGAATTCCAGCCTGTATTGTAATTCCCGTCTATGATATCCGAAGCAAAGGTCGGTGGCTCGCTTTCGTCGCCTCCGGCCGGTGCAATGAGCGCGCCACCCCCCCGTTGTTCGCTGTCCAAGACGATATTGTCGCCCAAGGCGCTGACCTCGATTTCGGCCAAGCGCGGATTCTCGGCTGTGCGCAGGGCACGGAACAAAACAAAGCGCACGAACTGCCTAAAGGTCAGCTCGCCTCGACCACTCAATTTCACGTCCTGCGGCAGGAGCGGATAGGTGAGTTCGTACCTAGTGTTGGGACGGGTCGTCTCGGCCAACAAGCTGTATTTCTTAAGTCCAGAGCCGAAATAGACGGCTTCCTCGCCCGTAGAGACGAAGACTTGGAACATGCTGAAAGGATTGCCCGAGCGAGCGAATTTTACCGCGACCTCCGTGGCGGAGACGGCCCGGCCCAGATCCACTTCCACCCACCAGTCGTCGAGCGCAGCGCCGACGGCAGGGGTCCAAAACGTCTCCTCATCGCCGTCGAGTATGAGACCGGCCATTCTAAGGTTCGTGCCCGCCCCGCGTATGCCGCCCAAGCGCTCTTCTCCGTCCCCAAAGTCGCCCAGTACTGAGAACTGGTCGGCATTGAGCGCGGCATTGATCGATTTGCGGATGAAGACCGGGCTAACTCGGCCGTCCGGCGAAATCGCGATAGTCCCCTCGGGTGCGCTCCACGCGCGCCACTGCGACGAACGGCTAAAGCGGATTTCACCAGCCGATGCACCCCAAGGCCAGAGGGGGAAAAGGCCGGCGCAAACGACGAGCATCTTCACCGTATAGGACAAAATTGTTGGCGTTGCTTTTCTGCTGGTGTGCCCCACTTTCTCGTCCTCTCAGTAGACCAAGGCCACAGGTACGGCCCTTGCGTTGGCCCCCATGGCCGAATCTACGCTTATGCGACACACGTACAACCCCGGTGCGGCTAAGGATCCCTCGCCCGCTCTGCCGTCCCACTCCACCGCGTGAAAACCGCTGCTCTGCATGCCATTGAAAAGCGCCCGGACTCGCCTCCCCGCAAGGTCGTATATAGCCGCCTCGACGGATACGGGTTGGACGAGTTTGAATATGCTGTACTGAACGCGCATCCGGTCGTTGAGCGAGTCGCCGTTGGGTGTAAAGGGGTTGGGCGCAATGGCCAAGTCGCCCAGAATGGTATTGTCCAATTCCAGCTCGACCGAAAAGTGATTGGTATTGAGCTCGATGCTGGCATCGCCGGGCAGAACATCTTGGGCTAGTTCAGTGGACTGGCTGGCGAACACTCGGGAAGAAAAAAGGGTGCCGAATTCGATCACCTTGGCATCGAATTTCAGTTCCACCAGTACCCCGTCTTTTACGACGGGATGATTCGGAAAGCGCACCGTCAGGAGGGAATCCGTCGCTTCCCAAGTAAAGTCTGCTATGGGTGTACCGCCTATCGTAAGCTCTCGCAGACGGGCCAAGGTCGGAGTGGACAATTCTACGGCATCAAAGCCCGCATCGTCATCTAGGATGCGCGGTCGCACATGATAGGTAAAGGGCGTTGTCTCCCCAGCGACGACGAATTTTGGCTCGATTTCGGCCACGACTTCGCGGGCTGGCGGCGGAGAGGAAATTTCAAAGGCGAGCGAATCCACCTGAGCTGCCGCAGCAAAGCGATCGCTGACCAATTCGACGGCAAACTGGAAATAGCGCCGAGGTGCCGGCGAGCGAATGCGCGAGCCACTCGTTGTGTGCGGTGGCGACCAAGGGCTCCAGTTTGCCAGATCGGGCCGTTTTACCCGTTGGTTTTCCCTCAGCTTGTCGTACTGATCTTTGCTTACTTCTTCGAGCGTGGCTCCCCGGCGCCGGTAGTAGAGGTAGGGATCGGGGGTCGAGCCACTGCGGGTGATCACCTCGACTGCGCCGCCCTCATCGGTCTCGGCGGCCCAAGTCAGCGCTCCCAGAGTAGCCAAGCCGCCTAAATCGATGACGTTGGACGTGTACACCGCCTGCGGTGCAAAACCCTGGCCATAGACTTCCAATTCGGCGATTTCCCAAGGCAGCGGACTAGTGAATATCAGCATGACCCAGCGGGCATAGCGAGGTGCGATATCGACTGTGACCACCTCGCGTTCGTTGCGGGTCGTTCGGGCCGCCAAATCCCAGACCGGATCGCCCCGCAGCTGATCGCTTTCGTCGCTGACGTACAGTTCGTATCCCCGCAGAAATCGGTCTCCCTGCTCAATGCGGGGATAGAACGAAACCTGATAGACGCCACTGAAAACCCGGCCCAGATCCAGAATGATGC
>JAGWBY010000047.1:22742-25483 GCA_021295675.1 Candidatus Latescibacterota bacterium | reverse complement strand
TCTCCGATTTGGACGGCACTCTGCTGCGCAACGATACTTCGCTATCTCAGTACAGCAGGGATACCCTCAACGCGCTGTTGGATCAGGGTTTGCTCTTCACCGTGGCCAGCGCCCGCAGCATAGCCTCCATGCGCCACGTGCTGGCTGATTTACCTCTGCGCTTGCTGGTGGTCGAATTCAACGGTGCCTTTGTATCCGATCTGGCCAGCGGCCAACACTATCTGGTCCGCGCCCTACACCGCGACATTTTGCCCGAGTTGTGGCAACAAATAACCGACGCTGGATACGTTCCCTTCATATCGACTTACGACGGTACCGCCGACCGTCTCTACTATCGAGACATTATCAACGACGGCATGGCCTGGTACCTGCAGAATAGGCGACGCCACCAAGATCCGCGTCTGCACTATTTAACCGACTTGCAAAGCGGCCTCGACGACCAAGTAGTCTGTCTCACCGTTATCGGCCCGGGGCCGGAGCTGGAGAAGTTGGATGAGGCGATCAATCAGCGGCATGCCAAACGGGTCCAGACCCATTGCTACGAGAACCAGTACTCACCAGGATGGCACTGGCTGACCATCCACGATGCCCGCGCCACCAAAGAGCAGGGCATCCTGAGTATCAAGCGCATGCAAGGACTGGAAGATTGTCGTCTAGTCGTCTTCGGCGACCAAGTAAACGACTTGGACATGTTCAAGATGGCTGACGAGGCCCTAGCCGTGGCCAATGCCATCCCCGCTCTTAAGGAACAAGCTACTGGGATCATTGATACCAATGAGGAGGACGGCGTGGCTCGCTATATAAGCACCCATTGGGACGGGACATTAAAATAAAGGAGGCTAATCGCCGATGAGAAAACCATTTTGGGAAGACACGTATTCAGATTTGAATGCTTCCACATTCGGTGGGCCGAGCCAAGAGATTCGGGACATCGCATCGCAACTACCAACTGGTTCAAGAGTCCTTGACTTAGGATCAGGCGAAGGCCGAAACGCGCTTTTCTTGGCAGAGCGCGGTTTTGCTGTGACTGCCGTGGACATTTCGGAGGCTGGGATTCGCAAGTTGCAGGTCTCTGCACAAGGGAGGAACCTAGATATTCACACTGAAGTTGCCGATATGCGGCACTTCGAATTTCCGAATTCGTTTGACCTTATCATATCGGAATCATGGCAACGACTGATTCCCCTATTCAAGGAAAACACCAATCCGGGAGGTATAAACGTGGTTGTTGTGTTCACGGATCAGCTTCCGCCTCCGGATGACCTGAAGGACCTATGTGTAGGCTTGTTCCACGAAGGAGAGATTTTCTCGATTTATGCAGACTGGGAGATAGAGTTGGAGCAGAGTTATGTATTCGATGATGAGCATCCTGGAGGCATTCAGCATACTCATCCAGTCAATAAAGTCGTCGCTAAGAAGCCGTAGATCCCAACACCGGGATAACTCCTGTCAAATGAAGCGGGATGTATAAGTGTGCAGTCAATCGGTCAATTACAAAAAAGGTGGTTCTCTCCCATGCTGCATAGCTTGACCCCCAATTTGATGATATGGGCAGAAATCCACGGAGTTTCGCGGAATCAACCATATCCTTGGAACAGCTATTTGGTTCATACCGAAAATCGAAATGTGCGGGCCTTAATTGATCCGTTGACTTTATCAGCGGAACAGATTCAGCAGATTGAAGAGATCGGTCCCCCCACTCACATACTCTTGACCTGCCACCATCACGAGCGGACTTCATGCAGGCTTTTAGTACATGAAAATCAGGCGGACCTATTCGAAATCGACGTTGACGACACCTTTTCAGATCGGGCGGTACTTTGGGATCTCGTGGAAGTTATTCGCGTACCGGACGTACGTCATCGCGAGGAAGTTGGGTTTCTCCTCCAAGATGTGGGAGCGCTCATCGTCGGCGATTTGGTGAGCGGAGGAAGGAAAGACAGAGGCATTCCGGATGGTCAGGTGGGCATCTACGCACCTCAATATCTCGTGGACATCGAGAAGGATGGATCTTGAGTTTGACCTTCTCTGTTTCGGTCATGGATCTCCTCTACTTAACCGAGCCAAACAAGTTCTTCGGCAGTACATCGAGAATGATTCGATTTGGAAGAATCTAGAATGTGAACGAGAAGAAGAATTGAGGTTGAATCCTAATCTGCGCGAACTGCACGGTACATAAGACAATACAGTGATTTTCGCTGTGGTAATGTGCTACCTTGGTTAGACAACGCCTATCTGCGTTCGCAAACCGGTGGCCCGTTATATAACATGAAAGGACCATTCATTATGACTTTAGTGCACTCCGTATCAGTAGTCCCCCATTCTGCCAAGTTGCCTCCGTGTATTCTGATTCATGGAGCTGCCAATTCAGCGTCGGTATGGAGGTACTGGTTGGAGACGTTATCTGCCGAAGGTTCAGCCGCGTTCGCTGTAAGTCTTCGTGGGCATGGTAGAAGTGTGCCCTATGATCTATCCCGAACTAGTATGAATGATTATGTCAACGATGTTTGTGCCTTAGCTGACCAGCTCAACCAACCGCCCGTTCTGATAGGTTGGAGCATGGGAGGATTAGTCGCGCTAATGGCAGCTACCAAGATATCTACTGCGGCCTGTATCGGCTTAGCGCCCAGCACTCCAGCATCTGAGATAGATCCTTCTATAAAACTCCGTACGGGGGAGTTTACATCTGAAGAATACGGTATCACTAGTAACAACCCAGAAGATCAGACCGTTATGCCAGA
>JAGWBY010000047.1:13107-22623 GCA_021295675.1 Candidatus Latescibacterota bacterium | reverse complement strand
GGCCAAAAGAAGCCTATGCCGACTTGGCACTGCCTGCTGAACATCTAAGTGTAGATGGAGCTTCTCATTGGGGGCTTGTCCTAAATCAGCAGAAAGTAGCTGAGCTAGTACCTAAGGTTGTCGAATGGATTAGGAAGTCGATACAGAAACAGTCTCTTTAAATGGAGAAACACTATGAGCGCCATCATCGTCGTTGACGCCTTCTGGGGCGATTCGGGTAAAGGCAAGGTCGCCGCCTTCCTCGCGCAAAAACACCAAGCCGCCTACAGTGTCCGCGCCGGGATCGGCACCAACGCCGGGCACAGTATCCTCTTTGCCGACGGCAGCGAAATCCGCACTCGGCAGTTACCCTGCGGCTTTCTCCATCCCAATACGCAACTGCGCGTCGGCAGCGGCGTTGCCGTCGATCCCGAGCTATTCTTCGCCGAACTCGACCAACTAGACCCGAGCTATAAGCTGCGCGAGCGGACCCGCGTCGATTACCGCTGCCCGCTGATCCTGCCCGAGTACCGCCAACGCGAAGCGGCCGACGACTTTCTACAGGAGCACGGCACCACCGCCAGCGGCAGCGGCGTCGCCCGCGCCGAATTCGCCCTGCGCAAAGCGCGTCAAGCCCGCGACGAGCACATCCTCGCAGATTACACCACCGACGTCGCCCGCGAGCTCAACGAGAGTTTCGAGGGCAGCCAAGGCACCCACCTGTCGCTAGCCCTGAGCGATGACTATCCCGACTGCACCTCGGACAACTGTACCACCGCCGCCTTTGCCGACGATGTCGGACTCAACTGGCGTCATATCGCAGAAGTCTGCTTGGTGGTCAAAGCAGTGCCTAGCCGCGTCGGCACTGGCCCCCTACCACTGCAATTGACGCCAGTAGAGGAGGAAAGCCGAGGCATCGCCGAATACGGCGTGGCGACCGGGCGACGGCGGCGCAAAGCCTCGGGTATCTCCTATCCACATTTGGAAACGGCCGTCCTACTCAACGGTCCCACCCAGTTGGCCCTGACCTTCTGCGACCACCTCGCCCCCGAGGTCGCCGGCGCGCGCCACCACAGCGCATTGACCACGCCCGTCCGTCATCTCATCGACGAACTGGAGACGCGATTCAACATTCCCGTATCGCTATGCGATTGTGGGGTACATTTCGAGAATCTTATCGAGATCGCGTGACCACTCGACAGCAGCAAGTCTCCTAGCCACATTATGAGCGAACGCGCAAGCGAAAGGATTACTCCATGACTTGGCTCGTCTTCGCTCTTCTCACCGTCTCTTGTTGGGGCCTCTACGGCGTCCTGCTGCACACCGGCCAGATCGCTATGGCCGACCCGGTAAACGGCCGCTACAAAGCCTTTCTCTTCGTCGGCTTGGCCTATCTGCTCACCGCGGTCTTCGGCTCGTTGATCGTCCTAGCCTATAATGGCGCGAGTTGGATCTATCCAGCTAAGGGCGTCTTCTGGTCCACCGCCGCTGGTATCGCCGGGGCCATCGGCGCGTTGGGCGTCCTGCTCGCCTTTGGTGCCAAGGGGACGCCGGCCGTGGTCATGTCCATCGTCTTTGCCGGTGCTCCCATCGTCAACGCGGTCGTCGCCGTGCTCGTACATCCGCCCGCTGGCGGCTGGGCGGCCGTGCGCTGGCCTTTTGTCCTCGGCATCGTCTTGGCCGCCTTGGGTGGCTACCTAGTCACGTTCTTCCGACCCGGCAACTGACGTGTCCGTCGAGTTCCGCACCCGCCGCCGCGTCGAGTGGGCCGACACCGATCAGGCTGGCATCGTCCACTTAAGCCGCCGAGCACGCCTTCTGGCGCAGCCTCGGCCTGAGCGTCCACAGCGAATGCGACGGCGACATCATTAGCTGGCCTCGCCTCACCGCCGAATGCGAGTACTTCCACCCCGTCTCCTTTGAAGACGTCCTCGACATCCTCGTACACCTCGAAAAGCAAGGCGAGAAGTCCCTCAGCTTCCGCTTCGACTTCCACTGCAGCGGCGAGCAGATAGCTCAAGGCCGGATCAAAATTGCCTGCTGCGTCTGCAACCCAAGCGAGGCCATCCGCGCCATCCCCATCCCGGACTTTATCACGACTCGACTAAGCTCGCCGAAGGCCCGCAAACTGGCGGCGCACGACTCGACTGAGCTCGCCGAAGGCCCATGAACGCAACCCCGGCCCTCGCCGCAACCGACGTCTGCAAGCACTTCGCCCTCGGCGATCAGACCGTCGAAGTGCTGCGCGGCGTCTCGCTGCGCGCCGAGGTGGGCCAGTCTCTAGCGCTTATTGGTCCGTCCGGCTCGGGTAAGAGCACCTTGCTGCACCTGCTCGGCACCCTTGAACCTCCAACCTCCGGCCAAATCGCCATCAGCGGCCAGGACCCACTGACTCTCCCCGAACCGCAACTCGCCCGCTTCCGCAACCAGCACATCGGCTTCGTCTTCCAAAACCACCACCTGCTGCCCCAGTACTCAGCCCTCGAAAACGCCCTAATCCCCACCCTCGCCTTTCCCCAAGCCGACCGACGCGAGCGCGCCCGCGACCTTTTAACCGCGGTTGGTCTGGAAAAGCGCCTGCACCACCGCCCCGCTGAGCTGTCCGGCGGCGAGTGCCAGCGCGTAGCCGTGGCGCGTGCTTTGATCAACCAGCCGGGTCTCTTGCTCTGCGACGAACCTACCGGCAGCCTCGACCGTCAGACGGCCACCACCGTCGCCGACCTGCTCTTTGCGCTGCACCGCGCCGAGCAAGCCGCCCTCGTCATCGCAACCCACGACCTTGAGCTAGCGGGGCGCTGCGACCGCCGCCTACTCTTGCGCGAGGGGACGTGCGTCGAAGCCTGATCTACTACTGGCGGGTTCACCTAGGGCTGCTACTGGGGACCGCTGTCGCCACAACTGCCCTGACCGGTGCCCTCCTAGTCGGCGACTCCATGCGCGGCAGCCTCCGCGACTTGGCTTTAGAGCGCCTAGGCCAAATCGACTACGCACTCCTCGCCGCGCACTTCTTCCGCAGCGACTTGACCACCGAACTGCCTGGAGGCCACGCGCCCGCCATCCTCCTCAACGGCAGCGCCCGCCATGCCGAGACCCGAGCACTCGCCGCTGGCGTGCAAATCCAAGGCATCGACACCCGCTTCGCCGCGCTCTTTCCCCAAGACGGCCCCGCCTTGCGCGACGCCCTCAAACCAACGCCCGACCAGCCGTTTCCCTCGCTCGTCGTCAGTGCTTCGCTGCAACGCGCCCTCGGCCTTGAACTAGGCGACGCGGTCCTGCTCTCGCTAGAGCGCCCCAGCCCAACCTACCGCGAATCCCTCTTTGGCCGCCGCGCTACCGACGATCTTGTCACCACCTTGCGCGTGGTGCTCACCGGCGTCCTGCCCGACAGCGGAGCGGGGCGCTTCGGCCTGCGACTACAGCAGCACCTGCCGCTCAACGCATACCTCGACCTCCAGACCCTTCAGCGCGCCCTCGGCCAACAAGACCGCGTCAACGCCCTACTCATCGCCGCGCCCAACAGTCAACACCAAGACCTGCAACGCGCCCTCGCCCAGCACCTTACTCTCGCCGACCTCAAGCTGGACCTCGCATTGCACTCCAACTACATAGAACTCACCAGCACCCGCTTCGTCCTCGACGATTCGATTCGCACCGCCGCCTTGGCTAGCGGTGCCGCCCTACAGCTCCAAACCGCGACCTTCTCGACCTATCTGGCCAACGCCATTGAGGGCAACGGTCGCCAAGTTCCCTACTCAACCATTACCGCTCTCGACGATCCCACCGGCCTCTACCTCGCCGATGGACAACCCGCGCCACTTCTTGCCGCCGACGCCCTCTACCTCGACGCTTGGACAGCCCAAGAGTTAGCCGCAACTCCCGGCGACTCAATCTCCCTGACCTATTACGTAGTTGGCCCGCGCGAGGAATTTCGGACCGAACAGGCCCACTTCCGCCTCCAAGGGATTGTGCAGATGCGCGGCTTAGCCATTGACCCGACCCTGACGCCCGAATATCCAGGGTTGCAGGAAGAAGGTGATATGTCTGCTTGGGATGCGCCCTTCCCCATCGACATGGGGAAAATCCGCCCGCAGGACGAAGCCTACTGGGACCAGTACGGGGCCGCGCCCAAAGCCTTCGTCGCCACCCATACAGGCCAGCGCCTGTGGAGCAGCCGCCACGGCTCCCTGACCGCCATCCGCTTCTATCCGTCCTCGTCCACCCAGTACGAGAGTCTGCACCAAGACCTAGTGAATCGCCTGTCTCCGACGGCGGCCGGTTTCTCCTTGCGCCCCGTCCGCCAAGAAGCCCTGTTAGCATCAACCGGAGCCACGGACTTCAGCGGCCTCTTTATCGGCTTCAGCCTCTTCCTCATTGCCGCGGCCGCATTACTCGTGGTATTGCTGTGCAAGTTCGGCCTCGAACAACGCGCGCGCGAAGCAGGGCTGCTGCTCGCCACCGGCTACCCGCTCACTGCGGTGGCCCGGCGCTTCTTGGGCGAGGGCATCGCCTTGGCCGCGCTGGGCGCGCTACTCGGTCTAGCCGGTGCTCCGCTCTACGCCTATCTGATGCTGGTCGGCTTGCACACCTTGTGGTTGGAGGCTATCGGCACGCCCTTTCTCCAACTCCACGTTAGCTGGCTGAGCTTGGGGCTGGGCTATCTATCTACCCTACTGCTGGTCTCGCTGGCGCTATGGCGCACTGTGCAGCGCTTCCACCGGCTGCCTGTCCGCGCCCTGCTCGCCGGTAATCTCGACACAGCGTCGCGTCGCCCGCGCCGTCGCAGTGCCGTCTTCGCCGCGCTCGGCTTGGCCCTAGCTCTCACCTTGAGCATCCTCGCCGGTATGGCCGACGCAGCCACAGCGGCTGCGCTTTTCTTAGGCAGCGGCACCGCAGCCCTTTTGGCACTGTTGGCTTTATTCGCGCTATGGTTGCGCGCTCCAACATCGGGCCGCCTCAGTTCCAGCCTCGGCCTAGGTCTCCTCAACAGCACCCGCAAACCAAGCCGCAGCGCCCTCTGCACCTCCCTCGTCGCCTGCGCCACCTTTGTCATCGTCGCCGCCGGAGCTCACCGACAAGTCGAATGGTCAGACGATCCGGGCACGGGCGGTTTCTCACTCGTCGCCGAGGCGGAAATTCCCCTGCACCAAGACCTCAATAGTGCGGACGGCCGCTTTGAATTGGGACTGTCAACAGACTTGAGCACCGCGCGCTTCTTTCCCTTCCGCGTCCTGCCCGGCGACGACGTGAGCTGCCTCAACCTCTACCTGCCCCAGACCCCACGCGTCCTCGGCGCACCAGCCGAGTTCGTCCAACGCGGCGGCCTGCCCTTCCGGCAGACCCTCGCCCTAACGCCAGACGAGCGCACCAATCCCTATCGGTTGCTCCATCCCAGCCATCGGCGACTTTAATTCAGCGCAGTGGATTTTGCACAAGCGACTGGGCGACGACATCCCAATTGCGGAGGGTGTGGCCGTGCGTTTGGTCGGCTTGTTGGACGGCAGCCTGTTCCAGAGCGAGTTGCTCATTGCCGAAGATCGCTTCGCCACGCACTTCCCCGAACGCGAAGGCTACGGCTATTTCCTAGTCGAAACAGAACAACCAGCCGCCGTCGCCACCGCGCTCGAAAAGGGGCTAGCAGCCTACGGCCTCGACGCCACCCTGAGCGCCGAGCGCCTCCGAGGCTATCGAGCCGTCGAAAATACGTACCTAGCGACCTTTCAGACGCTGGGTTTGCTCGGGCTGCTCTTGGGTACTCTGGGTTTGGGAATTCTCATTCTGCGCAACGTCATCGAGCGCAGTGGCGAGTTGGCGGCCTTGAGCGCCTGTGGCTTTCGCCGCACCCGCCTAGGGGCAATGCTGCTCTATGAGCACGGCTTCCTCCTGCTAGCGGGCGAAGGCATCGGCAGCGTCGCCGCCCTCATCGCCGTAGCCCCCCGCCTCTTCGACCCCACACCCTTACCTTGGGCCTCACTCAGTATCTCGCTCTGCTTGGTCTTCGTCGCCGGCCTGTTGGCATGTGCTGCCGCCGCGCACTTGGCCCTGCGCCGCCCCCTGCTGGCGGCCCTCAAGGCCGAAGGGTAGGGCAACGTAAAGGGCGATTCGCGGAATCGCCCCTACCGGCCAATGCAGTACAGATGCGACTCCGTCCGCAGAAAAATCCGCCCCCCGGCGATGGCCAGCGACGACAGTGTATAGCCCCCGTCGAGTTCGTTGGTCGCCAGCACCTTGTACTCTGGCCCGGCCTGCAGCACAGTAGTCACCGCATTTTCATTGACCACGTAGAGCTTGCCGTCGGCCAAGACCAGCGAGGAACTGACCGTCCCTTGAGCCGTGCGCTCCGGCCCCCACACTACTGCGCCCGTCTTAGCGTCGAGACAGGTAGCCCGCCCGCGATCATCGACCATGTAGAAATAGCTACCGTCGGTAACAGCCGAAGGCACGTCTGGTCCGCCCGACCCTGTCCACTTCCACGCCAAGTGACTCTCGCTTGCCACCGGCGCGGAACGCCAGCACCGGATTGCGGCGACTGGTCGCGTACACCATCCCGGCAACCGCGACCGGCGACCCAACCACCCGGTAATTCCGCTCCTTGCCCGGATTCAAGCCACCTGCCCGCCACACCTCTTTGCCGGTGGCCGGGTCGTGGCCGGTGATATAGTCCCCGCCGGAGACGACAATTTGCGTCTGGCCGTCGTGTTCGAGGACCACGGGCGTAGTATAGGCATCCGGTGACTCGCCCGGCGCGTCGCCTCGCCAGTAGCCGCGTCAAAGGCAATCAAGTAGGAAGCATCGTCCGTGTTCATCCCGTGCAGGACCTCGACGAAGAGTTTGCCGTCGTAGAGCAACGGCGAGGAGGCGTAGCCCCACATCAGACCGAAGGAGCCGTGCTCGGCCTGCAAGTCGTAGTGCCACAATTCCTCACCATCCATGTCAAAGGCCCGGATCACCCCCGTGCCCGTAACGGCCAGCACGCGCTCGCCATCTGTGACCGGCGAAGGCGAGGTGTTGTTGTGCTTGCGCCAATAGGCATTGCCCTCGGCGAGGGTGCGCTGCCACAACACGCTGCCATCCGTCGCTGACAAGCAGCCCAAAAGCAGCTTTTCGCCGCCCTGGATTTCTTCGCCCGAATTGGGCGACGTCAAAAAGACCCGCTCGCCCCACACCACCGGCGTGCTCCCGCTCCAAGAGGGCAGCTTCTTGCTCCAGACTACATTCTCGCTCGTACTCCAAGTAGTAGGCAGGTCCACGGCCTCGCTGACACCGTTGTGGCTGGGACCGCGCCACTGGGGCCAGTACTCTTCAGCACCGGCGCGCAAAGCAGCCAAAAGCAGCAGTGAGACGATTGCGTAATTTTTCATGATTTGCTCCTCTCTGTTATCAGCAAAACTGCACTCCGAGCCGTCAATTGACAAGTATCACCAGTTGCCGATCATCACCACGCGCTCATATACCTCGTTGTCAGGGCAGATAGTCCATAGGACTGGCATATACGAGATAGATCGCAGCTAACCCCACGCTAAGTAAGCAAGTAACAACGACAAATACGCACATGCGGCGCATATCCTCGGACTGGCCGCCTTCCGGGTCGTTCGCAGCGCCCAACCACAAGTCCGTAACCTGCATCCCGTCTTGCCAAATAGGGCCAACCAACCGCCGCTGTAGCGCGCCGGCCGCCGTTGCTTCACTCCACCCAGAATTGGGTCCCGGAACGAGCGCGTGCTGCTGCCACCCGGTAACAAGGGCCTTGCGCGCCGAACAATGCGGCAAAAAAAATGCAACCACAATCATCAACACATACGTCAAGCGCGCTGGCAAAAAATTCAACACATCGTCGAGCCGCGCACCGCACCAGCCAAAATAGCGGTAGCGCGGCGTCTTAAAGCCAACCATCGAATCCATCGTACTGATGACCTTAAAAAGCACGAGGCCCGGCAACCCCAAGAGTGCGTAGTAAAAAATCGGCGCGATAAAGCCATCCACTGCATTTTCGCTCAAACTCTCCATGCCCGCCCGCCGACACGCCGCCGCATCCATCCGCTCAATATCGCGGCCCACGAGCATTGCCGTCGCCTGACGCGCACCGTCTAGATCCGCGGCGCGATCAATGGCCAAGCCGTGTTTACACAAATCTTTGAGCGCAATGAGACTGTACAAGACAAAGGCGTGAAAAAGCCAACCTATCTCCGCGTGGACGCGATACAACGCAATCGCCAACGCGCAGATCAGCCCCACCCAAAACGCCGCCAAAACGCAAAACAGCACGCACCCACCGACGTATCCGTCCAAACGCAGGCCGCGCAACACCCGCTCAAAAAAAGACAGCGTCGCACCCACCAAGCGAATGGGGTGCAACGCATAGACTGGATCGCCCACGAGACCGTCGCAAACAACCGCGCAAACGAGCAACAGCAGGTCGGGCGCGAGTATAGTTAAGTCCATTTCAGACGCCACCCCAAGGCCAAGGCATCGTACGCGATTTCCAGCCAGTCATCTTCACGCAGCCGCAGTTGCTCGTAACACGACAAATAGGCTTCTGGTTTGGCGGCCAGTGCGGTCGCTAAAATGGCAGCTTGCTGGCGCAAGACCGGAGCGGCCAACTCCTGCGACAACGTGCCATAGCGCACGCGGTCCCAAACCGCGGCCAACGCATACGCTGCGGCGGCAACGCGCGGCTCGTACACTACGGACCTGAGATTCTTTTGCAATAGCGCAAAATCGTCCGCGCTCAAGCGCTTGTCCATCGCCGCCAACAAGCGCTCCTCTTTCATGCCAAAGCGCTTGAGCGCGTGCACTATGCTGCGCGTCTGCGACGGCTCCAAGCCATTTTGCCAGCGCAGACTCTCCAACGTGGCCTGGCGCACGGCTGTGCCGATCAGTTCGCCCAATTTGGCGTGATGTCCCGCACTAGTTTTTGGCTTTCTCGTGGAGTCTAAAGGGGCGGCAATGCCGTATTGATCCGTGCCCGTGCCGGTTGCCAAATCGCGCGAATAGCGACTCGCAATCGCGAGGTCGCGCAGAGCCGCCGATTTGCCTTCGGTCATGGTCACCACAGCCCGCGCCATTGCGCCCGGGGAAAGCGGCCAATTGACAAACAGCATGGTATTGATCGTGCCCGCCTGAGTATCGTCTTCTTCGTGCCAAGTTGCCGGGTCGCCCGCACATCCCGCATTGCCCTCCACCCCAGCGGTCACAACAGCACACACGCGCAACTCAGCATGCATTTCTACGACGCAAGCCGCGTAGTTCACATTGGCCGCCGTGCCCATCAGAGCCACTTGATCTGGGGGCCAGTTGTGCTCCGCGCATACGTGGTGATGATAGCCGGTCTGGCCGAGTTGTTTGAGCAAGGCAAAACGCGCGTCGTGCCCATTGCCCTCGCAACTTTGGTGATTGACCAAGTAGCGAATGTCGTTGCACAACCCTCCGCCATAGGCCGATGTACTCAGCACCTGATGCGGCGTCTGCAAGCGGGCAATCAGAAAGCGCCCCTCGCGCGTCAGGTCGTAACACTCGTGCCGATCAACGACGTCCATCCCT
>JAGWBY010000047.1:11136-12861 GCA_021295675.1 Candidatus Latescibacterota bacterium | reverse complement strand
CGGCGACGATCTCGCGCCCAAAGACGTGGGTGTTGCGATCAACCTCCACATAGTCCGAAAAGCCGTGCCGGTGTGAATCAGCGACAACCCGCATACAGCCGTTTTCTCGCGTCGAGTCGTCGATGGCCAGCCACACGGTCAGCACCTCGTGCTCGCTGAGTCGCTCATTCCAATACGCCGAGTCTTCGTGCCAGGGCACGCGCTTGCCGTCGCCGGGCGGCTTGCTAATAAAATGGCTCGACCACAAGACGATGTCCGGGCCGATAAACGCCTCGACAAAGTCGAGCACCTCGTCGGCGAGGAGCCACTCGAAAAGCTCGGGGTGGGCAAAGTGCGGCACATCCATGGCCTCTGGCCGCTTGCCCGCGGGCAAATCGGCCAACAAGCCGGCGAAGAAGGCCTGCAAGCGCTGGAACTTTTCGGCGGGAAAGAGCGGCTGTTGATAGACGAAATAACCGTGGTCGCGGTAGAACTGCACGTCCTCAGCGGTCACGTGCAGGGGGTGGGAATTACTCATCGGCAGACACCTTTCCTCGTAGTTACAATCTCAATATATGGCAATCCGTTCACCCATGCAGGATCGGATGTCCCGCGCCCTTAAACCAGCCCCAGTCGAGGACAAACGACAGAAAAACCCCGCAGAAAAACCCCACCACCAACCCAATAAATAGCGGTTTGAGCCGCTGGTAGAGCGCCACACCGCCAAAGCGCAAGATCAACGCCTTGCAGGCCCACGCCAAGAAGACCGAGAACACAATCCGCTTGACCATCCAAGTCGAGGCTACGGCCAACCCCACCGGGTGCAAGGGCCACCACGCGATCCGATAGTGCAAAAACGCCAGCACCACATAGCCCGCCACCCCACTACCGGCCAAACCGAGCTTGTCCCAATCAACGGGCGCGGGATTGCGCGCCTGCTCGGCGACCCAGTCGAAGGCCCGGCCTCCTGCACCCCCAGCCGCATTGAAAAACCACGAGCGCAGATTGCTCGCCCCGTAATCGTAGCACAAGTAGATCATAAAGCTGGTGGTCGTGACAAAGCTGACTACGACCGCCAAAACAATGGCCAAGGCCAGCCCCCCACTGCGTCGATGCGTGTAGTAATCGTGCAGCTTGAGCGCGTTGGCTGCCGACGGCATAAAGGTGGATTGCACATCGCTGCACCACGCAAAAGTCAGTGCCAGCGCGACCAAGTTCTGTGGCCCTAGAGCCGAGCCAGCCGCGGCCACGACCATGCCCTGAGCACTCATGGGCGTCGTCAAATAGTGCAGACCCGCTTGCACCACAAGCCGCGTAATGCCCAAGAAGATCGTCAGCGCAGCCACCAAATAGAAGGCCGCCAAGTGTAGGTCCAAACCGCTGCGCCACAGCCAGCCGAGGATAAAACACAGCCCGGCCAACCCACCGCCCACGGCGACCCGATAGGAAATCATCTCGTCGCTGTCGTCGATCCGCCCAGCGCGACCCAGCGCGGTGCGCCACACAGCCGCGAGATGACTCCGCGCCATCCACAAGCTCCACCCCACCATCGCCACAAAGGCCCCCCAAGACTGCCACGACAAGGGCGTCCCGCCATACACAAACGGATCGGCGCGCAAGTTGAAAAGGCCCGTTTCGGTGATCACGCCCAGTTGCACCAAGTAGAACAGATGGAAGAACCAGACGCTAAACGAAATGGCCAGCGGGGCCAGATACATAAACCCCAAGACCGGGAAGTACAGCAGC
>JAGWBY010000047.1:0-11112 GCA_021295675.1 Candidatus Latescibacterota bacterium | reverse complement strand
CATCCCTGAAAGACGGGCACTTGCGCCAAGCCGGGGTAAAAGTAACTGGGCACGTTGAAGGCGATCAGACTGAAGGGAATGGCAAAGCCGATCCAGAAGACTCGAGTCTTGAGCGCGGGCGGCAGCACCGATCCCGGGGCCTCTTCAGTCAGCATCAAGGCCACCTCAGTCAAGGGGAAGGTCAGCCGCTCGCGCTCCATCCAATGCCGGCGCAGCACCACCACCGAGCACAAGCCGACGAAGTATATGGCCAGCACCAACAGCAACCACCACAGCAGCGGCGCGACCCACGCTCCCCACGGAATGGCCAAGTCTTTGCTCGGCAAGCCCTCGTAGAAAAAGCGCATGGCGTCGTGCGCTGGATCGGGGATGGCCGTATTCGGCCCACTGGTTGGTCGGGAGCGCGCCGTAATAGGGCTTGGAGATGATGCTGAGAATCAGGCCGACCATGAAGATGGGCATACCACTGGCGACCAGCCCCATGATGATGATGGTGATCAGCTCGGTTGCACTAAGAGCGCGTTTGAGCAGCGCGTTGACCAAGACCAGGATAAACAGCGGCGCACCCACGGCAATGGGAAAATACGACCACGTCATCTCCGACGAGCCGACCATCCATATCGAATAAGGACTGCCAATGCTGATGGCGACGACCAGCCCCAGACCGAGCAACATAGACCGCCAACTCAGGCCGGACCCGGGCAATTCCACGAGGTAGCGGTCGCTGAGATGGGCGAGGTAATGGGTGGGTATTCTCTTTTGCACAGGGTGCGTTTCTTGGCAAGATTAATGGAGGGCAAAAAAGGAGACGGTGCGTCCATCGGTCAAGGGACCGGGACGGATGTGATGGGCAGGATGAACAGGATTGGGAGAGAGGCCAACTCCGCAGAGTGGACGACGTGCAGCTTGAAGGTGCAGCTTCAGGATGAAACCGGACGAGCGTTCTCGGGCTTTGGCGCGGAGGATTGCGAACCCATCGTTGAGGACGCCCTAGATGCACCCCATGCGCTGGAGAGGTTCGGACGACGTGCGCTCGTTGAGCGGCAAAATGGTCGTGCTACAGTTTAGCTTTCTGCCGGAGGACAAGCTGTATTCATATACGCTGCGTGAGCCGTGTTGACTTTGGGGAAAAGGTCTTGCAGCGGTTATAGGCGAATCCTAGCTTTGATTAATGGGCCACATGAGTCTGATCATTCGGGCAGCTAAATAAGCTAGCGGTCTATTCAATCCCAATTTATATCAGCCTAAAGGATCTCTATTTTGGACAGTTATGCTGAATCGACGTTGTTTGATGTTTTTGAACGAACTGACGCGAACTCTAAACAGCCACATGAATCGGGTTTCGGTTATTTGAACCGATGTGCCCACCCTATAGGAGCGAAGGCTCGTTCTGAACTTGAATCGTGGTTTGCTCTATATCCAGACCAAGACCGTTCTAATCTTCGGGGAGATTTTCGTAGTAAGATGGATAAGCACCATCGGGCAGCAATGTTTGAATTGATTCTACATGAGTTTCTTATTCGCCAAGGTTGTGTAGTGAAGGTACATCCTTGCCTTCCGGTGAAACCAACTCAGCCTGATTTTCTTGTACAGGATGGAGATCTTGCCTTTTATGTTGAAGCAACAACTCTTGACAATGACCCTTTTTCCAATAGCAAGCCTGAAAGAGAGGTTATTGCTATGTTGGAGAAATTACATTCTCCGCATTTTTCCTTATTTGTAACAAAGGAAGGAAAGTTGTCGAAGAGTCTGAGTCAGGCAAAGGTGGTGCCGCCATTCGCCAATTTACTTAAAACTAATCCGGACGAAGTCAAGCGTTTGGTCGATACGTATGGACCTCGTGCTGCTCCCTATGTCTCGTTTGAGGAAGGAGGTTGTAAAATACAAGGGCAGCTTGTGTTGAAAGGTAATAGCGAAGATCCAACGCTCTTCGGGTCGGGTTTTGCAGAAACCGTAGGATTTAATACTACTGCTTCTATCCGAGACAGGATAGAGGAGAAAGTGAGCCATTATGGCGACTTGGATAAGCCTTTTGTGTTAGCGGTTAATTCGCTCAGCCCTTTTGATGATACTGATTCTCAGGATTTGTTTGGTACAGAGTCGTGTCTTGGTATTTGGGACCAACCGGCGTGTAAAAAACGACTCACTGCTGTCTGGTTTTTTTGTGATCGCCTTTATCCTTGGAACTCTTCGTGGGTATTTCAGAATATTTATGTCAACCCGTTTATGGAAGATGAATCTACAACAGCCGTATTGAACGATTGTCTGACGAAGGCACAATCGGAATATCAAGTGGTCCTTCAAGAATTATGGAATTAACCGCCAATGGGCGATGCCCTCCCCATAGCGTTCGCCAACATTTCTTTCCCTCAATAAGTAGCGGTACCTCGCTGTCTATGCCCAACCATCCGAACCAATCAATGCAAGGATAGACATGGCAGCCTGCCCCTGAGGCGTCAGCCGTCTTTCCCCCGCGCTTATCTCTCACCCCCCAAATTCCTCCCCAACAACTCCCCCATCGCCTCGTCCTCCCCAATATCCGCCTCCCACCCATACGCCGCCGCCACCGCCGCATCAAGAGCTTTATGCGCGTCGTCAAGCCATTGCGGGCGGGCGTTGTAGAGGTTCGTCAACGTCCGCTTCTTCAGTTCCTTCGCCATCGCTTCGTCTCGCGGAACCGGACGCTTCGGATAGCCGGCCACCGGCTCGTCCACCCACTCGACCCATTCGGGCGGGTTGAGCCAGCGGTCGCGTAGTTCGACTAGTCGCCGCGCTGCTTCGGCGATGGCAACGGCACGCGGATCATTCGCGTAATCCGAAGCCGGAATGTTGGGCGACAGCCCTTCGGGGAAGGGGAAGGTCTCGAAGGTGGTGGTCGGCGTGTAGCGCGGATCGTTGCCCTTGCCGAGCCACGTGCCGAGCCGCAGCGACCACGCCTCGTGAAAACGGCTGTGCAAGATACCGAAGGTAGTGTCGTCGTCGCGTGCGATAACGATTAGCTGATGATCAGGGCAGATACGGGCGTCGAGCCACGCAAACAGGCGGTGCTTGGCAACGGTAGGCGTAGCGATGTAACGCGATAGGCCGTCAAGCGCATCCCACATCCCCGGTCTCGGCTCAACATGCCGCCACCAATGGATGCGGTAGGCTTCCCGACGGTTACATTGCCGCATCGGATAAACATGTTCTTTTGCGTGTTGAAACGGTGCCTCGTAGAGCGCTGCTTCCTCTTGCGTCATGCTCCAGCCAAAATCGACGATCCATTTGCCAGTCGGTCGGCGGGTCAAGTCCATGCCATTTACCCACGGCTTGAGAACGTCGGAATTGGGCCGTCCATTCGGATTCGCAGGCTTGCGGAGCCATTCTCGGGCCTGCTCTCCGGGCACATTGAAGGGGCCGCCCTTAGTATCGCCCATAAACGCAACGCCGATGTTCCGGCATAACCGTTGCGCCTTGGTCAAATCAACGTTCCCCGTCAGATCGGGATGGACCGCATCCACAAACTGGCCATTGAGCCGCCGTTCCAGCGTCGCTCCATCATCCGGTCGTGAGAAGCACACCAAGGAGACGCGCACCGCCGCTCCGTCAATCACCCACGGCTCATCGCTCCATGCCTCAAAGATCGGACGGTCCTCAGTCGCAGTCTGTAACGCCCGCCGATTCGCCCCGCCGCGAATGGAGTTGGTCGAAACGAGTCCGGCGCGCTTTGCCCCGCCCGATCCTATGTGCTCGCCGGCCTTGACGAACCAATAGCAGACGAGATCGGCCTCTGCTGGTACGCGGCCTTCGTACACCGTGAAAAGGCTCGAAACGTAGTCTTCGCCAAGATTGGCGTTGAGCAGTTTTCCTCCGATAAACGGCGGATTGCCGATCACCACATCCGCCTCCGGCCACTCCGGTTCCTCTCCATCCTCCCCAACAATCGCATCGCGGCATTCAATCGTATCCAACGGCTTCAAGATCGGGTCTCGTGCCTCCCCATACCCATTCCGCCGCATCCACTTGAATCTCCCCAATCCACACAGAAACGCGAGCCAGTTCCGCCGCATATGGATTGATCTCGATTCCCTTAACGTTGGCCGGTCCAATCCCCGGAAACTGGCGCTGAAAGCCAAGCACCTCGGCCTCCAACTGCACCCGCTGCTCCAAATCCTTGAGCGACTGCAAGGCAATGTATAGGAAATTCCCCGAACCACAGGCCGGGTCGAGTACAGTAAACCCACGCAGCCGTTGGAGAAACACACGCAACCGTCGCTCGGCCTCTGCAAGGCGTCGAGTTCGAACAGCCGGTGTCCTCGCGGCCTTCGCTCGTTCCACCATAGCGGCGATCTCATCCTTCACCTCCGCCCACTCGGCCAGCCACGGACGAATCACCACCGGCTCGACGAGCAGCATAATTTTGTCGCGGTCCGTGTAATGCGCCCCCAACTGCGCCCGCTTAGCCGGGTCTAACCCACGCTCGAACAAAGTGCCGAGGATGGAAGGATCAATCTCCGCCCAATCGAGAGCCGCTGCCGCCAATGCCGCTGCAATCTCTTCCCTCTCCAGCGGCAGAGCTACATCATCGTCAAACAAGCCGCCATTGAAACAAGCCACCGGCTCAAAGCCCACATCACCACCCTCAGCCATCGCCTGAAACAGACTCCGTGCATATTCGGCGAATTTCTCAGGTTGCTCACGCGTGCGTTCCAACATCCGCGTAAACATCGCATTGGGCAGCAGGCCCACATCTTCGGCGAACATGCAGAACACGAGGCGATTGACAAAATGCGCCACAGCCTGCGGATCGTGCCCACGCTCGCGCAGCCCTTGCGCCAACTGCGCAAAAGACGCAGCCGCCCGCTCGGTAAGCACCTGCCGCGTCAGCCCGGGCCGCAGCCGCTCCGGTTCCGAAAAAGCCCATTTGAGCAAGTCGCGCTTCTCAGCATCAACCAATTCCTCCAGCCCGATCTCGTAGGTCTCGCTGACGCTATTCGTCCAATTCGTGCGAATGCGAAATTGCGCCATATCCGACACGATCAAGAGCGGCGGATTCTCCAGCGCGAGCGCATACTGCCGAAGCTGCGTAAAAGCGGCATCCAAGTTGGCGCGCTTGCCCTTGTATTCCCACGCAAAATGGCACCGCTTCCAAACATCGGCCCAACCATCACCTCCACCCTCCTTGCTCGCGCCGCGCTCAAAACAATACGCATCGCCCGTAGGGTCGGCCTCAGCCGGCGTTGGCTCGTCGAGCAACCGGCACAAGTCGATAAAGTGCTCTTGCGCGGCAGAACGCTCCTTGAGCTGAGCTGCACGCCACTTGGCTATGAATTCTTCAGGCGTCATTTCATCCTGCAGCAAGGCGAGTCGGCAGCCGGCGTATAGCCGCGCCAGCCCGTCGGTCGGCGGCGACTAGATCGAACTGCGCCTGAAGGTTCAACCAAAATTGAGGCTCTACGTCGAACCAGTGTCCGAACCGCAAAGCCGTGTCGCCCGTCACCGACCGCTTACCCGCGATGATCTGGCCAACGCGGTTCGGTGGCACATTGATCTGACGCGCAAATGCCGTGGGCGCGATATTCATCCCTTCGAGCTCGTCTTTCAGGACTTCACCAGGATGTACAGCGCGTTTGAGCATATCCTACCTCCTTTTCTAAACTCTTACACAACCAATCTAGTAGGTTGACAGGGTTCTAGTCATCTATACATATGTATAACTTAATTCAGAATATCGGGAGGTGGTAGCATGACTACTCTAACAGCCGTTGAACCGACAACATCCGTCGAGAATCCCCAGATACTGCACGGTGATTGCCTAGAGGTGATCCAGTCCGGCAGGGTCAAGGCTGAATCGATCAATCTGATCTTCACTTCGCCGCCCTATGCCGATCAAAGAAAGAACAACTACGGCGGCATCCATCCAGACGAGTATGTGCAGTGGTTCTTGCCGAGGGCGGAGGCGCTGAAGAAATGCCTTACGCCGGACGGATCCTTCGTTCTGAACATCAAGGAAAAGGCGGTTGGCGGCCAAAGGCATACTTATGTCCTAGAACTAATACTAGCCCTGAAGCAACAGGGCTGGCTATGGGTTGAGGAATACTGCTGGCACAAGAAGAACTGCTATCCGGGTAAGTGGCCCAATCGGTTTAGGGATTCGTGGGAGCGTTTGCTGCACTTCACGATCAACAGGAAGTTCAAGATGAGACAGGAATCCGTAATGGTGCCGATGGGCGATTGGAAGACGGCGCGGCTGCGGAACCTGTCGAAAACCGATTACACTAGGGACGAATCAAAGAACGAAAACGGCTTTGGCAAGAAGGTCGAAAACTGGATTGGGCGCGACATGGCGTACCCGACAAATGTCCTGCATCTATCTACAGAGTGCGGCTACAAGGGCCATCCAGCCGCATTCCCGCTCTCTCTACCCAACTGGTTCATTCGCCTATTCACCGATATAGGTGATATGGTCCTCGATCCTTTCGCCGGTTCGGGCACTACACTAGTTGCCGCCAAGGATCTCGACAGGGACAGCATAGGTATTGATACATCCTTGGACTACTGCGATCTAATGCGCGAGAGGCTGTCAAAATCCACCCGCCCAGCCCAAACCGATTCAAACGCCAACGCCTGAAACAAGCTCAACGCATAGCGGCGGCGAAAATCCTCGGCCAAAAATACAGCTTCTCGTCAGGGACAAGCTGTATTCATATACACTGCGCACGACGAGCCGACTGATGGCTGGCAAACTGCCGCGAGGGAAGGGAGAAAATGGAACTTCAAGAGAAAGGCGCGTAGGACGCCAGGTGCTCAGAGCTTGATGACGGCGATGAGGACGCCAGTCATGGTCACCAACGTGCCCATCATCCAAAGGAAATAGGTGTCCATGCTCTTCTGGAGCGCGCGAAGCTGTTCGCTCAACGAGCGGTGGAGCTCGTCAATGCGATTATTGGTTTCATTTATAAGGTCGTCCAACGAGCGGTGGAGCTCGTCAATGCTGTTGTTGACGGTCTCTAATTGGGTATGCAGATCTCGACGTAGGTCTTGAGGTTTGGAGGTCGCACGGGCTTGGGAGTCAGTGTTTTCGCTCATGGCTGGTTTCCTCGGCGGAAATATAAACGAAGGACTAAAAATCACCAACAGGCGGCTTCCGCTCAAGCGCCGCTGGACTCCCCTATGGCTACGGCCTCAGTTGCTCTCCCACGATCCGCAAAAAATGCGCCTCCTGTCCAACCTCTCCCCCCATCAAGCGCGCGTATTCCCGCGCATCCTCCACCCGCCCAGCCCAAACCAATTCTACCGCCAATGCCTGAAACAAACTCAGCGCATAGCGGCGGCGAAAATCCTCGTCTCCAAAAGCGCGCTCCAAGTGTAGCAAGGCCAGATCGCGTTCTGCGAGAAGATGATAGAGCTGACCCTTGACAAAATCGACGAAGGCCGTGCCCACAGCCGGATCGTGTGCGAGAAACCCCGCCTGTTTCAGCGCGGCTCGCACCTCGTCCCGCTGCCCGTCGGTAAGCGCCAGCCCCTGCATCTTGATGCACCACCCCCACTGCACCGCCGCCCACAACCCGCGCCGCGTAAACGGCACCTCGCCCCGCGCAGCCGCGTAATAAACCTGCGCCCGCGCAAAATCCCGCTCGGTAAAAAGCTGATCCGCCACCGCTAACACCAACGGCCCCTGCTGCTGCTGAGTCCACTGCTCAACGCCGCGCCGTTCTCCCGGCGACAGCCGCTGCCCCTCCATTGCCGCCAGTTGCTTGAGATAGCGCGCATTGTGCCCATTGTATTGATGCAAGGGCGCTTGCGCGAGCATCGCCCCCATCTTGTTGTACGCCACTACGCGCTCCACCGGCAGGTCGCCCAAATCGCGCCGATACGCCTCCGCACTCCGCAGCAATCCCAAGTCAATCGCCGCCAATCCGGCGACACTGTGAAGAACAGTCCGCGCCAACAAAGCCTGCCCGGCAACAGAGAAGTGAACGTGATCCACCATCCACTCCCAACCCACGCCCTGTGCGGGCGCAGCGTCCGCAAACGCAACCTCCACATCCGCCAACACCGCCCCATGCTCTGCGGTGACTGCGCGAATCACCGCATTGTGCGCCGTGGGAGCGCGCCACGGCATAGTGTCTAAATCCCGCGCCTTGCGAAAGGCCCGCTGCGCTTCGGAGTCCCGTCCCAACCGCTCCAACGCGCGACCTTGCAAATACCACAACCAAGCGTGTTCGCTCGAAAGGGCCGCCGCTTGCTCCAATTGCTGTAGCGCCCCCTTAGCATCATCCGGCGCAACGTATCCCCGCGTCAGCACCTGCGCCGCTTGCTCCACCTGCGCCTTCCAATCCTCACCCCCCTCCGTCGAACCAACCGGCGCAAATCCCGCATCATTCGCCACGATAGTACACAGTACCAAGGGCACCTGTGCTTGCTCGCAGAGCCGCCTCACGCGCCGCAAATTGTCGCGCAAATTTTGTTCAGCCGTCACACGATCAGAGCTGTACAACGGCACCTCGCCGCGCGCAGCCGCCATTTTTATCAAATCCGTTGGCTCGTTCCTAGTCCCAATGCCCCCTAGCAACCCATCCACCAGATGCGTCAAATGCAGTTGCCGCAAAAAGTACTGTAGCCGCTGATACCGCCCGGCCCCGTACAACCCGTAGAATTCATTGTGCCCGGTATAGACGACGACCAAATCCGGCGACAGCACCAACGCATCTTCCACCACTTGCGCCACCGCAAAGCTGGCAATGGACGTAATGCCCAAATTGACGACCTCCACTTCCCGCTCCGGCCACGCATCCGCCAGCATCGCCTGTAAAAAAGATGCTGCGGCCAGCCGGCGCGGATGGGGAAAACCCTGCACAGTGGAAGCGCCGACGAACACGACGCGATAGCGGTTGGCCGACGCGGGTTCCACAAAGAAGTGCTCGCCCATCTGCCCCGCTGCGGCCAGCCGACCCTTGTATTGCGCGAAAAATCGCTGCGCATAAAACCGACTCGTCGCGTGCAGCGATTCGCCGCTCGCCTCGTCCTCGGCTAAAGTCACAACCAACGGCGACGGCCCCAATTCCGGCACGAGCCGCAGCAAGCCCTCGGCCCCCACCACCAAGGCCACGCCGACCGCTACAGTCGCCAAACGCAAAAACCAGACTCTATTCGTCACTTGGTCGCCCCATCATTGCGTACACATTCTCCAACGCTTCATATAGATCCTCGCGCGGTGCCGCCACCACAGCCTGTTCGAGCACCTCGGCCGCCTGCTTATATTGCCCCAATCCCACATAGACGCCAGCCACATTGCTCCACACGTCAGCGCGTTCCCGCTCGTGCTCCAACACGTTCAGAAGAATGGGCAGCGCGCCGCGCAAATCGCCGCGCATCGCCCGCAGTGAGCCGAGGTTGAACCAAGCCTGCCAATACGTCGAATCGAGCCGCGTGGCCTGTTCGTATTTCAGCAGCGCTAAATCGTAGCGGCCTTGTTGCAAGTAGGCGTTGCCCAAGTCGTTGTGCGTGGCGGCTTTACCCCGCCCATCCATCGGCGGCAGATCCCAATTCACCAACAACACCAAGAGGACGAGGCAGGCCGTCGGCCAAAGCACTTGGCGCAAGGGTCGTTGCCGCCGTCTCTCATACAGCCAACTTCCTCCGTACGCGGCGAATAGAATCAGCAGCGGGACAATCGGCAGGCGATAGCGCGCCGCGACAAAAAAGGAGATCACCGCGAAACTATAGCCGAGAACGAAAAGCACCGGCAGTGTAATACCCTGCCGCCGGATGTACACTATCAGGCCCAGCAACGCGAGCGGACTTATAAAGCCAAAGGGAAAAGCCACCCACCATTTCCACAAGGTACCCGCGAGAACGCTTGAATACTTGCGCCAATAGTACATTTCCTGATTGCGCTCTATTTCATCGCCGCGCCAAAATTGGGCTGTTTTTGCAGCCAGCAATCCCATGTAATCGAGGGGCGCATTCAGTATGTAATCAAGGGCCTGCCTGTAAAAGAACAGGGACTTGGCCGCAGGGCGCGTGATACCTTCCCGCAGCGGCAAGGCAACCAGTTCCTCCCACTCCCATCCCGGGCGCAAAGCGAGCGTCTGCTCGGCGTTCGCGTTGTTCCCTAGGTAGAAATTCACCCCCCCGTTATAGGAGATCAGCACGATGTCGCCACCAATGGTGTAATTTCTCAGCGTTACCGGCGCAATCGCCAGCACCGCTCCCAGCAGAAAAGCAACGACTGCCGGAGCGGCCTTTTTCCGCAACCAATAAAACAACCAGATGGCCACGCCCGGAATCAAAGACGCGAGAATCGCCGCAGTAAGCGACGCCAGCCCCATAGCAAAACCCGCAGCCGTAAAAATGGATCTCGTCGGCCGCTCGACCGCGTGCATTAACAGCAAGAGACTTACAAGGGCAAAAAGAGTGGCAAGACTGGCCGGCAAGAGCCGGGCGTCAAAATAGATCAGCGGCCCGTACACCGCCGCAATGAGGCCGCCGATAAAACCAACGCCTGACCCAAAAAGCCGCCGCCCAACCAAGTACAGCACCACACAGGTAAGGCTACCGATTAACGCCTGCGCAAAGCGGGCTATGTAGTAAAAGGATTCTGGGAATACGAGCTTGATTACGCCCAAGAAATAAGGATAGAGCGGAGGCTGCCAGAACGGCCCTTGGCCGCGTCCCAACCAGTTGCCTGCGGCTAGACTGGCCGCCTGTTCAGAATACGTGGCCGCGTCCACCGCCGGCATAGTAAAAAGAGGACTAGCCGACATCTGGAACGCATGTACTAATCTCAGACTCAGCGCCAGTCCAAAGACGATCCCTCCCCAATGCCAGCGTCGCCTCATAGGACTCTTAGTTCGGCCGTTTTAGCGGACGATCACGTCCCACACCTTCGACATCCGCGCCTTCCCCTCCGGGCCTTCGACGTAGAGCGTGACTGTATAGGTCGTCCCAGGCTCTGCGTACTGGTGGATGGGGTGTTGTTCGGTCGAGGTGTTGCCGTCGCCGAAATCCCAACGCCATGAGTGGATATCCCCGTAGGACAAATCCTTGAACGCGACCAAGCGGCGTTCCATATCGAGGACGGTAAATTCCCATTGCGCCTCGACCGGGTCGCGCAAGGCTTTTTCCAGC
>JAGWBY010000046.1:580-18943 GCA_021295675.1 Candidatus Latescibacterota bacterium | reverse complement strand
CGAAAAACAGCGGCCGTTGGGTCACCGTCTTACCCGGCAGCAGACGCACTTGGCTGACGCCGCGATCACCGCCCAAGTCAATCCGAATCCACTTGCCCAGCACTTCGACCTCATTGTCAAAGCGCCACTCCGTATCGGTATTGCCGTCGGTGACGCTGCGGCGGCCGCTCAAAGTGTTCGGCCCGGAGGAGGCCGACGCATCCAAGGCGAGGTTGACCCCGCGAAAGGACGCCAGCGACACCCGCCCCAAGCGGTCGATCTCCGTGCCAGCAAAAAGGCCGGTCGAGAAACTGTCGGCTCCCTCCTGTACCCACTCACCAGCCATCGCTGGAGCGCAGCACAGCACGGCTAGGCCGAGCCAACAACGCATCCTACTCATCATCTACCCACGCCTCCAAGCCCCAAATCTCCAACGATCTCTGGATAGAAGGAGCGAGCTGTTGAAAACGCAACGTCAGACCCAGTTGTCCCAAACGGAGCGCATCTCGCCCAAGCAATGGATTAAGGCTTCGCACTTCGTTGGCCACGATGCGGACCTCCGTTACCCCTTCCTCGACCTGCGATTGTAGGCAATCATACAGGATGTCGAACTCCGTCTTATTGATATACCCCATGAGTTCGAGGGTTAAGGTTTTGCCGCAGCGATTCAAGGTGTTAATGCGTATCACGCTGATGCCCTCCGAGCTTCAATCCGCATCGACCAATTGTCGTGCCAATGAGCCTTCCCGCGTCAACGCATACACCACCATATTCACCCCCAAATTATACACCAGCGGCTCCTCGGCACTAGTGTGAAACGCGCTGTTGAGTATGTTATGCTCCGAAACAAAATCTAGCTCCTGCTTAGCGATGCCCGCCCAGAAATCGGCGTAGCCCCGCATCGAGTACACCCCCACTAACTGCTCCCTTACTACGATGCCCTCCAAATAGTCCGGAGTGAGCGGTAGAGATTCATTTTTAAATAGAAAGTGCATATTGCGCATCCCCCGTGGCAGGCTGTTTATATCGTAAAAGCAATGATAGATCGGATGAGTTAGCTCTAGCCGTCTAAACTGCCAGTCCTTCCATTCTTGATAACCCACCGCTTGAAAGCTGGCGCGAATGAGCGAACGCACCACCGGAATGTCTAGTTCGTCATCGCTATAATTGTGAAACAAAATGCTGACAATATCTACAAATAGGAAGCCACCCGAAGTCAAATAGGCCCCGAGCCGGGCCGCCTCGCTGTTCGTAAACTCAAAGGGGGTGCTGACCGTCATGAGGAGAAAGGGGACTTGCAAAAGCTGTGGATCGTCGAGCCGAACTGCGTCGCGCACTTCGACGTGAACCTGCGTCTTGGCGGTCATCTCATCTGCCAACCCTTGCAACATCCGCCGTTCCACCAAACGGCGCGGCATCTGTTGAGTCCAGCGCGCTGGTGCCTTTTCAGTCGTCCCCCTCTCGTCAGCCCTTTCAATGGAAGGGCTATAGATGCCAGACATATAGAGGAATCCCTTGAGGTTGCGCCGATCTTGGGGATTGACCACCACCATCGCCCGGTGCCGACCCGTGTCCAGCGCCTGCACATCCATTAGCTCTAAGGACAAGTCAATCTCGTCCGCGCCTTGCCGCGTTCCTTCTAGTGCGCCAGCGCGCATCTGCGGACCAATGTGCCGCGCCGGGAAATCCGGCACCGGCAGCACCAGCCGATCCGGCAACGACGCCGTCGGCAGCCGCAGAGCCGATGACTTGAACACCGACAGTGGACGCGACGCCGTGGGAGCCGGCCGCACGGCCATGACCGGAGCCGCCTGGAGTGCCGGGCGGCGCACCAACGGGCGCTGCATAGGCCGTTGGCGGCGAGTGAGGGTGCGCGGCGGCGGCGGCCGTTTGGTAAACTTCAGCATGATCGGCGGCAGCACGGGATATTGGGTGACCCGCTCGCGGTGCGTGATGCCGAAAATCACCAGCAGATGCAACGCCAGCGACAACGCCAAGCAACTTTGCAGCTTTCTATTTCTTCGGAACGAGACTTTCCATGGCCGTTTCATCGGCTTATGCCTTTCCCTTTTCGGCAGGTCCTAACCCACGCTCCCACGCCACACCCATTCAATCGCTCTATGCTGACCTTGGGGACGCTCAAACGCTGCAAGCCAGTCGCTATATGGTAGCGCAATTTCTTCAGCATGTCCGCTCCAGACTCGTGCGTCTATTCGAGTTTGACCATCTTGCGGATGCGCGTCTGGTCGCCTTGGTGCAGCCGCACCACATAGACTCCAGCGGCGACGGGTTGGCCCTGCGCGTCCCGGCCATCCCAAGCCAGCCGATGTTCGCCCGCCGCCAGCGGACCCGTCCACACGTGGCGCACCGGCTGCCCCAAGACGTTGTAAATGGTTAAATCCACGTCGCCAGCATCCGCCGCTACCGCTAAGGGGATGATCGTGGCCGGGTTGAACGGGTTGGGATAGTTGGCACCAAGGGCAAAGGCCGTAGGCGTGGTCGTCTCGGCCGCGATAGCGGTGGCGACTGGAACGTCTTGGTTGAGGAAGACGAAGGCCCCGCCCGGACCGCCTTCCACACTCCGTCCCAGCACCACCAGATCGGTCGCCCCATCGCCGTTGACATCGCCAGCGAGCACCTCGTCGCCGATGCCCGGCAGAGGGTAGCGCCCCTCGACGACGGGCACGCCATCGCGCTGACCGACCAGCACCACCAGGGCCGGACCCGTTGCCACGTTGACATCGACCACGGCCAAGTCCAGCAGGCCATCGCCGGTCAGGTCACTGGCAATGGCCCTACCAGCAGAATTCGGACTCGGCACGAGCACCTGAGGACCGAGCAGGGGGTGGCGTTCCACCCCGCCCGAAGCGTCCACCCGCCACAACACCAAACCGTGGTAGGTGGTGCGAAAATCAAAGTCGAAGAATAGATTCCGCTCGGGCGTCCCGACCAACTCCACCGCCCCATCCCCATCCAGATCGGCGAGCAGGTGCAGGTCACAGGGATTGACCTCGGCGTCAAAAAACAGCGGGGGCGGCGGGCTGGCCGCCCACGGCTGGGTCAGACGCCAAGGCCCCACGGGCTCGGAGCACACTCGGTTCCACAACAGGTACACGGCCTCGCCCACCGGTTGCCCTGCCAGCGGGAAAGGGAAAGTACGGAGATCTTCTTCGGTCTCGAGGTCAAACCGATCGCTGTCGGCAAACCCGGCCGCGCCGTCATTGATCCACATAATCACGTTGGACGATAGGTCGTCGATCTCCACGACCACCAGATCCACATCGCCGTCGCCATCGCCATCGGCTAGGCCAAGGAGATAGCTGTCGGATAGCTGGAGGATGGTTTCAAAGCCATCCTCGCCCCGGTTGAGCCACAATTCGGTGGTCAGACCGTCACTAAAGGCCAGATCGAGAAGCCCATCCCCGTCGAAATCGCCACCCGCAATCCGCGGCAAATCCCGGTTTGAGAGGCGGACCTCTCGAGTGGGGACCAAGCCGCCCAAGCCGTCGCTGGTCGCTATTATCCAGCCCGTTCCCCACACTTGCCAGACCACTACCAGATCGGCATCTCCATCGCCATCTACATCGCCCAAAGTACCTTGCGATATTGGACCACCGATACCTTGACCCAGCACAGAAAAACGCGGTTCAGCGAACAACGCGCCGGGCAACCCGGCCTCCACGGCGAGTTCCTGGGGCTGCAATTCTCCCAGCAGCAGCTCTTCGGACCCCGTCAGTTGAATCCAGTCCACTTCGACAAAGGCCGGATGATCGGCCGGACCCTGTGGGTTAGTATTTAACGCTAGGTCTAGTCGCAAGTGGAAGAGGGTGTCCTGCCAAATGATCTCTGCTTCTGGGTCCGCTTCCAAGGCCCGTATATCTATCGTGAGGTTTTCCCATTGGATGGGATAGAGTTGAGAACGGATCGTATAAACCCCCGACTTGTCGGGCAGTGCGCCTTGGCCCGCTTCCTGCTTGCGGCGTCTGGACTCGACATTGGACCAGTGCATCAGGAGGTTCCCCTCGGTCGGGCGATCGTGGATGATGCGGAGCCGTAAGGTGACCCAGTCGAACAGGGCCGAGTCTTCCCCAATCAACGGTGAGACCAAGCTAATGGCTGGTTCTTTCCCGCTTGGCACCGGAGCAATGCGCCAGACGCCATCTTCGACTTCGCTGTACACCGTGGTGGGACTACCGTCAGTGCCTAAGAGACTCTCCTGGGCCGTCCAGCCCCAAGTAGTGCCCTCGTCAAAATCCCATGTTAAGGCCAAGGCTCCCAGCGGAGCCGCTAACAAGCCAATCGTAATGAGCAAGCAGCGCATAATGCACCTCCAGAGTCAGAGATGGAGTGTTAGCCGATCCAAAATCATTGAGCAGGGCATCCATAATAGTTCGTCTCAGATTAGAGGAGCTTTTGCCTTCCACGACGATATTTGCAAGTTTCGTGCCAACAAGCAGGCCATGCACAAAAAAATCCTTTAGGATGAACCTAACGGATTGAAAAACATGATACTTAAAATTATGGGACAGCGCTTTATAGGATGCGCCGCCTCGCCATCGGTGCAAGGAATCATACGATTTCCGTATGATTAATACGATTTCCGTATGATTAATACGATTTCCGTATGCGCCTTGAAGGCTTTCTGGCTTGTGAGTTAGACTCGCGCTAGCTCTGGGGCCTGTAAGGAGTTGCCCCCTACTTGCCCGTGCCGGGCTTTTGGGGTCGTCGCAGTCCATAGTGGCGCATGCGAGAGCGTAGCCGTTCCGGGTTCATATCCAACAACGCAGCCGCACCATGCACACCATAAACCCGCCAGTGGGTCGCTTGCAGAGCCTCTAGGATTTGCTGCTTTTCGTCCACCACTTCGGCCGGCGGCGTTGCTTCGTCCGCGTCTCCAGTTCGTCGTTCAGCCGGCGGGCGTTCCCCCTCCCCGGCCGGCAGCGCAACTGACGGCAAAGACGCATCCTCCACCCGCATGACACCGTCCTTGCACAGCAAGACCGCCCGGTGGATCACGTGCTCCAACTCGCGCACATTCCCCGGCCAAGCATACCTCTGCAAGTGCGCGACCATCCCCTCGGCTAAAGTCGGTACCGGCCGCTGTAGGTGCTGAGCATACCGCTCGGCAAAATGAGCCGCCAACGCCGGGATATCCTCTTGCCGCTGCCGCAGCGGCGGAAGCTCTAAGGTAAAAACGCTCAGACGGTAGAACAGGTCTTCGCGGAACGTGCCCTCTTGGATGGCCTGACGCAAGTCGCGGTTGGTCGCTGCGATGACCCGCACATCTACGCTCACAGGTTGCTCACCGCCGACGCGGGTCAGGGCATTCTCCTCCAAGATGTGCAGCAGCACCCGCTGAGATTCCAGCGGCAAATCGCCGATTTCGTCCAAAAAGAGCGTGCCGCCATCAGCCAGTTCAAAGCGCCCAAGTTGACGGCTCGCCGCGCCGGTAAAGGCTCCTTTCTCGTGGCCGAATAACTCGCTTTCGACCAATCCGACCGGCAGCGCCCCGCAATTGACTTGGATGAAGGGCCGCATGCGACGAGTGCTTGTCTCGTGGATGGTCTGCGCCAGCAAGCCTTTGCCCGTGCCGGTCTCGCCTAGCACTAACACGGTCATCGCCGTCTCGGCAACCCGCACGATCTGTTCCATCACTTGCCGCATAGCCCAACTCTTGCTATGCACGACGTGATCGGTCGCCCGCAGGGCCTTTTCAAGGGCGTGGATGCGTTCGGTTTTAGCGTCGGGGAGGACTTGAATCTCCACGCTGGCCACCTCGGACAGCAGACCATCACGGTCCATCGCCCGCACCTCAAAGCAATACTCGCCCACTGGCAAGGCATTGTACGCGACCGCATCGGCAGCCGTAAACTCGCTCCATTGTTCTGTCGGATCGTGGCCTACCAAGCGGTGGCTGTAGCGCATCTGCCCCGCGCCCGTGCGAAAGCTGATGCCTTGGAAGTGAACGCGGATTTCCGGGGTGCTCTCGGGGCAGGATACGGCTTCGGGCGCGGCCAAGCGGGTACCTGCCATCACCTCGCGGATGACCAAACACGGCGGCGTGTGTCCTGGCTGATAGGCAACCAACCCCTCCCGCGTGCCAAACCAAAGCCGACCACGACGGTCGCACAGGACGGCTTCGACCATGTTTTCGAGAGCCGATGGCCCCAAGCGGATGCTCTGGAAGGTCTGGCCGTCGTAGCGGAGGACGCCGCCGCCGCTGGTGCCCATCCAGATATTGCCCTGCGGATCAGCGGTCAGCGCCAAGATGCCATTGGCCGACAGCCCAAACTGCTCGGCGGTAAAGTGGCGCATCTCCCGCAACGCGAGATCAAGGGCAAAAAGCCCTTTGGCCGTACCTACCCACAGGGTGTTTTGATGCTTCCACAAGACGTTGACATAAGCGATGGACTCTGCTTCGGCCATCTCCGCCGGACGCAAATGCCCATCCTCGTAACAGTACAGTGCCGGTATGCTTCCGTAAAAACCGATCCAGAATACTCCGTTTTGGTCTTGCAGCAGGTCACGGAACTCGTCAATTAACCACTCATTGAAGGGAGTGCCAAAGCGACCCCGGAAGGTGCCGACCCAGATACGCCCTTGCCCATCTTCGCATAGCCCCGAGATTTCTCCGGGGTGGGTCTCTTCGGCCACCGGGATCACTTGCGGTGTTTGACCTTCCCACTTGTACACCTTGCCCGCACTCCCACCACTCCAGACCTGCCCCTTGCCATCCACTACCATCGCCGAGACGATTTCCCCCGTCTCGACCGGACGGACTTGCTCCTCTTCCATGCAGGCCATGCCGTCCATCGTGCCGATCCACATTCGTCCCTCATGGTCTTCGCCCAAACAGCGGACCTCGTGGTCGGGCAAACCGTCGGCTTCCGTGTAGCGACGGATGCTGGCCGGGTCGCAAAAAATCAGCCCACCGCCCCAAAGCCCGATCCAGATATTGCCCTCGCGGTCCTCGTAGCTCAGGCGCGTGTCTGAAAAATCAATGTCCGACAAGGAAGCGGAAAAAGGGTACCACGCCTGCCCGTCATATACCACCACGCCCCGACGAGACAGCCAGAGCCAACCCCTCTCGTCGGCCCGCACGTGCCGCGTCCCGTGATTCTTCACCCCCCCTTCGGCTCCAATGGCCACATTAATAAGTGTAAACTGCTCGTTCTGTGGATTGTAGCGGCCGATCAAGACTTCGCTACCCGTGTAACGAAAGGAAATCCACAGATGACCAGAGGGGTCTTGGGCAAAATTCCAAGGCTCTTGAAGCACCCGGGCACCGATATCCATGCGCCGCCCATCTAAGCTGATAATGCCCCAGTCCAGTGTGGCTAGCCAAGTGGTACCAGCCGCATCGATAGCCATGTCATACACCCGCCCCAACGGTTGGCCGCCCATGTCAGTTATGCTTTTTATGCAGCGCCCCTCGGCAAACCAAGCCACGCCCGCACCAGTCAGCACTAAAATTGATTTGTCCGGCTGGACTTGCAGCCCCAAAATCTCATTGGAAGGCAGGCCGTGCTCGGTAGTGTACACCTGAAAGCCGCGCCCGTCGTACGCGGCAAGCCCCCCGCCGAACGTTCTTCTTCGGCAATGGCCATGACCGTCAGATTGGGCAAACCGTCCTTGAGGCCAAAGTTATCAAAATGGGCGCTGTCGAACCGGCTGACGCCGCCGTCGGCCGTAGCGATCCAGAGAAAGCCCTGGCGGTCTTGGTAGATGTCCTCCACATGCATCCCAGCCAGCCCATCAAAAACCGTGTACTGGCTGCTCAGCACGTGCTCAAAGGATAGGTCGCTTATACTCATACTTTCAACATTTGTTAGAGAGTTAGTCCTACACCCCCCACACCTCAATCGCCACCCCATTAGCCGACGCCCGGCGACCGTGAAACACCTTGTCGTCCCAACGCCGACCCGCACGCCGGTCAAAAATCACCAGATGACTCGACTCCGCCGCACAGCGATCCATATACTCCACCGTCTGCTCCAACCCCTCGGCGATAGTCTGTTCCAAACTCTTGTGTAGAATTTTGCACTCGATCACCACCTTGCGCGTCTGCGTACCCTGCGGCCACACAATCAGCAAATCCGTCCGACCCCGACCCAAGCCATACTCCCGCTCAATCCGACCGCCGCTGTTGACGATCCGCTGCAAAAACGCCTGGAGCAGCAGTTGCGGACCGGCTTCCCTGTACTGGAACCGCTCGACCCAGTGCTCCGAATGCTCGCGGAAAAAGGATTGGAACGCCGTTAGCAGCTTGGCGACTTGGGGGTTACCATTTGCATCGACATACCAAGCCGGATCGTGATGGATCGTCATCTCTTGGGTCGTATAGGTCAGCGCCCGAGGGATGACTTCTCGATAGATTGGATTAGCAATGGCGACCGAGCCCTCGCGGCGCACAAGCCCTAGGTCGCGCGTGTATTGGAGGTCATCGTCGGGCACCTTCTCGGTGCCACCCGTGCCGCTCAGCAGCGGCTCAACCACCCGCCGCACCCGCTCCTCTTGCAGCTTGTCGGCCAACTGATCTAAGTGCGTCTCGCGCCGCACAATGAGTTGTTCTTGCGCCGCATGGATGGCCTCGGCCGTGACCGGACGATACCACGCCTCGGCGAATTCGCCCGCAAAACAGGCTTCGTCAGCCAGCGCGTTGACCAACCACGGCTGCCCTTGCGTCTGCTCCCAGACCGTCTCCAGTGCCTCGGCGGTGAACTGTTGGCCCGTTTCTTCGGTGTGCTGCCCCAGTAACGCACATACCTCCGCCCGCGAAAAATCCCCCAAGCGTAGCGACCTCGCCTTGATGTTGAATGCGCTGCCGCCGGTAATGATGGCGTTCTCGGCCGTTGATTGAATGCGATAGTCGCGCACATCGCGCACCCCGCATAGCACCACGCTCTGCGGAAAGCTCTCCGGCCTCAAATCGTAGCCGGCCCGTAACTGCCGTAGCACCGATACAAGGGTGTCGCCTACCAGCGCGTCGATCTCGTCGATCAGCAGCACCAGCGGCCTCGGATCGGCTGCCGCCCAGCGGCTGAGCACTTGCTGGAGTGCCCCATCCGGACCGGATCGCTGCAAGATGTCGAACCAGATTTCCTCGACGAACTCGTCTTGCAGGTCCTGCCGGGCGCGCAAGGCCAGTTGGCTGAGGATCGCCTGCATGGCGCGCTGGGTATCTTCCCGGGCCGCTTGCCCGACTTCGACATTGACGTACACGCAGCGGTAGCCATCCTCGGCATTGAGCAGGTCGTGCAACGCCAGCAAAGCCGACGTCTTGCCGGTCTGACGCGGTGCGTGCAGCACGAAGTACTTTTTTTGTTGGATGAGCGTCCGCACCCCATCCAGCTCCAAGCGCTCCAACGGCGGGATGTGGTAGTGGTCTTGGGACCGGATCGGGCCAGCCGTGTTGAAAAAGCGCATCGCGATCTCCTTGGGGTAAATCTCGGTAAAATAAGCCGCTCTAAGATACGACCGCCACAGCCCTAAAGCTAAATCCTACGCAGCTTTCCAAGCGTATGCTCTTTGCATATCCTTCTCAATCAGTTCTAAAAGGTGAAAACATGCTGACGACCGACGAAATGCGCTTCTTCAAGCGCAACGGCTACCTCATCAAACGCGACGTGCTCGACCCTGCACTCATGGAGCGCGCCCGCGCCCGGCTGTGGGACGGTGCCCCTCCGAGCCGCCGCCGCGACGCCCCCGACACTTGGGTTGGCCCGTTCCGCACAGACGAGGAAAACCTCGACGGTGCCAACCACCGCCGCGGCTTTCGCTGGAACTTCCGCGAGCCGGGCGGCGAGGAGTGGATGGTGCGCCTGCTAGCCACCGAGCCCAAGGTGTGGGCCATGGCCGAACAAATGCTCGGCAAGGGCCAGCTCGTCCAGCCCGAGCGCATTCGCGGCATCTACTGCACCCTGCCCTACGGCGATCATCTGCCCCAAGCCCTAGGCTGCCATACCGACGGCCACCCCTTCCACCTCGGCGTAGTCGGCTACATCGACGACGTGCCGCCCAACGGCGGCAGCTTCATGGTCTGGCCCGAAAGCCATCGCGCCTTCTACCCAACTTTCACTTCGCAGTACCTCCGCGACCAAGACGAAGCCGCGTACGAAAAAGTGCGCACCGAATTCAACCAGCGCACGCCCGTCGATACCCACGGCCAAGCCGGCGACATCGTCTTCTGGCACCACCGCCTCGGCCACATGGCTAGTCCGAACACCTCGCGCCAACTGCGCCAAGCCGTGCTCTACGATTTTCTCAAGCAGGACATCGAACAAACCCAGCAGGAGCCGCCGCAAAAGGACATGTGGCGCGACTGGTCAGACGAGATGCGCGCCATTGCCATCTAGCCGGCAAACGCATCCGAGGACACGCCGCGCACGCCCAGATTGACTCGCACTAGCGAACCGGCCAAAGGCTGGGCCTGCCGCGCCTCGGCATCCAAGCCCCGACAAGCCGAGGTGATGTAGAGCTGATCCAAGCCCGCGCCGCCAAAGGCGCAGGACGTCACATTGGACATGGGCAGTTCCAAGTGGCGCAGCAACTCCCCAGAGCGAGGATCGTAGCACAAGACGCACCACCCTCCGAACACGGCGATCCACAAGGCGTCTTTCTCGTCGATGGCCATGCCGTCTAACACCCCCGGCCCTCCGTACTCCACTACCACGCGCTCGTTGCTAATGTCCCCGCTGTCGCGGCAGTAGTCGTACGCGCGCACATTGTTCAAGCCAGAGTCAATGAAATACATAGTCTGCTGATCGGCGCTCCAGACGATGCCGTTGGACACGCTGACCGGCTCGACCTTCCGGCTCACTGAGTGATCTACGTCGAGGCAGTAGAGCGCACCTTGGTCCCGGGCACCCCCAAAATCCATCGTCCCAGCCCACAACCGACCAGCCGGGTCGCACTTGCCGTCGTTGAAGCGATTGGCAGGAATCGCGCACTCTGGATCTTCGCCGAGCGGCACCATGCGCTCCGTCCGCAAGTCGATGTGAGCAAAGCCGTTGTGCAGGGCCACGACGAGGCCGCCGCTTTGCCGCTTGACCACCGTGCCCACGGCTTGGCACGTGGGGATGGTGCGGTTGATGCCGCTCACCGGATCGTACACATAGACCTCGTGGCCGAGTATATCGACCCAGTACAACAACTCGTCATCCGCATCCCAAACGGCCCCTTCGCCGATGAGTGCGTCCTTTTCCACGGCTAGTTCGGGCGCTATCTTTTCTCTGTTCATCTCGGATTTCCTCCTTTTGAGGCAACACTAGGTTGCCTGCCATTTTCTGTCAAACGCGCCGCTCGGGAGCACCACGCCATGACCGATTTCACCTATCGAGATTTCGACCGCCAGCTCTGGGAGCGAGAACTCGAAGACTTCGTCCCCGCCACGGTTTACGACATGCACACGCACATGTGGTCTGAGGACCACCGAGGCTCCTTAACGGGCGCACCGACCGGTCTGCGCGAGGAGATAGACTATCAGGACCACCTCGCCTGGGCGGCCAAACTCTACCCAGGCCGCGCCTTCCACATGCTGGTCTTGGGCACTCCAATGCCGGGCATGGACGCCGCCGGGCACAACGCCTGGATGGCGGCCCAACTCGCCGCCGATCCCGAATCCGCGATCAACATGATGGTCACCCCAGACATGACGCCCGAATACGTAGCCGCCCAAGTCGATGAGCACGGCTTCCTCGGCCTCAAACCCTACCGCACCTTTGCCCCAGACCCGGCCGGTGCTCGCATCTGCGACTTCCTCCCGGAATCCCTCATCGAAGTCGCTCACCACAAGAAGCTGGCCATCACCATGCACCTCGCCAAACCCACCGGCCCAGCCGACCCGGACAACCAGCGCGACTTAGCGCACTACACCCGCGAATACCCCAACGCGCAGTGGATTTTGGCCCACTGCGCCCGCTCGTTCAATTCCTTTATGATGGAAGAGGCCGTCCACTTCCTGTGCGATCTGCCCAATATATGGTACGACACCTCGGCAGTGAACGACCTGTATGCGCACTATCTGCTGATGAAACACGAAGACCGCAAGCGGGTAATGTTCGGCTCGGACAACGTGGTCGCCGGCTGTGCGCGCGGCAAGTACATCACCTATGGCCGCGCCTGGCTGTTCTATCCTGGCGACGATTCCGGCACGCCGCACTGCGATTCCCGAGCTACGCTCGTCATCTACGAGCAACTGCGCCAAGAGCGGCAAGTGGCCGAGATGCTGCAACTAACGCCCGCGGAAATCGAAGATCACTTTGCCGGGAACGCCCAGCGATTTCTGGCGATGATGCGCGGTGGGGTTCAGTAAAGAATGAACTGGTTCGACAATAGACCCATAGATCAAATTGCCGAGGAGGATATCTCGGCCTTCGCAACAAACCGTACTCCCGAAGATCAGTGGCTCGATTTTAAGGGACAACCATGGTCACAAAGTCCGCTAGGAACGTTTGAACTCCTCCACGACGTCTCAGCTCTTGCGAATGCAGAGGGAGGGTATCTCTTCGTTGGCATCACGACCAAAAAGGAACAGGGCCGCGACATTGCAACTGGCTTTCGCGACGTCGAAGCGAGTACTAGAGAGGCACAGAGAATTCGGAGCCTATGTCAGCAATTCATTGATCCGCCCATCATTCGGTTGGATGTACAACCAAAGACACTCCAGCGAATTGCCGGTCAGACGGACCTAGTCGGAATTCACGTGCCGCCCAGTACGCGACGCCCGCATGCTTTCCGCTGGCGGGACGCCTCCATTTTTGTGTCTCGATACGGTACGGATGTCCGCTTCATGCCCGTCCAAGAGCTAGGACGTCAACTTTCGCGCATCTACTTTCCCGAGACTGAGACGAATAGGAGACTCGGCGAGTTGACTGAGGAGATCCAGATACTGCGCCGAGAAATCGAGCAACTCAAGGAGGCTTTCAGCTAGACCACTTGGCGTTGCGGACATGGACCAGTTAATTAAGGATATAGCCGAGAGATTCCGGCGCATGAGAGACGAACCGCCCGCAGCAGAGGAGGCTGAGTAATGGCAGGTCCGAAGTACAGGATCTTCATCGTACCAGAACGTTCAGATAAGGTACTGATCGACACTAGGAGCCTAGCGGTCAAGGAGATACTGCTGAGTCCACCTAACCTTCGACCAGACTGCTTTGGTTTTCGCGGCCTCAGTAAAACTCGGTTGACCCCAGAAGGGATTGAAGGCGTTGGTATTACTGCCGAACAAGAACTAACCCTAATGAAAAACGGCTACCTAGAGCTAAGGTGTCCTCTCAGGAGTGCCCTCTTTCAGTGGTACAAGGTAGAAGCAGGGGTGCCTGATGTAAACTGGCTGTATCCATACGCTGTCCTAGAGATGCCTCTCAGTATCCTCAAAGTCGCCAAGGCACTGTACGAAATTGCCAACATTCGCACGAACATTAGGCTAGGCCAAGAGTACCGAAACGTCGCCGGCTTTGCGCTTCCTTATGGTCATCCTCGAAGTCCGTTCTTCGGTAGAAAACTGAAGTCATTCGAGGGCCAACATATAGTGAGTCGAGAAATCGTTCTCAACTCCGACTATGAGCCGAGGCGAGTAGCTCGTGTGTTGGTAGAAGAAGTGTATACCCACTTTGGTTATAAAGAAAACGAAGTTCCCCAACTTGAAGATGCAGTGGACCGCGAATTACAAGATGGTGGACGGCGATACTGGTATGATGTCTTAGGTCGTTCAGGATGGAGCGTAAATTATGTGAAGGAAGTAGATAAAAAAGAAAAAACCGTGCGATTCTACCAAGAAATTTACGACCAAAATGGGCAGTTGGTAGAAGTACATCAGAAGTATCCAGAAGATACCGGGCACCGACTCGTTGAAAAGTAGAAATCATGGAACTCATCACATCTGAAGTGCTCACAGATAGAATAAGGACATATCTACAACACCAAGCGTCCCTCAAAGAGCTAGTAGAATGGGCTGAGAATGCAATGATGGATGGTACATTTGAGGAAACGGAGAACTATGCGCTTCGCGATATTACGGGTCGCTTGGGCGTTGCAGACGTAAAGGCGTTCCGTTTGAGCGAGGATGATTTCGAGCAGTTTCTTTCTCAGTTGGAGCATACAGGACGGAAGGAGAACGGAAACGTGGCTACTGCCAATGGTTTGTTAAAATGGGATATTCTTCAGATAGCGGAAGCACTGAAAATTCCGCAAGACGATGTGCGTGATTACTTCACCGATGGACGCCGAGTACCCTTTCTGCTAGAACGACGCATAGCCTACGAGATACTCAATGGATCACTAGCCAGTAGCGAAGGGGCAGGCTATGATGTACTGGATTCCGATGGCCGCAAATGGGAAGTCCGCAGCGTGTCCAGAGGTGGTATCTATTTTTGTCCCAGCTATATGGTTGGATCAGGAAGGCATTTTGAAGAGGATGGTTTTCTACAAAAATTAGACGAGATCGCCGGCTATATCGTCTCGGACATCCAATGCTTCCCTTCCGTACCGTACTGGCAAATTCCGGCGGATACGGTACGAGCTTGGTGGAGTCAGGGCCAGCTTGGAAAATCGTCGAAGATAAGCCGTGCCAAGGCACTCTCCTTACTCAGGAGCCTCTAGTGACCACTCCCCAACTAGACTTATTCACCCATGAGATGCCTCCACAACGGCCCTTAAACGCCGAGGAATTCGCCGCCGAGATCCAAGCCTTTGCGGATTTTGGCAAAGAGACGCAAATCCTCGACTTTCCCGATCCCGCCATTTCCATTCCAGTGTACGTCAACGAGTTCTGGACTTCCAAGCAGCGCGCCGCCCACTCGCTCCACGAGGTCTCCTATCGCGCCTGTTTCAAGCCGCAATTGCCGAGGTTTTTCATTAGCCGCCTGACGCAACCCGGCGACGCAGTGTACGACCCGTTCATGGGGCGCGGCACCACGGTCCTCGAAGCGGCGCTGTTGGGTCGCCGCCCCATCGGCTGCGACATAAATCCTCTCAGCGAGCGCCTAGTCCGCCCTCGCCTAGATCCACCCGCATGGAACGAGGTAGAAACGCGCTTGACAGCGCTGAACCTCGATAAGTCGAGCGAGGTCTGGGACGACCTTCTTGTTTTTTATCATCCCAATACTCTCCGCCAAATCGTCAACCTGCGCTCCTACCTCCTCACGCGCCGCCAAGAAGGGCCACTCGACCGCGTCGATGCGTGGATTCAGATGGTGGCGACCAACCGCCTGACCGGGCACTCGCCGGGATTTTTCTCTGTATATACGCTGCCGCCTAATCAGGCGGTGTCCATCGAGTCGCAAAAACGCATCAACCAAAAACGCGCTCAAGTGCCGCCTGAACGCGACATAAAGGCCATCATCCTCCGCAAGACGAGATCCTTACTGAGCAAGCTGCAAGCACGCGATCTAAAAACGCTGACGGCGAATACCCCCCTGCTCATAACCGGCTCGTCTGACAATACCTCTGCCATCGCCAGTGAATCCATCCAACTCGCCGTTACCTCGCCGCCCTTTTTAGACATCGTCAACTACCAAGCAGACAACTGGCTGCGCTGCTGGTTTAACGGCATCGACGCCAAGGAGGTGGCTATATGGCAATTGAAAAAACCAGCGGACTGGCAAGCAGCGATGACCCGCACCTTCCGAGAGCTGCACCGGATCCTCGCAAGCGGGGGCTTTGTTGCCTTTGAGGTGGGCGAGGTCCGCAATGGCAAAATCTTACTGGAAACCCTCGTCGTGCCCGCGGCCATGGAGGCCGGCCTCAAGCCGCTGATGGTGTTGGTCAACGATCAGATGTTCACCAAGACCGCAAACTGCTGGGGCGTAAATAACCGCACAAAAGGCACCAACACCAATCGGATCGTCCTGATCGGCAAGTAGGGGGCGGTTTGCAAACCGCCCCCTACGCGATTGACACTGTTCAATTGCCCCTCGTGCTTTAGTTCTGTAGTGAACAACCGTGCAGTCTTCGAGGGGAAATATGAACTCTGTAGCAAATGTTTTACTGGCTCTGTGTCTGTTGCATCCGGCCCTGACCTTTGGCGACGAACGCCCTGACATCCAGCAGATACAAGATGTAGTACAGCGCTTCTACGAGGCGTGGAACCAGCAGGACTTCGTCGCGGCCGAAGACCTGATCGGCGAGAGCGTCGTCGAACTCGACATGCGCAGCCGCCAAGAGCCGCAGACCTGGATTCTGCGCAAGGTGCAGTCCCGCGAGGAGTTCCTCGACGGGATCGTCGCCGAGTGGACCGGCGGCGACGCTTGGGATTACGACCCGGAAATCCACCAGTACATCAAGAAGGCCGAGTTTTTCGACATCCTCCTGTGGGGCGACCGAGCGATGGCCATCACGCAGGAGCACTTGGTGGGAATGTCCGGCCCCGTCGGCGACAAGCAATACAACGCTTGGTTGCTCGACCGAGCGGACGACGGCTGGGAGATCGCCGGCGTCCTCCACCAAGTACCTACCGAGGAATACAAGACGGTCGAAGTCGAGCCACGCGGCGAGCAGCTTCGCTTCCGCATCTTCGTCGATGGCGGCGACGAGGTATTTGCAGACAGCGAAGGTCTGTGGGTCGAGCACCGCGACGGTGCCCTGCCCGGGCGGCACGAGGACGGCGACGGCTTTTCGCCCGTCGAGGTCAATGGGGTGCGCTGGCAACCCATTTGGCAGGGCGACAAAACCCGCAAGGTGTATTTTGCCGACGAGGTCGCATGGCCTTCCGACGCGCAGTACCACCTAGTCAAACACGAGGCGCGCGATGTCGCGCAGTTAGAGCGGGAGCCCCAAGCGCCCGGCGACACCCTCAGCATCGTCTTCGCCGACCAAGACAGCGGTGCCGACTGGTACGACGTGGAGGTGCGCTGGGGAGACGAGGCAGCCGACCCCGGCGCAGGGCTGCCCGAGCCAAACCCGCCCGGCCGCGAAGACCTGCTTCTTGAAGTCCTATTCGACGGCGAGATCCGCGACACCAGCCCGCATCAGCGCCCGCTCAAAAACGTCAAAGTAGTGTTCACCGAGGACCGCGCTGGCGACAAAGACAGTGCCGGTTACTTCGACGGCAAGGCCGTCGTCGATATCGAAGGCTTTTTGCTCGACGGCCCCTTCAGTGTCTCAATTTGGGCCAAGTACGACGAGATTGAAACGCGCCCTTACTGGTGGAACAATTGCATCTGGGCGCAGGACAACGGCGGCGGCGTGCGCGTGTTCCAACTCAGTACCCGAGGACGGCGCGTCACCTGGCACCGGATGCGCGACGACGACCTCCACGCCAAGCTCCTTTTGCGCAAGGGGCACTGGTACCATTTCGCCGCCGTCTTCGACGGAGATTATCACCGGCTCTTCGTCAATGGCGTGTTGCAGGAGCAGAAGCAAAGCGCGGTCAAAACCTCGCCCGATCAGCCCATCTACATTGGTGCGAAAAACCTCGACGAGACGGACTTCTTCTTCACCGGGACCTTAGACGATGCGCGGCTCTACGGCCGCGTGCTGACCACCGCGGAAATCAGTGCCCTCTATCAGGGCTTAGCCGAATGACTCTTCCAGCTAGAAAGACCCATTCCATGCACAGGATGCAATCATTAGTCTGCGTATTATTGATCCTTATCGCCGGCGCAGTCCAGGGTGGAGAATGGCCCTATTACGCGGCCGACGCCAAGAGCAGCAAATACGCGCCCCTGTCCCAGATTGACGGCACTAACTTCGTCCGGCTACAGGAAGTTTGGCGCTACATGCCCCCCGACAAGGAGATCGCCGAGCGCGAGGATATGTGGACCGATAGGAACAGTGGTACCCCCCTAATGGTCGATGGCGTACTCTACTATGGGTCGCCTTTTAACATCCTCTGCGCGGTCGATCCCACAAGCGGCAAAGAGCTGTGGACCTTTGACCCAAAATCTTGGGAGGACTACGAGGGGTTTACGGGCACCTCGCGCGGCATTGCCTACTGGGAAAGCGGCGACAAGAAGCGCATCTTCTACGGCACCTCCTCCGACCGCCTCTACTCAATCGACATCGAGACCGGCCAGCCCGATCTGAAGTTTGGCGAGGACGGCTTCATCGACTTAGGCAAGGGGTTGCGCCGCCGCATCGACCACAGCCGCTACGCCGTCACCTCACCACCTGTTGTCTGCCGCGACGTAGTGGTGGTAGGTTCCGGCATTACCGACTGGCACGACCGGCCTCCCGCCAAGTACTCTACCCCCGGCAGTGTGCGCGGCTTCGACGCCCATACCGGCGAACAGGTGTGGGTCTTCCAGACGGTGCCACAGGAGGGCGAGTACGGCAACGACACCTGGGAAAACGACGCCTATCAGACTTATGGCCAAGCCAATGTGTGGTCCGCGATGAGCGCCGACGACGAGCTGGGCTACGTGTACCTGCCCGTCAGCAGCACCA
>JAGWBY010000046.1:0-410 GCA_021295675.1 Candidatus Latescibacterota bacterium | reverse complement strand
TGGTGAGCAAACAGGCCTTTTGCTACGTGTTAGACCGCACGACCGGCGAACCGGTCTGGCCGATCAAAGAGCGCGAGGTGCCTAAGTCGAAAACCCCAGGCGAACAAAGCTGGCCGACCCAGCCCTTCCCCAGCAAGCCCGCGCCCTACGACCGCCAGGGACTACAGGAAGACGACCTGATCAACTTCACGCCCGAACTACGGGAAAAAGCACTGGCGATCCTGCAAAGATACGAGCACGGCCCGCTGTTCACCCCGCCTAGCGAAAAGGGCACGCTGGTATTGCCTGGGGGCTTGGGTGGTTCGGATTGGAGCGGCGCGGCACTGGTACCAAAAAAGAACGTGCTCTACGTACCTTCGCGCACCCGTCCCGACATCGTGCGGCTGGAAAAGGTGGAGGGCCTGCGCACC
>JAGWBY010000195.1 GCA_021295675.1 Candidatus Latescibacterota bacterium | reverse complement strand
GGGGCCGACCGTTTTTTGCGGCACCTTGCCGGCTGGGATGTCTTCGATGACTTCCAAAGCTACGGGCGCATCGTCCCTTGCTGTGGCTACGTCTGCATGGCGCACGGCATAGCCGTCCATGGCCGAGTTGTCGCAGGGTGGATTGTCGCGGCGCGCCAACACGTCTTGGGCGAGCACGCGGCCAGTAGCTTCGAGCAACGAGACGCGCTCGGGGCCGAGGACTTGTACGTGGTCGAGGACGATGGCGCGGGCTTCTTCCGGGGTGAGCATCGGGTCGCGGGGCATATCGGTATCTTGACTCCTTATTTGTGTAGGCGACAGAAGATACAGCAGAACGACGGCGATACAAATCCCTCGCGGGCGGGTTCAACATGGTGCTCAACCAGCGGGAGCGGCAGGAGCGGCAGCACTGTACGTGCATTTGGTGCGCGAGTCGGCGCGGATTTTGCGCAATCGGGGCGGGATTGGTGTGTGGAAGGGGGTGTGACCGCATCTACAATTTGAAGAGAAGCGTATGTGGATGAATCGGGCGGGATTGGTGTGTGGAAGGATGTGTGACCGTATCTACAATTTGAAGAGCAGCGTACCCATCATCGACAGCCAAGAGGTGATGACCAAGCCGATAACCAAGTTAAATTTGCCGTTGAACTCGCGGCGCAATTCGCGTATTTCGACTTCAATTTTGCCTTCAAATTTTCAAACTTGCGGTCAAAAGCGTCAATCTTAGCCTCGATCTTGGTATGGTTTTCGCGCACATCCGTCTCGATGAGGCCTAGGCGATGGTCGATCTGCTGCAAAACATCGCGAGTGGTGAGCTCGGGAGAGGGTTGTGGAGTAGACATGATGAGCATCCTTTGGTAGTGGGTCAAAGATAATCGGCTACATGGCTTATGCAAAATGCAGGCCAATCGCTCAAATCATCATTGCACTCTGAAAGATGGCTCTTTGCTAGGCGACGCAGTGTAGTATGGGAGAAACAGCCGTGTTGCGGTTGCGCTACACAGATCGGTAAGGCGGGGTTGGTACGGACGGGCAACCCTAGACAAAATTGACGAAATCGTGGCGCACCCACAGCAGGTTGATCAGCCCCAGCACAAACCCCGCAATCACCAGCCACTTGAGACGGCGGCCGTGCCGGCGGCCAATGCCGCGCAAGTAGAGATAGATGCCAAAGACAAACCACGTCGGCAAAGCCAGCCAGATTTTGGTATCCCCGCCCGCGAGGTATTCGCCCGGCGCGCCAAAAAACCAAATCGCACCCATGCCCAAGCCCAAGGTAAAGAGCGAAAAACCCCCGCCGGCAAAGCGAAAGGTCGCCGCCGCAGCCGTGTCGAGCGCAGGCAGGTAGCTGTTGAGCTGGCCCTTTTTCAGGGCCTGGTGTTGGACGAGGTAGCCGACTGCCGAGCAAAACGCCAATGCGAAACCCACGTGTCCGAGCAGCGTTAGTACTACGTGGATGCCGAGGAAGGGATATTCCACGAGGATCGACTCGGCCTCCGCAAAGCGGAGGGGCATCAGCAGCGGATAGAGCAGGCCGAGAAAGGCGAGGGGCGCGGTCAGCAGGCCGAGGTGGCGAATGCGCGCATAGCGCTCGCCGAGCAAGCCCGCGACCACCAAAGCCATAACCAGCGAAGCGATGATTACCAACATATTGGCGAAGAGGGCTTGGCCGGAAAGCGCAAAGTGCAGCACGATGCTGATAGCGTGTACGGCCAGTCCCAACTTCAAGCTCTTGCGTCCTAGCGCGTCCCAGCCGCTCTTGTGCCAGAGGAAGTGCCCTTGAAACAGCAGCGCGGCAGCCAAGTAGAATGCCAAGGCGATGACGAGGGAGACAATGCAGAACGTCGTCACGATTTTTCCTCCTCGGCCTCGTCGAGCCGGAAGAGACGGCGCACCGTATCGAGGCGGACGTAGCCCTCGTCGTCATTGGCAAACTCGCGGATCTGCACGAGCGGATCGTGCAGGAGCTTGTTGGCGTAACCGCGCAAGATGCCCTCGACGAGTTGGCGCTCGTCAGCGGAGAGCGGGCCGAGTTGGGCGGCCCAGCGCGCGAGTTCTTGCTCCTGTAAGTGAGCGGCGCGCTCGCGCAAAGCGCGGATTAGCGGGCCGGTGCCCAAGGCGTTGAACCAGTGCAAAAACTCCTTTAGCTCGTGGTCGATAATGGTTTGCACGCAGCGTATCTCCCCCTCGCGCTCTTGGCGATTGGCAGCAACCACTTGTTCGAGATTGTCCATGTCGAACAAGAAGACGTTGTCGATGCCGCGCGCGGCTGGGTCGATGTCGCGCGGCACGGCAATGTCGATGAGAAACAGCGGGCGACCTCGGCGCTGCTCCATAGCCCGGCGCAAGTCAGCGGGCCGAATGACGTAGTCCGTGGCCGCGGTCGCCGAGATGACAATGTCAACGACAGCGAGCTGAGCAGCCAGTTCCTCAAAGGGCACGGCCTCGCCGCCCAACTGGCTGGCTAGCGACTGGGAGCGGGCAAAAGTGCGGCTACTGACCAACAGCCGCTCGACGCCGGAGTCAACCAAGTACTGGGCCGTGAGCGCGCCCATCTTGCCAGCGCCGACCAAGAAGACCTGGCCGGCTAGCTCGACCGCGGCCGTGCCAATCGACAGCCGACCGCGGCCAATCTCCGTTTCGGCGCGCGCGCGTTTACCCACGCGCAGCGAGCGCTGGAAAAGCTCGTTGAGCAACAGGCGCGCCGAGCCGTTTTGCTGGGCCATTTCCAGTGCGCGGCGCACTTGTCCGAGTATCTCGGACTCGCCGACGACGAGGGAGTCAATGCCGCTGGCAACGCGAAAAAGGTGAACGGCCGCGTCTGAGTCATTGAACTGGTAGAAGTGGGATTCGAGTGCCGCGACATCTACGCCTTGGCATTCGGCGAGAAAGCGGCGCACTTGGGCCAGTCCGCTGTCGCCATCGGCAGCCAAGTACAGCTCGGAGCGGTTGCAGGTGGAGAGAATGGCCGCCTCGTGCAGTCCGTAGTCGCCGACGAGCCGGGCTAGGGCCGAGGGTTGGTCGCTTTCGGAGAAGGCCAGCCGCTCGCGGATTTCCACCGGCGCGGTGTGGTGATTAATTCCTAAAGTCAGTATATGCACAGCTTTAAAAGTACTTATTCTACTGGGAAACCGCGAACCTGAGAAGCCGTCTTAAAACTATAGGTGTCGCCTTTGCAGCCGCACGAAGGCCATCAGGGGGTTTATGGCTTCTAACACGAGAAAGGAATGCGGCATGGTCAAATACCTGCTGGTCGGTTTGGCACTCCTAGGCGCGGCAGCCGATGTGGGTGCCGGAGCCTGGACGTTGCAGAGAGGTCAGTTCTGGAGCAAACTCACGTATTTCCAACAGCACACACAGGAGTGGTACGTCGGCAAGGGGCGCTTTGGCACACCCGGCACCCGCGCCCGCTACGACTTTGACGGACAATACGAATCGCGGGCCGTCTTTTTCGAGGGCCTGTACGGCATCACCGACCGCCTCGACCTCGGCTTGCAGGTTCCCTATTTCGATCAATCCTTTGCCAACATCGCGTTTGCCGAACCCCGCACGGATACCGGCCTGAGCGACATCCGCGCCTTGGCCAAGTTGCGCCTCTTGTCCAAACCATTGGTCCTCGCGTTCAAGACCGGGGTCAAGGTGCCGACTGGAGAGTTCAAAAACGAAGACGGACTGATCCCAGTAGGCGATCGGGCAGGTGGGGCGCTCCTTTTGGCCGCTGCCCTTGTACGGCAACATCGACCTCGGCTATCGCGTCCGCACCCGCAATGAACAGATCGACCGCGACCCAGGCGACGAATGGTTTCTCAACGCCGAGGTAGGCTACCAGCTCGTGCGCCAGCTCATGCTAGTGGGCAAATGCGAAGTACTCCGCAGCAACCCGGCGGTCGTCTTCGGCGGCATTGAGGCCGAGATCAAGCGCATTACTTATCTGACGCCGGCCCTGCTCTACGCCGTCGGCCAGCGCACAATGATCGAGGCGGCAGTGCGCTTCTCGCTTAACGGGCGCAACTTTCCGGCCGGCCGGCAGTTCGTCTTGGGGGTAGCAACGACATTGGGAAAAGGCGGCGGTTAGCGGCGCAGCTTGGCCAAGCGCTGTTGGATGGCCTCAGCCATGTCTGGCCGCTGGCGAATGACGGCGTCGAGGTGGGGTTTGGCCTCGGCCGAGCGTCCCATCATCTCCAACA